>JAUMWR010000026.1:0-11164 GCA_030529545.1 Buchananella hordeovulneris
GGCCCCCCACCCCCCGCGCGTGGCCCTCGCCCGCGGGCGTGCACGGCCCACCCCCTACAGGAGGGCCGCGGGGCCGAAAGCCCAGGCGGCACTGCCGTATTTTCGGCAACCTGCGCCTCCCGGCTCCCCGCGCCGAGGGGGAAGAATCTCACGCCCGCTGCCCGGGCAGCCCCCAGCCTCACCGGCATAAGATTGCCCCATGCGAACTCCTGTGCTGGCTACCGAAACCGAGGGGGAAACCTCCGTAGGCGTGCTCGAGCGCGAGGAGACCGCCACCAAGCCAGAGTCCTCAGACGGCGACGGCGACCGCTTTGCCCACTACGTCCGCAAGGACAAGGTGGCGGCCTCCGCCATCAGCGGCGCCCCCGTAGTGGCCCTGTGCGGCAAGGTGTGGGTGCCCGGCCGGGACCCCAAGAACTACCCCGTGTGCCCCACCTGCAAGCAGATCATGGAAGAACTCACCGGCGGTGGCCGGGGCGGCCCGCGCTGGCCCTTCAACTGGGGTGGCGGGCGCTAGTGAATAAGGCCCCAGCAGGGGCAGCAGACCAGGGCGAACTCTTTGGGCCTGGCCTTGCTGTGCCCGAACCAGAAACACCCGCGCCCGCCCGGCCAGCCAGCCGCACACAGGCGGCGGTAGCAGGGCGGCCGGCGGCAACGTCGTCCACCCAAACGGCCGCGCATAACCCCGCCAGCGCCTCCGTCCACGCCGCCACGCAGCTCTCCCCGTCCTTCCCGGCGCGCGCCGCCTGGGGCACGGCCGGCTCGCTGCGCGCCTGGCAGGCCGCCGCGCTCCAGAAGTACCTGGCCGCAGACCCGCAGGACTTCCTGGCCGTCGCCACCCCCGGCGCCGGCAAAACCACCTTCGCCCTACGCGTGGCCGTGGAGCAACTGGCCCGCGGGACCGTCAAGCGTGTCGTGGTCGTCTGCCCCACCGAGCACCTCAAGGTGCAGTGGGCCGACGCCGCCGCCCGCGTGGGCATCCGCCTGGACCCCGCCTTCGCCAACTCCCAAGGCGAGGAGGGCAGCCACTACCACGGCGTGGCCGTCACCTACGCGCAGGTGGCCTCCAACCCCACCGTCCACCGGCGCCGCACTGCCAGCGCGCCCACCATGGTCATCCTCGACGAGATCCACCATGGCGGCGACGCCAAGAGCTGGGGAGACGGCATCGGGGAGGCCTTCGGCAAGGCCACCCGCCGCCTCAGCCTCACCGGCACGCCCTTCCGCTCCGACGAGTCCCAGATTCCGTTCGTGCGCTACGTCGAGGACTCCCACGGCGTGCTGCGCTCACGGGCCGACCACTCCTACGGCTACGGCGACGCCCTGCGCGACGGCGTGGTGCGCCCCGTGCTCTTCCTGGCCTACTCTGGCACCATGGCCTGGCGCACCCGCGCCGGCGAGGAGTACGCCGCCCGGTTGGGCGAGCCCCTCACCAAGGACCTCACCAAGCAGGCCTGGCGCACCGCCCTGGACCCCAGCGGCGAGTGGATCACCGCCGTCCTCGAGGCCGCCGACAGGCGCCTGACCGAGGTGCGCCGCTCCGTGCCCGACGCCGGCGCGCTCGTCATCGCCACCGACCAGAAGGCCGCCCGCGCCTACGCCGCCCTCCTGCGGCAGATCAGCGGCGAGGCCCCCACCGTCGTCCTTTCCGACGACTCCGGGGCCTCCGAGGCCATCGACAACTACTCCAAGTCCAACAGCCGCTGGCTGGTGGCCGTGCGAATGGTCAGCGAGGGAGTGGACATTCCGCGCCTGGCCGTGGGCGTCTACGCCACCAACACGGCCACGCCCCTCTTCTTTGCGCAGGCCGTGGGGCGGTTTGTGCGCGCCCGACGCCGCGGCGAAACCGCCTCCATCTTCCTGCCCTCCGTCGCCCCACTGCTGGAGCTGGCCGGCGAGCTCGAGGTGGAGCGCGACCACGCGCTCGGCAAGAAGTCCTCCCAGGAGGACGACCCGAACTACATCCCCGAGCAGGCCTTGATTGACCAGGCCAACCGCACCGAGCAGGCCAGCGACGATCTCTTTGGGCAGTTCGAGGCCCTGGACGCCGACGCCTCCTTTGACCGCGTCCTCTTTGCCGGCGGCGAGTTCGGCACCGAGGCCGCCGTCGGCTCCGTGGCCGAGCAGTCCTACCTGGAGCTGCCCGGATTCATGGAGATGGACGAGTTCACCTCCGCCCTGCGCGACCGCCAGGCCAGCCAGATGGCCCAGCAGGAACGCGAGCGCGCCGCCGCCCAGCTGCGCGGTGTCAACGCCGGCGTGAGCGACCACCGCCAGCGCGCCCAACGCCGCAAGGAACTCCAGCGCCTGGTTAGCGCGTGGGCGCAGCGCTCCGGCGAGCCACACGCCAACGTGCATGCCGACCTGCGCCGCCGCTGCGGCGGCCCCGAGGTGGCCAAGGCGACTACCGAGCAGATCGAGGCCCGCATCGAGCAGTTGCGCCGCTGGTTCGTCGGCAAGAAGTAGGCGGTGGGGGACGACGCCCCGCCGGTCGCCCGCAGTGGTGCGGCAGGGCGCGCGGCGGCCACTTGAGGCGCGGCGGGCCGGTTGGACCTAGGGAAGGCCGTCGCGCGGCGGGGCCGCGTAGACCAGAAAAGAGTGGCGGCGCGCCCAGAGACGAGTGCAGCCGGGGCAAAAGCCCCGGCTGCACTGGGTTTAGCGGGTTGCTAGCGCTGCACCGCCGTGGAGGAGGAGAGGTCCAGGTGACGCGTCGGGATGGCCGGCTCGCCTTCGGAGAGTCGCCAGCCGTCGTAGGGCAGCTCAGCGCGGGAGGCCTTGTGGCGCTGCGCGGCGACGCGCAGCGCGCCCGGGCCCCGGTGCTCCTCCACGATGTTGCCGCCCTTGACCAGGTCCACGTGCAGCGGGCGAGCCCCGGCCTCGGACAGAGCACGCTGGGCCTGGCCCGGCTCGTCGAAGGAAACAATCAGCTCCTCCGTGGCCCGGCCGTCTGCGCTCACGCGGCCGGCCAGCTTCTGGCCGCCCACGGTCTTCTTCTGGCCGGAGAACTTGGCGACGTCCTGCATCACGCCCTCGTCGTCCTCGCGCGCCACCAGCTTGTAGACCAGGGCCGCGGTGGGCACGCCGGAGCCGGTCACCAGGCGGGTGCCAACGCCGTAGGAGTCCACCGGGGCGGCGCCCAGCGCGGCGATCGCGTACTCGTCCAAGTCGGAGGTCACCGTGATCTTGGTGGAGGTGGCGCCCAGCGCGTCGAGCTGCTCGCGCACCTTGAAGGCCTGCGCCACGAGGTCACCGGAATCCAGCCGGACGGCGCCCAGCTCGCCACCGGCGGCGCGCGCAGCGGCCACCGCTCGCTCCACGCCGCGAGTAACGTCGTACGTGTCCACCAGCAAGGTGGTGCCGGGGCCAAGGGCCGCGATCTGGGCGGCGAAGGCGTCCTCCTCCGAGTCGTGCAGCAGCGTGAAGGAGTGGGCGGAGGTGCCGATCGTGGGGATCTCGTACTGCAGGCCGGCCTCCAGCAGGGAGGTGCCCACAAACCCGCCCACCACGGACGCGCGGGCGGCGGCGATCGCGGAATACTCGTTGGTGCGTCGTGCCCCCATATCCAGGCAGGGCCTACCGTGCGCGGCGGTGGTCATGCGGGAAGCCGCAGAGGCAACCGCACAGTCGTAGTTGTAGATAGACAACAAAACGGTTTCGAGGAGGACGGCCTCAGCAAACGTGCCCTCGACAACCAGCAGCGGGGAGCCGGGGAAGTAGCACTCGCCCTCGGCGTAGCCGCGGATGTTGCCGGTGAAGCGGAAGTCGCGTAGGTAATCCAGCGTCGCGTCGTCCAGGAAACTGCGCGCGGCGAGCCAATCGATCTGCTGGCTGGAGAACGTGAAGTTCTCCACCGCGTCCAGCACCCGGCCCGTTCCGGCCACCACGCCGTAGCGGCGCGTGCTGGGCAGGCGGCGCCCGAACAGCTCAAAAACGCTGCGGCGGTGGGCCGTACCGTTAGCTAGCGAGCTCTTCAGCATCGTCAGCTCGTACATGTCAGTCAGAAACGCGGTTGACTCCGGAATAGCCATACAGGCGAGGTTAGCGCACTTAGCCTGAAAAACCGCGAAAATCTAGGCCCAAAGTCATGGCAGCGGGGGGAATGACTTGCGCCACCTCCGCCGGCTGTTGGTATGGCGCAAATGTAGCGATTCCAACAAAAGACCCCGATTGATTGCGCCTATCTGGCGTCGTGGTGGGGTGGATCACTAGCGCCTACACGTGCGCCCTGCCCCGGAGGGCGGATACGGTCAATTGTCATGAACGACGCTCCAATTGGCATCTTCGACTCCGGCGTGGGAGGGCTCACCGTGGCCCGAGCCGTTTTGGATCAGTTGCCGGGGGAGTCGATCTTCTACATCGGTGACACCGCCAATAGCCCGTACGGCCCCAAGCCGATTGCGCACGTCCGTGAACTCGCCCTCGAAGTCATGGACCGTCTTGTCACCGAGGGGGTGAAGTTGCTGGTGATCGCCTGCAACTCCGCTTCAGCGGCAGTGCTGCACGACGCCCGTGAGCGCTACGCCATCGACGCGGGAATCCCGGTAGTCGAGGTGATCCGGCCCGCAGTGCGGCGGGCAGCGGCCACCACCTCGACGGGGCGAATCGGTGTGATCGGCACCCAGGCAACGGTCTCTTCCGGCGCCTACCCGGATGCCTTCGCCGCCGCCCCCTACCTGAACGTCACCCAGGCGGCCTGCCCTCGCTTCGTGGAGTTCGTCGAGAACGGCACCACGGCAGGGCCGGAGCTGATCCAGGCGGCGCGCGAATACCTGGCGCCAATCCAGGCGGCGGACGTGGACACCCTAGTGCTGGGCTGCACCCACTACCCGCTCCTGACAGGCGTCATTTCCTATGTCATGGGTGACGGCGTCACCCTCGTCTCCAGTTCCGAGGAAACAGCCAAGGACGTCTACCGGGAGCTGGTCAATCACAACTTGTTGCGCTCCAGCGACAGTGAACCGCCCACGCACCGCTGGGTCTCCACCGGGGACCGCGAGCGTTTCCTCCAACTGGCGGGGCGGTTCCTGGGGCCCAACGTGGGAGGAATGCACTGATGAAGCTGACGATTGTGGGGTCCTCGGGCTCTATGTCAGGACCCGATAATCCCGCTTCCTGTTACCTGCTGCAGGCCAGCCTGGACGGGCGCACCTACTCGCTCGTCTTCGACATGGGTCCGGGCAGTAACGGCGCGCTCATGAAGTACGTGGACCCGCAGGACCTGGACTTCATCGGCATCTCCCACGGGCATGCCGACCACATGGTCGACGTGATTGGCCACCAGGTCTACCGCAAGTGGCACCCGGAAGGGCACCTGCCGCGCACCAAGCTGTGGGGGCCGTCCGTGCTGACCGCGCGCATGCTGGGCATTAGCGGCGACACCGACGTAACCGACTACTCCGCCGAGTTCGAGCTGGGCCACTGGACCCCCGGGCAGGTACTGGAGGTGGGTCCCTTCAAGATCCACTGCTTCCCGGCGCTGCACACCGTGGAGGCCTACTCGGTGCGCGTGGAGGGCCCGGCCACAGACGGCTCCGGCACCAGCGTGTTCACCTACACGGGTGACACCGACCTGTGCGAGGGCGCTAGCGCCGCCGCCAAGGACGCGGACCTCCTGCTCTCCGAGGCGGCATTCCTGGAGAGCCACGCCGTGGGGCGCGGGGTGCATCTGACCGGCAAGCGCGCCGGCGAACTGGGCCGCGATGCTGGCGCCAAGCGCCTGGTGCTCACCCACATCCAGCCGTGGACCGATAAGGAAGTTACCAAGGCGGAGGCGGCGGAGGTCTACGAGGGCTTCCTGGACCTGGCCCTGCCCGGCAAGACCTACGAGTTCTAGCCTCCCGTCGGCGGCGCCGCACCCGGCGCCGCCTTTTCGGGTGATGACTATGGCGGTGCGCCAGGGGTGGCGCGCGCTAACCTGTTGGCATGGTTGAACTTCCCCCGGCATCTGCTGCTGAGCTGGATGAGGGCCAGGTGCTCTCTGGCCTGTCCCTGTTGAACTCCCTGCTGGATCAGATCGTGGTCGAGTACGGGGGAGCGGGCCTGCTGGCCGACGTGGACCACCTGCTGGGCCTGGCCCAGCGCGCCACCCGGTCCACCGTGACCGGGGCGGGTGACGCCGCCACCAAGTGGACGGACGAGGCGGTGGAGTACGTGGCCGGCCTGGAGGCCGAGCGCGCCGAGGACGTGGCCCACGCCTTCACCTGCTACTTCCACATCGCCAACCTGTGCGAGGAGCGCGAGCGGGTCCGCATGATCCGGCGCGGCGCGAAGGCCGGCCAGATGGGTGCCATGGCGCGCGCCTACCAGGATCTGGCCGCGGAGGTGGGGGACGAGGCGGCCACCGCCGAGCTGGCCGGACTGGAGTTCCGCCCCGTCTTTACCGCCCACCCGACCGAGGCGCGCCGCCGCTCCGTCTTCGAGGCCGTGCGTGCGATCTCCGAGCTGCTGGACGCCAGGGACGACGTTCGCTTTGGCCCACGTTCCATGCGGCGCAACCGTAGCGAGCTGTTGGCCGCGCTGGACCGCCTGTGGCGCACCGCGCCCCTGCGCGACGCCGCCCCGAGCCCCTTGGATGAGGTGCGTAGCGCCTTGACCGTGGTGGAGCAGACCCTGGTGGGGGCCCTGCCGGAGGTCTACCGCCGCTTTGACGACGACCTGGCCGGTGAGCAGGCGGGCACCAAGGCCCCGCTGAACGGCGCCTTTGTGCACCTGGGCACCTGGATCGGGGGCGACCGCGACGGCAACCCGTATGTCACCGCCCGCACCACCCGCGACGCCGCCCAGCGCGCCAACCAGACGATCCTGCGGGTGCTAGAGGACAAGGCCCGCCACCTGGCCCGCACCCTGACCGTGGATGACTCCTTCACCCCGCCGGCGGCGGCGCTGCGGGCCCTGTGGGCGCGTCAGCGCACGCTCTCCCCGGAGGTGGCCGAGGCCGTGGCCGCTACCCGCGTGGGCCAGACCCACCGCCGCGTGCTGGGCATGATCGCCCGGCGCGTGACCGCCACCGCCCAGGCCGACGCCCACCTGTCCTACCGCGATCCCACCGAGCTGCTGGACGACCTGCGCACCGTGCAGGACTCCCTGGTGGCCGGCGGCAACCCGCGCGCCGCCTTTGCAGAGCTGCAGGACTTCATCTGGCTGGTGCAGTCCTTTGGCTTCCACCTGGCGGAGATGGAGATTCGCCAGCACTCCTCGGTGCACGCCAAGGCCCTGCTGCACCTGGCCGACCCGCGCAAGCACCCCTCCCCGCCGGTGGCGGCGGAGGAAGTGCTGGAGGTCTTCCGCACCATGGCGATGATCCAGGCCCGCTACGGCGTGGACGCCTGCCACCGCTACATCGTCTCCTTCACCAAGTCCGCCACGGACATCGCCGCCGTGCACGAGCTGGCGCTGTGGGCGGTGGGCGATCCCGACGCCCTGCCCGTCCTGGACGTGATCCCGCTGTTCGAGACCCACGAGGACCTGCTGGGCGCAGTGGGGACGCTGGAGAAGATGGTCGAGCTCCCGCAGGTGCGCAAGCGGCTGGAAACCAACGGGCGCCGCCTGGAGGTCATGCTGGGCTACTCCGACTCCGCCAAGGACGTGGGGCCCGTGGCCGCCACCCTGGCGCTCTACCAGGCCCAGGAGAACATCACCAAGTGGGCGCAGGACAACGGCATAGTCCTGACCCTGTTCCACGGCCGCGGCGGCGCCCTGGGCCGTGGCGGCGGCCCGGCCGAGCGCGCCATCCTGGCCCAGCCGCCCCACTCCGTGGACGGCCGCTTCAAGCTCACCGAGCAGGGCGAGGTCATCAACGCCCGCTACGGCGACCCGGAGATCGCGGTGCGCCACCTGGAGCACGTCACCTCCGCCATGCTGCGCGCCCAGCTCCCCTCGGTGCAGGAGGCGGTGGCGCAGGCCGCGCAGCGCTTCGCCCCCGTTGCCGAGGTGCTGGACCGCGCCTCCCGGGAGGAGTTCCTGGGGCTGGTGCACACCGAGGGCTTTGCCTCCTGGTTTGCCAAGGTCACCCCGCAGGAGGAGGTGGGCCACCTGGAACTGGGCTCTCGCCCCGCCCGCCGCGGCCTGCACGTGGAGTCCCTGGAGGACCTGCGCGCCATCCCGTGGAACTTCGCCTGGAGCCAGGCCCGCCTGAACCTGACCGCCTGGTACGGCCTGGGCAGCGCGATCGAGGCAGTGGACAACCTTGCCGAGCTGCAGGAGGCCTACCGCTCCTGGCCGCTGTTTAGGACCCTGATCGACAACATCGAGATGAGCCTGGCCAAGGCGGACGCCGAGCTGGCCCGCCGCTTCCTGGCCCTGGGTGAGCGCCCCGAGCTCACCGAGCGCATCATGGCCGAGTTCGAACGCACCGTGCGCGGCGTCATCGCCGTCAAGGAGCAGGACCGGCTGCTGGGGCGCAGCGCCATCCTGCGCCGCGCCATCGAGGTGCGCCACCCCTACATCTCGGCCCTGTCGATTCTGCAGCTGCGCGCCCTGACCGAGTTGCGCGGCGGCGGGGAGGCCCAGTCTGCGGCGCGCCTGATGAGCCTGACCCTGAAGGGCGTGGCCGCCGGCCTGCAGAACACCGGCTGATAACCGCCAAGCGGTTACGTTCCGGGGGTGACCCGCTAGCGGGTCACCCCCGCGCCTTTCCCATCTGCCTGCCCGCCACCCAGTAGGCCTGGGCGTGCAGGTGGGAGCTCTCCAACCCGTAGCGTTTCTTTAGCAGGGCGCGGGCGTGCTTGGTGGCGGTGGTCTCTGCGGTCACCCAGGCGTACCAGCCCGGCCAGTCGCGCCCCTCCAGGGAGCTTGCCAGGGCCCGCCCATCGGCGCGGCGCTCCACCCTGGTAGCGGTAACGCCCTCTCCGCTCGGCAGCGGCAAGAGAGCGTCGTCCGGGCTGCCGGACTCCAGAATCACCTCCAGCGGGGCCTGCCCGTTATCGTCAACAGGTGCTCCCTCGCTCCCAAGGTGCGCAAAATGGCGCCGCGCCAACCCTTAGACATCGCCCCACCCCAATAGACCAAAACGCCAGGAACTTAGCCTAGCCTTACTTGGCGCTATTGGGGTGGGGCGATTAGGGAAAAGGAACGCCTAGAGCTGCTGCAGGAAGGGGGCGATCGCCTCCAGCGCGCGGCGGCGGTGGGAGATGCGGTTCTTCTCCTGCGCGCTCAGCTCAGCGGTCGTAACCTCGTAGCCGACGGGCACAAAGATTGGGTCGTAACCAAAGCCGCCCTCGCCGCGGCGCTCGTAGGTCAGGTTGCCCGCGATCTCGCCGCGAACCACCCACTCCACCGGCTGCCCATCGGCGCCGGGGGCAACCAAGGCCACCACGGCCACAAACTGCGCCCCGCGGTGGGCCGGCGGAACGTCGGCCAACTGGCGCAAAAGCAGGTCGGTGTTCTCAGCCACGCCCGCGCCACCGGCCCAGCGGGCGGAAAACACGCCCGGCGCGCTGCCCAGCACGTCCACGCAGATGCCGGAATCGTCGGCGATCACCGGCAGGCCGCACTCCGCGAACGCGGCGCGGGCCTTGAGCAGCGCGTTGGCTTCGAAGGTCACGCCGTCCTCCACCGGGGAGGACAGGCCCAGGGAAGCGGCGGAGACGATCTCCACCTCCACGCCCAGGTCGTCAAAGATCGCCTGGACCTCGCCCGCCTTGTGCTCGTTGAAGGTGGCCAGGACTACGCGCTTCACTCGGCGTCCTCCGCGTCCTCGTACCACTCCTCGCCCTGCGGGCTGGTGCCGCCCTCGGTGACGTCCCAGTTGCCCTCCAGCGCGGCCTTCTGCAGGCGAGCCAGCTCGCTCGTGCCCGCCAGGGCCAGGTCCAGCAGGTCGTCGAGCTCGGCGCGCTTGAACGGCACGCCCTCGGCGGTGCCCTGCACTTCCACGAAGTCACCGGAGCCGGTGACCACCACGTTCATGTCGGTGTCAGCGGCGACGTCCTCCACGTAGGGCAGGTCCAGGCAGGGGCGGCCATCGACCACACCCACCGAGATCGCGGCCACCGAGTCGCGCAGCACCGGGCTGCCCGCCACCGGGGTGATGTGGCCCTGCTCGATTCCCCACGCCACCGCGTCGGCCAACGCCACGTAGGCGCCGGTGATGGAGGCGGTGCGGGTGCCGCCGTCGGCCTGCAAAACGTCGCAGTCCACCACGATCGTGTTCTCGCCCAGCGCCTTGAGGTCGATGATGGCGCGCAGCGAGCGGCCAATCAGGCGCGAGATCTCGTGGGTGCGCCCGCCGATCTTGCCCTTGACGCTCTCGCGCTGGGAGCGGGTGGCGGTGGCGCGCGGCAGCATGGCGTACTCGGCGGTCACCCAGCCCTCGCCGGAGTCCTTCTTCCAGCGCGGCACGCCTGCGGTGAACGAGGCCACGCACAGCACGCGCGTGCCACCGAACTCGACCAGCACGCTGCCCTCGGCGTTGTCCAGCCAGTGGCGGGTGATGCGGACCGGGCGCAGTTCGTCAGGACGGCGGCCGTCCTGACGAGGCAAGTCGTTTTGGGTGGACGACGTTCCCGCCGGCGCCCCTGCTCCTGCGGCCTGGTTGTTTTGTGCCTCGGTCATCAGATCTCCAGCTCCTTGCGCAGCCGGGCAACGTGGCCCGTGGCCTTGACGTTGTAGGCGGCCTTGGTCAGGGTGCCGTCCGGGGCCACGACGAAAGTGGAGCGACGGATGCCCAACAGAATGCGACCGTAGTTGTTCTTCTCGCCCCAAACCCCCCAGGCGATGGAGACGGACTTGTCCTCGTCACAAGCCAGGAGGAAGGGCACGGAGTTCTTGGTGGCAAAGCGCTCCTGGGCGGCCACGGAGTCCGGGGAGATCCCGATGACGCCGTAACCGGCGGCAGTGAAGCCTGCAAACGAGTCGGTGAAGTCGCAAACCTGGGTGGTACAGCCCGGGGTGGAGGCCTTGGGGTAGAAGTAGACCACCACACCCTTGGCGTGCTTGCTTAGCTCCTCGCTCAACGTGACGGTGCCCCCGCCAGCCACTGGGAGCGTGAAATCTGGGGCCTTGTCCCCAACAGTCAGAACGACGTCGCTCATGATTCTCCTTTCGCCAAGGAAAAGTGTGGCACGGAAAGAGGCGGGTGGGGGTTGCCAGGAGACCTTGCCACCCCCACCCCCGGCTAGCGCAGGGGTCAGTTTGTAGCGTGCGCCGGGCCTCAAACGGGGGGGTTGTA
>JAUMWR010000026.1:11174-27772 GCA_030529545.1 Buchananella hordeovulneris
GTTGGGGGTTGCGCATTGTAATTGGGGGGCCGTCAGTGGGGGGGGGGGGGTGTGCCCGGAGCCCGGGCAACCCCCACCCGCGTCTAGCGCAGGGCTACTTTAGTAGCTTGCGCAGTGCCTCAACGGTGGAGTTGCTAACGGACTTCGCACCGCCGTAGATCACCAGGTCCTTGGCCTGGGTGGACTCTACGTAGTTCTTGGTGGGCGCGGGCACCCGGTTGGTGTCCACGAACACGATCACGCCGCCGCGCTTGGCGACGTCCACGCCGCCCGCCAGGGCGTCGATCAGCTTGAAGCCGTTGGCCACACCGATCGCGTTGGGGTCAGGGCAGTAACGCTTTGCCAGCTTGGCCGCCGTGTCGAAGCGGTCCACGCCGGCAGCCTCAACCGTGGGGGTGACCCCGGCGCCCTTGAGGACCTTCACGGCGCCGCCGCCAACGGCAACGGCCTTGACGTTGTTCTGCGCCAAGTAGATGAGACCAGCCTGGCCAGCCGGGGTGGAGTCCACCAGCAGGACCGGGGCCTCCTCATGGGCGGCCACCGGGCCCGCAGCAAGGGCGTCAGGCATAGCATCTCCCTTGACCACGAATGCGGTAGTCACCTGCCTGCCGCCGGCCGCCTTGAAGCCGTCGGCGGTACGGACTGCGGTCTCGTAGCGGTTGACACCACCGATGCGCTCCACGGTCAGGCCCATGTCCTTCAGCTTCTTCTCCGTCTTTGCGCTGATGGAGTTGGTCTGCCCGATCAGGACAACCTTCTTGGCGCCAGACTGGGAAATCCAGCTCTCCACCCGCTTGTCCAAGTCCGCGCCGGTCAACAGCAGGGGCGCGTCCAGGGCAGTAGCCAGCGGAGTGGCCACCAAACCGTCAGCTAGGGCAAACGCGTTGGCCAACACCACCGTCTCCGCCTTGCTGCCAGCGATGTTCAGGGCTGTCGCAATGCGGTCCGCGCCAGACAGGCGGGTGACCTGCAGAGTCGGGGTCGGGCCCGGGGTGAGTGTCGGCAGCGGCACCGGCGTGGTGGTCGGGGTGGGTTCCGGAGCCGGCGTGGTGGTCGGGGTGACGGTCGGGGTGGGTTCCGGAGCCGGCGTGGTGGTCGGGGTGGGTTCCGGAGCCGGGGTCTCGTCCAACGCGTTGCCAGTGCGCAGCGCAAACTCCTGCACCATCACCGGGTGGGTACCGTCAAAGCTCAGGCGAACCGCAGTGGCGCCAGCGGGAATCGCGGCCTCGTGGAGAGACTGGTCCTTGTCCATCCTGCCAATCTCGGTCCACTGACCGCCCACCTCGGCCTCGATCTTGCCAGAGCCCAGGCCAACCATGTCCGCGAACGTGGGGGCAGTGCCTGCCTCCACCTTGCGGGTGATGGTGCCCGCACCGGGCTGCAAGCCAACGAAGTAGCTGCTCTCCAGCTTGGCGTCAGCGACGTTCAGGACGGAGCCGGTACCACCTGTGAAGCTGGTGGCGATGGCGTCAGACTTGGCCGAAACCTGGAACTCGCGGATCTTCACCCATTGTCCGCCCGGGTTGTTCTGCTCGGCGCGCAAGCGCACGTAGCGGGCATCAACTGCGGTCTCCAACTGAATGGTGGCCAGACCCTGGCGGGTGATGGTGCCAACAGACTGCCACTGGCTGCCGTTAGCGGAAACCTCGACCACACCGTGGTGGATCATGTCGCCACCGGTGGCGGCGTCGTTGTCTCCCTGCTGGATCTTGATCAAACCAACAGACTTGGTAGACCCCAGATCAACCTGGAAGTACTTGCCGGCGTTGCCCGCAGTGTTGGACCAGTACAGGGTATCCGGGTTACCGTCGGTGGCCTGCTGTGCAGAGAAGTTGCTGTACTGGCCCAGGTTGGTGGACGGCGTAGCCGCGTAAGGCGCCGCGCCCGTCATGGGGGTAGCGCCAAACCAGGTGTTCAGCGGGCCAAACAGCTCGGCCTGGAAGGCCTCGAAGCGGGTGTCGCCCACAATCGGAACGATGGAGTTCGGGCGCAGGACCGAGTCTTCACCCATGTCCGGGACCGTGGGCTTCTTCAACTCCTCGGAGTAGAGGGCCCAGTTCCTGATGCCGGCTGCCACCTGCTCGCCGGTGCCGGCGGTGACCGCGTCGTTGGAGTAGATCAGGTTCCCCAAGCTTTGCCCCCACAGGGAGGCGGCGTCGATCCAACCCTTGGCATCCGCGTAGAAGCCCTTGGAAGCCATGCCCTCCAAGGTGGTGGGCAGTTCGGACATGACGGCAAGGCGCGCCAGCAGGTCAGCTTTGTTACCAGCCCGGTACTTCTCCACGTCCGCAGAGAACTTGGGTGCCTGAGGCGAGGTGGGCCGGTAGGGGCGCCAAGACTGGTTCAGGTCGGTAAAGACCTCCAGTGCACTACGCACCTTCGCATTGGGACCAGCGATCTCGTCCAGGATGCGGTTGAAGGTGTCCCACGGCTTGTATGCCGGCGGGTTCCAGGTGTAGTCGGCGTACCCAGCCAGAGAGATCAGGGAGGCATATGGCTGGATCATCGGATTGGCGGTAAAGCCCTCCAGGTACTGGTGGAGGTTGGGGGAGCGGCCGTCCAATGGGTTCAGGAATAGGCGGTTGCGCTGCCCGTCGTTAACCGGGAAGTTATCCCAGATGTAGAGGTGATCGGTGCGGTAGGAGCGGGCGGCGCGCTGGACGGACTCATCGGTGATCTGGTCGCTGAACACGCCCTCACCGGTCCACTGCACGCGCACCTTGTTGTTCAACGCCTCGCCAAACTGGCGCTTGTAAGGGTCCTCGCCAGAACCGTTGTAGTTGGTGGGGACCGTCTGCAGGTCATCGAGGTTGTTGGGTTCGATGTACTCGGTCTGGATCTTGTTGAGGAATTCCGCTTGGGCCACGGCCAGGAAACCCCAGTTGCTGATGTGGCCGTACTTGGCCCGGTCCTCGGCGCAGTTCAGGCGCGGGTGGATGTCGTCCAGCGCCACGTAGAACGAGTGCCCGCCCTTAGAACGGATCTGGTCGAACTTGGCGATGACCGCGTCGTAGTCCGCCTGCTTGGAGTAGCAAATGGTGTTGCCGGGGGAGATGACGTAGGTGAAGTCAACGTGGTTGGCGTTGGCGCGCTCGATCAGCTCGCCCATGCGGTCAAGCTCGTCCTGTGGGTAGGGGGTCTTCCACTGGTGGCGGGCCAGCTGGTCGTCCTTCGGGCTGTAGATGAACGTGTTCATCTTGTTCTTGCCAGAGAACTCGATCAGGTCCAATCGTGCCTGGTGCGACCACGGAATGCCGTAGAAGCCCTCGATGGTGCCGCGAATGGTCATCAGCGGGTTGTCGCGCACGGTGGCCGCGGCGACGGAGCCGTTCACCACGAGTTGGCGCAGGGTCTGGGCACCGTAGAAGGCCCCATCTGCGTCCTTACCGGCCAACACCACGGTGGGCACGTTGTTGTGGCTGAGGGTGGTCAGGACGTAACCCTCCGCTTTTAGGTCGCTCGGGCCGGCCACGTTCGCCGCAGTCAGGGCGGCGGTGACGTCGGCGGAGGCGGCACCGTCGGAGACAAGGATGGCGGCGCCGGTAGTGGGCAACGCTTGCGCGACGGTGGGCGTGCCGCCTGCGGCCCGGACCACCTCCTGCAGCACGCGCAGAGTGGGGGCGTCGGCGTTGGCGGCGGCGACGATGGTCACCGGGCCGTTCAGGGGGACGTTGGTGGTGGCCGCCACGATCGAGGTCGGGGTGGGGAACACCGCAGGAAGGGGCTCGGACGCGAAGGCCGCCCCGGAGAAGGCAACCGGAGTTGCCAGTGCTCCAATGGCTGCGGCCATGCCGGCCAACAGCGCTACGGGTTTACGAGAGATGGGCACTTCTCACCTTTCAACTTCATTGATGGAAGGGGAGCAGCAAAGGCTGCCGACTCCACATTAGACCCGCGAGAATGGCGCGCACCACTATCGGGCGTCACATGTAGTTGGGGCTTCGGTGTGTTTTGCCCGCCCGGCCGGGCGATGTGCCACCCTGTTTGCGTGTTTTCTCCAGTGTTGTCCCGCTCCGGTTTTGCCAAGCCCTACCAGGACCCCGGTGCCCAGTCCGTGGCACTGGCGGACAGCCGCGCGCTGGTAGTCACGGTTACCCCCGGCGGCCAGGTGCAGCTTAACGAGGCCGGCGATGCCCTGGCCTGGGCAGGCGACCCGCTGGAGACTGACATCTTTCTCGGGGCGGCCTTGGTGGACGACGCTGCCCGCCCCACCGCCCCGCTCGACCCGCGCTCCGGTGGCGCGCCTGCCGCCGCCCCAGCTGTGGCCGGGCAGGAAAACGGCGCGGGCTTGGGTACGGCAGGCGGCAACGTCGGCCCGCAGGAGCTGGCGGGGCGGCCGCTCTTTGTGCGCGTAGGGGAGGTGGGCCAGGGCAACTGGTCCGCGCTGGCGGACGTGGCCGGCGCCCTCTCCTCCACCGACTGCGCGGCGGCGGTGACCGGCTGCGCGCTGGCCGCCTTCCACCATAGCCACCGCTTCTGCCCCACCTGTGGGCGGCCCACCACGCAAAGCGAGCAGGGCTGGGCCCAGCGCTGCGCCGGCTGCCAGCACTCCGTCTTCCCGCGCGTGGACCCGGCCATCATCGTCTCCCTGCGTGACGAGCAGGACCGCATCCTCCTGGCCCGCGGGCCGCGCCACCGCCCTGGCTGGCGCTCCGTGATCGCCGGCTTCGTGGACGCGGGCGAGTCTCTCGAGGCCTGCGTGCGCCGCGAGGCCAAAGAGGAAGTGGGGCTCACGGTGACCAGCTTGAGCTACCTCACCTCCCAGCCCTGGCCCTTCCCGCGTTCGCTCATGCTGGCCTTCACCGCCCGCGTCGAGGGGGAGATCAACATCGACGGGGTGGAGATCACCGACGCCGACTTCTACACCCGCGCCCAGGTGCGTGCCCTCAGCGCCAGCGGGGAGCTGACCCTGCCGCGCGGGGCCTCCGTGGCCCGCCTCCTGATCGAAAGCTGGCTGGCCGACCAATGTTAGTGGGCACTGGCATGATGGGGCGCCAGGAGGAAAAATGACGCAACTCGCCGCAAACCCGGAGCAGCTGCTGGAGGCCCTGGATCCCGATCAACGGGAGGTCGCCACGCATCTGCGCGGTCCCCTGTGCGTGCTGGCCGGCGCCGGCACCGGTAAGACCCGGGCCATCACCTACCGCATCGCCTACGGGGTGGCCACCGGCGAGTACCTGCCCGCCTCCGTGCTGGCCCTGTCCTTCACCTCCCGCGCGGCGGGAGAGATGCGCTCGCGGCTGGGGGCGCTCGGGGTGGCCAAGGTGCAGGCCCGCACCTTCCACTCCGCCGCCCTACGCCAGCTCACCCACTTCTGGTCCAGCGCGGTGGGCGGGCAGCGGCCCCCGCTGCAGGAGTACAAGGCGCCGCTCGTGGCGGCCGCTGCCTCCCGCATGGGCCTGGCCACGGACAAGACCACCATCCGGGACCTGGCCAGCGAGGTCGAGTGGGCCAAGGTCAGTCTGGTGGGGCCTCAGGACTACCCGGACGCACTGCGCGCGGCCGGGCGCGAGGCCCCCGCCGGGCTGGAGCCGGGGCGCGTCTCCCAACTCCTGGACCTTTACGAGATCGTCAAGCACGAGCGCAACGTGCTGGACTTCGAGGACGTCCTGCTGGTCTTGAAGGGCATCCTCCTGGAGCGAGAGGACATCCTGCGCACCATCCAGAACCAGTACAGCGTGTTTGTGGTGGACGAGTACCAAGACGTCTCCCCGCTGCAGCAGTCCCTGCTGGATTCCTGGCTGGGCAAGCGCCGCGACCTGTGCGTGGTCGGGGACGTGGCCCAGACCATCTACTCCTTCACCGGCGCCTCCCCGCGCTACCTGACCGGCTTTGCCCGCCGCTACCCGGGGGCCCACACCATCAGCCTGGTACGGGACTACCGCTCCACCCCGCAGGTGGTGAGCCTGGCCAACACCGTGCTGGAAAAGAGCGGTTCAGGGGCCCGCCTGCCGGGCGCCGTGAAGCTGGTGGCCCAGCGGCCCTCCTCCGTCCCCGTAGAGTTCGAGGTCTATGGCGACGACGCGGCGGAAGCATCCGGGATCGCCGCGCGGATCTCAGACCTGGCCGCCAAGGGCATCCCGCTCAGCGAGATCGCCATCCTTTACCGCACCAACGCCCAGTCCCAGGCCTTTGAAGATGCCCTGTCCGCCGCCGGGATCGGCTACGTGGTGCACGGCGGCGTGCGCTTCTTCGCCCGCCCGGAGGTACGTGAGGCCATGGTGCTGCTGCGCTCGAACGCGGCCACTAACACCGAAGACCTGCCCACCGCCGTGCGGGAGGTGCTCAGCGGCATGGGGTGGACCACCACCCCGCCCGCCGCGCGCGGCGCGGTGCGGGAGCGCTGGGAATCCTTGCGCGCCCTAGACGAGCTCGCCGCCGAACTGCACGAGCAGCGGGGCATGGACCTGGCAGGGTTCAACGCGGAGCTGGCCGAGCGCGCCAACGCGCAGCACGCCCCCACGGTGGAGGGGGTCACGCTCGCCTCCCTGCACGCCGCCAAGGGCCTGGAGTGGGACGCGGTGTTCCTGGCCGGCCTCAGCGACGGGCTGCTGCCCATCTCGCTGGCGGAGCTGCCCGAGGCCATCGAGGAGGAGCGGCGCCTACTGTACGTGGGCATCACCCGCGCCCGCGAACACCTCCAGCTCTCCTACGCCAAGGCGCGGCACAGCGGCGGGCGCGGCTCGCGCAAGCCCAGTCGGTTCCTCACCGGCATCTGGCCCAGCGAGGTCACCCCGCAGCGCAGCGGCCGGGCGGCCTCCCGGGAGCGCCGCGAACGCTTTAGCCTCGAGGCGGACGCCGCCACGCTGGTGCTCTTCGAGGAGCTGGTGGAATGGCGCGCTGCCCAAGCCAAGGAACAGGGCAAGCCGGCCTACACGATCTTCCACGACGCCACCCTGCAGGACCTAGCCACCCGCAAGCCGCAAACCCTGGACGAGCTCGCCCGGGTGCGCGGCATCGGGGAGACCAAGCTGCACCGCTACGGGCCGGAGCTGCTGCAGATCTGCGCCTCCCGCTAGCTCAGGCCACCCAGAACTTGCCCGTGGCGCCGCACCCGCACTGCGGGTGCGGCGCCACCGCCCGGGTGTGGGGGAGCGGGGCGTCCAACGTCCACTCCAGCACCTGGTTAGCTAACTGTCCCGGCTTGGGGGAGGTGGGCCAGGTGATGAAGGTCAGGGCCACCTGCGTCACCACTGCGGCGGTCAGGGCCGTCACCTGCGCCGGCGGGGCGGGTAGGCGTTGGCTGGCCAGCTGGCAGGCCACCACCGCCCAGTCCGGGTCCTGGTCCAGGCGAGCCAGGTGCAGGCAGCGGTAGCAGGGGGAGGAGCCGGGCACCACCAGCGGGCCCACCCGGAGCGAGTCGTCGCCCACCTCCACCGGCAAGAACACCTGATCGGAGCGCAGCAACTGCTCGCAGGTCCACCAATCCACCAGGTGCCGCCCCAGCACTATCGCCAACTGGGCGCTGGGCACCTGCGCGAACTCCGCGTCGGTCAGCCCCGCGCCACTCGCGTTCTGCGGCGTGAGCAGGTTACCCACGCGCGCCTGGCTCAGGGCCTCCACCACCGGATTGACCAGCCCCGCCTGCCCCCACACAGACACCACGTCCAGGTGCCGCTGCGCCACGCGCCCCAGGGGCAAGCCGCCGCGCCGCAGGCCCTGCTCCACCGCCAGCGACGGGCCGGGCAGCGCCGTGTCCGTGCCGGAGACTAGCAGGCCCGCCCGGCGCAGCCGCGCCAGCAGCGCCGGCCCCAGCCGCTGCGCCGCCCGCCCGGGATCCACGTGCACGCGAGTCATCGACTCCAGACAGTGCAACTGGCGCGGGCGCAGCCCCTCCAAGCGCACGGCACCGCCGTCCACGCCCAGTTGCACTCGCGAGCCGGGCAGCCACAAAACCTCCACACCCTCAACCAGGCGCATCTGCCTCCCCCTCCTTGCCGGGCCCTCCCAGCCTGGCAGCGCGGCCGGGTAGTCAAAAGGGGGTGTGGATAAAGCGCGCCGGCGGTAGGAGAAGGCGCGCGCCTAGGAATCAGCCTCTCTAGCGGCGTCTGATTGCGGCAGCGAGCCATCGAGCAGGCGGGCCAAGGCGTCGTCCATCGACGCCGACTCCTGCGCCTCGAGCGCCCGCAGCTCCACGAAGGTGGAGGGAGAATCCAGGTCCGCAGCGGTCGGGATCAGGTCCGGGTGGCCCCACAGGGCATCGCGCTCCGTGACCCCGCCGGCGCGGGCCACGTTGGCCCACAGCTCGGCGGCGTCGCGCACCCGGCGCGGCCGCAGCTGCAGGCCCACCAGCGAGGCAAACAGGTGCTCCGCCGGTCCACCGGTGGCGCGGCGGCGGCGCATCGACTCGCGCAGCGCCACCGCGTGCGGCAGGTGCGGGGCCACCGCCGAGGCGGTGACCTCCTCCACCCAACCCTCGATGACAGCCAGGAGGGTCTGCAGCTCGTCCAACGCCCGCTGCTGCCCCGGCGAGGGGCGCGGGGAGAACATGCCCCCGGTGAGGGCCTGCTGCAGCGCCGCCTGGTCGGAGACATCCACGCCCCGCAGGCTCTCCTCCAGGGCGACCGTGTCCAAGTGGATCTCCCGCGCGTACTGGCCCAGCAAGCTCAGCACGTGCCCCTTTAGCCACGGCACGCCCGCATACAGGCGGGCGGTGGCGGCCTCGCGGGTAGCCAGGAACGCCAAGACCTCCTCTGCCGGCACCTCCAAGCTATCCATGAAGGACTCCACGTTGGCAGGCACCAGTGCTGCGGTCCCCACAGTCAAAGGCAGACCGGAGTCGCCCAAGCCCAGCACCTCGCGGGCAAGTTGCCCCACTGCCACGCCCATCTGGGTGGAGAAAATCAGCCCGGCCATGCGCTGCAGCATGGTGCCCAGGCCGGGGCCAGCCCCAACCACCCCGGACTGGGCCACCAGCGCGTCCAGCCCGTCAAAGCCGTTGAGCCCGGCCAGTCCCTCGATGCCCGCGTCCGCGCCGGTCAGGTCAACGCCCTGCGCGCTGGCCTGCTCTGCCAGCGCCTCGGCCAGCGCGTCTACGGCGGAAAGAGCGACGGGCTCCATGACCTCGCGCCATACGTCTGCCGTATCCTCCACCCACTGGGCGCGCGCCCACACCCGCCGCTCGATCTTGGCCGGCGGCAAGTCCGTGACCACGTCCAGCCACAGGTCCGCCACCTGCAGCGCCTGGCGGAAGCGGGCGTCCTCCGCCGCCATGATCGTGTGGTCCCCGCCCTGGTGTGCCACCTGGCGGGCGGTGTCCCGCGCCAGCTCCCAGTTGATCCCGCTGGGCTGGGCCAGCAGGCGTTTAGTCTGCTCCAGCATGGCGCGCAGCTGCACCTCGTTGATCCCGTGCAGCGCTTGGCCCAGTTGGGAGGGGTCCACCCCAGAGGCGCGCATGGCGGAGAGCATCTGCTCCGCGTTCTCCTGCCCCAGCAGATTGCGGAGCACTTCCTCCCAGTTGGCCTCGCTCATCTGGACTCCTCCCGTCGTGCCCCACACAGTAGTGCTGCTCCCTGAGAGCTTTCAGGAAAAAATGGCAAAATGCCAGCCGTGCAGCACGATCAGATGAATTCCGCCCCCGGCGGCAGCGGGCCCATTGTCTACGGCAGTAACTACGGTGCCTTCACCAGTCCTACCACGGACGCCAGCGGGCAACCCCTGCCCGCCGCCGCGCCGGCCCGGCCGCGCCGCAAGCGCGGACGCGGTTTCTACGCGCTGCTGACCGCGATCATCGCCGCGCCGCTGCTGGTGGCCGTCTCCAGCTTTGTGCGCGCCCCGTACGTGATCGAGAGCCCCGGGCTCACCCTCGACGTGCTGGGCGAGGTCAGCGGCCGCCCGGTGGTCTCCGTCGACGGACTGGAGACCTTCCAGACCTCCGGCGAGCTGCGCATGACCACCGTCTCCATGCGCGGTGGCCCCGGCCACCACGTCACCTACCTGGAGGTGCTGGGCGGCTGGCTGGACCCGGACTCCCGCGTTATCCCGGAGGAGGAGATCTTCCCGCAGGGCACCACGCAGGAGCAGGTGGACGCCCAGGGAGCGGCCCAGATGGTCACCTCCCAGGAAAACGCCATGGCCCGCGCCCTCACCGAGATCGGGGTGCGCGTGCCCGCCAAGCTAGCTGTGGTCGCCGCGGCACAGACCTCCGACGCCCTCGGCAAGCTGGAGGAGAACGACCAGCTCACTTTCATCTCCGCCCCCGGCAGGGAGCGAGTGGCGTTGGAGTACTACGACACCATCCACTCCTACCTCTCCAAGGTGGAGCCTGGCACCACGGTGACCATCGAGTACCTGCGCGACGGCAAGCCGGGCAAGGTCGACATCGTCACCATGGCCCCGGTCAACGGCGCCACCGGCGGGCCCCTGCTGGGCGCTTCCGGCTCTCGCCTGGGCATCTACCTGACCGTGGACATGGACCTGCCCTTTGACGTCTCCATCTCCGTGGGCGAGGTCTCCGGTCCCTCAGCCGGGCTCATGTTCACCCTGGCGCTGATCGACAAGCTCACCCCGGGCGAGCTCACCGGCGGCAAGAAGGTGGCCGGCACCGGCACCCTCGGCATGGACGCCACCGTGGGGCCGATCGGCGGAGCGGACCTGAAGATCATCGGCGCCAAGCGAGACGGGGCCCAGTTCTTCCTGCTGCCGGTGGACAACTGCGCCGACGTCGCCTCCGGCACCCCGGCGGGTATCCAGGTGGTGGCGGTGGCCTCGCTCTCCGAGGCGCGCCAGGCGCTGGAGAGTATCTCCGCCGGTGACGTCTCCTCCCTGCAAACCTGCGCCCAGGCCACCGCCCGCCTGCAGAGCCAGGAGTAGGCCCGCCCGCCCCGGGGCTCCCGGGACCGGACCCGCCGGCGCAAATGGGGTCTGCCCGCCCTTCTACAGAAGAAGGGCGGGCAGACCCCAGTCGCCTTACTCGAACGTGGAAAGCGCCGCCGCCACCAGATCCGGGGCCAGGTCGCGGCCACCGGCCACCGCGTCGTCGGAGTCGTGGGCGCGCATGCGGATGGCGCACCAGGACTCCCCGCTGCGCAGCACCCCCACCGCCAGACGCACGTCCTGGCGGGCCGGGTGGTTCAGCAGGAACTCGTCGCGGGCGGCAGCGTCCTGCGGAGCCTCGTCCTCAGCGGCCTGCGGCAGGACGATGCGTTCGGCAGTCAGCGCCATGCCCACCACCGCCGGCGGCCACACCAGCCCGGCCAGGAGAGTGGACAGGTCCTGGCTGGAGTCCGACAAGTCCTGGGGGATCGAGGTGAGATGCCCCGGGTCTGCCGCCACGAAGCCGCGCATTTCGGCCGCCATCTCGGCAGGCAGGTTCGGCTCGTTCTCCAGGATCGTGACGGTGGGCACCAGCGCGAAGATGGTGATTCCCCGGTCCCAGCCAGCGGCCGCGACGTAGCTCTCGATCTCCGTCACGGCCCCCACCAGCGCCACCTGGGCGGCGCTGGGCTCCGGCATGGGCTCAAAGGAGGGCGAGACCGGGCAAGAAGCGGCGGCGGCAACGTCGTCCGTCACCGCAGAAGCAGCGGGCAGGTCCCCCTGCAAAGAGGCGTTTGCGGGCACGTCGGCGGGCAACGGCTGGCCCGCAGGGGTGGGAGTATCCATAGGGGAATCATCGCAGCAAATTCATGGCACGATGGAAGCACACCCCTCGGCGTGGACCGCACGCCGTCGCAGGAGATAGGTTTTCCGTGGTTTTCAGCTTCTACAGCGCAATGTTCGAGGACAAAGAAGGCGGTGCCCAGCCGCCCAAGCGGCCCACCCCACCGCCGCGCGCCCCCCAACGCAAGCCCTTCAACTGGAAGAAACCCAGTCCGCTTGCCATCACCATCTTCATCCTGGCGCTGCTGGGCGGGGCCCTGCGACTGGCCTCGCGGTACTGGACCGAGGTACTGTGGTACCAGCAGCTCGGCTACACCCGGGTCCTGGTCACCCAGTGGGCGATGATCGCCGGCGTGGGCCTGGTGGGAGCCCTCATCTTCGCCGCGATCGTGTGGGCCGCCATGTTCGTCGCCTGGCGTACCAAGCCCGCCCGCACCGAGCTGAGCAAGAGCTACGCCCCCATGGCCGCCTACGCGCGCGCCGCCGAGCCTTTCCGCAAGGTGGCCAGCATCGCCGTGCCGCTGGCCGTGGGCTTCTTCTTCTCCTCCCACCTGGCCGGGAACTGGACCCACCTGGTGGCCGCCTTTAACCAGGAGCCCTTTGGCGTCACTGACCCGCAGTTCGGGCTCGACGTGGCCTTCTTCGTGTTCACCCTGCCGGTCCTCAAGCTCTTGACCACGGTGTTCCTGGGCGTGATAGGCGTGGCGCTGGCAGTCAACTTTGGCGTCCACTACCTCTACGGCGCCACCCACCTGCGTAAGGGCTGGGGCACCACCGCCATGTGGGTGCAGACCTCCGGGCTGGCCAGCGTGCTCTCCCTGCTGATCGCCTTCCAATACTGGCTGGGCCGCTACTCCCTGCTGGTGGGGGAGAACCCCAAGTTTGACGGGGCCTCCTACACCGACATCCACGCCGTGCTGCCCGCGCGCGGCATCCTGGCTGCCATCGCGGTTGTGGTGGCGCTGCTGTTCGTGGCCGCCATCTTTGTGCGCTCCTGGAAGCTGCCGATCGTCGGCATCGCCGTGACCGTGGCCAGCGGGCTCGTGGTGGGCGTCGCCTACCCCGCGCTCATCCAGCGTTTCTCCGTGGACCCCAACGCGCAGGAGGCCGAGGCCCCCTACATTCAACGCAATATCGACGCCACCCTGGCCGCCCACAACCTGGGCGACGTGGAGACCACCACCTACCGTGCGGTGACCGAGGCCAGCCCCGGCCAGCTGCGCCACGACAGCGAGTCCACGGCCTCCGTGCGCCTGCTTGACCCGAACATCATTTCGCCGACGTTCCGCCAGCTGCAGCAAAACCGCCAGTACTACGGTTTCTCCCGCAACCTGAACGTGGACCGCTACGTGGTGGACGGCCAGCGCCGCGACACCGTGATCGCCGTGCGCGAGCTCAACCAGGACGGCCTGGGCGGAGAGCAGCGCACCTGGGTCAACGACCACACCGTCTACACCCACGGCTTTGGGGTGGTGGCCGCCTACGGCAACGCCACCGGCGCCGACGGCCGCCCCGCCTTCTGGGAGCAGGGCATCCCCTCCCAGGGAGACATGGGCAAGTACGAGCCGCGCGTCTACTTCGGCAAGAACTCGCCCCACTACTCGATCGTGGGCGCCCCCGAGGGCAGCGAGCCGCAGGAGCTGGACTACCCGGACGACGCCGCCCCCAACGGGCAGGTCAACACCACCTTCAAGGGCAACGGCGGCCCCTCCGTCGGCAACGTCTTCAACAAGCTGCTCTTCGCCCTGCGCTTTGGCTCCATGGAGATCCTGTTCTCCGACCAGGTGAACTCCGAGTCCCAGATCCTCTTTGACCGCGACCCGCACCTGCGCGTGGCCAAGGTGGCCCCCTGGCTCACCCTGGACGAGGAGGCCTACCCGGCGGTCGTGGACCGCGACGACGACCCCAAGACCCCCAAGGAACTGGTCTGGGTTGTGGACGCCTACACCACCACCAACGCCTACCCGTACTCCGCCCGCGTCAGCATGCCCGGCGTGCGCCGCAACGGCCTGTTTGACGACGCGGAAGTGAACTACGTGCGCAACTCCGTCAAGGCCGTGGTCAACGCCTACGACGGTAGCGTCACGCTCTACCAGTGGGACGCCACCGACCCGATCGCCAACACCTGGGGCAAGGTGTTCCCCGGCGTGCTCAAGCCGATGAGCGAGATCAGCTCCGACCTGATGGCCCACCTGCGCTACCCGGAGGACCTGTTCCAGGTGCAGCGCGAACTGCTGGGCCGCTACCACGTCACCGACGCGCGCTCGTTCTACTCCGGTGGTGACTTCTGGAAGCAGCCGGCCGACCCCTCCGACCCGAACTCGGGCCTGCCGCAGGACCCCTACTACCTGACCATGCAGATGCCGGGCCAGGATGGGGCCGAGTTCTCCCTCACCTCCGTGTTCATCCCCGGCGGTAACGACACCCGCAACGTGCTCACCGGCTTCGTGGCGGTGGACAGCGAGACCGGTAGCGAGGCAGGCAAGGTACGCGAGGGCTACGGCAAGCTGCGCGTGCTGGAGCTACCGCGCGACCTAACGGTGCCCGGCCCCGGCCAGGTGAAGAACATCTTTGACTCCACCTCCCGCGTCTCCACCGAGCTGAACCTGCTGGCGCAGAACTCCTCCCAGGTGGTGCGCGGCAACCTGCTCACTCTGCCCGTGGGTGGCGGCCTGCTCTACGTGCAGCCCATCTACGTCCAGTCCGCCCAGGGCACGCAGTACCCGCTGCTGCGCTCGGTGCTGGTGGCCTTCGGTGAGAAGGTGGGCTTCGCCCCGACGCTGCAGGAGGCCCTGGACCAGGTCTTTGGCGGCGACTCCGGCGCCAAGACCGGCGCCGACGAGGTGCCCAGCGAGGCCCTCGAGCCCAGCGAGCCTCTGCCCGCCGACCCGGGCGCGCCGGGCGGTTCCACTGCCTCCACGCCGGCCCCGGGCGACAACGAGACCGGCGGGGCAGCCGACCCGGCCGCCACCGTCGCCCCGCCCGCCCCGGCCGCCACCGGCGCTCCCGCCGCCCCCATCGGCGACCCCAAGGCCGCCCTGGCCGACGCCCTGGCCCGCGCCAACGCCGCGCTGCAGGCCAGCGACGCCGCCTTGCGCGCCGGTGACTGGGCCGCCTACGGCAAGGCCCAGGCTGACCTCGACAAGGCGATCCAGGAGGCCCTGGCCGCACAGAGCGCCCTGCAGTAGTCGCCGCGCGCCGCCCGGGAGGGGAGGAACGTGTTTAGCCGCGTTCCTCCCCTCCCGCTCTTTGTGGGGGAGCCCGGGATGGCAGCAGCCCGGTCCTGCGAAGCGCCCCGCTCCGGTCCCGGGGCGGGCGGTTCCCTGCCGCCAGGCTGCGCAGACCCCTGCCGGCAGCCCACTGGCCACCCTCGATGGCCAGTCGGGGGAGTATGGTTCCCTAGTGCCTAACTGCCCAGATGACCCCCGCGACCCGCACCCGGCCCCGACTCAGTCCACGCCGAAAAATGGGGGCGCGGTGGGAACGTCGGCCAACGGACAGATGGAGACGGGGCGGGGAGAGGGCTCCCGATCGCTGCGCGCGGTGCTGGCCCAGCTCGGCCCCAAGCGGAGGAAACGGCCCGCCCGCACCCCGGGCGTGACCCAAGACCCCACGGTGCGCGCCCTGCTGGCCGTCGTGCTCTTCACCTACACGGCGCAGAACATGCTCAACGTGTCCGTGGCCCCGCTGGCCCGCCAGTTGCACCTGCCGGAGTGGAGCGTGGGCGCCGCCCTTTCGCTGGCCGCCCTCACCGTCGCCCTGCTTTCGCAGTTTTGGGGACGACGTTCAGTGGCGTGGGGAGCGCGTCGCGTCATCCTCCTGGCGCTCACCTGCGCCATGATCGCCGGGCTGCTCTTTTCCTCAGCCGTGTGGGCGCGCAGCGCCGGGCTGATCGGGCTGGCCGCCACGGCGAGCGCCGTGATCCTGTCCCGCGGGCCCTTCTTCGGGGCGGCCGTGGCCGCCATTCCGCCCACCGGGCAGGCCTTGATCTCTCGCCTAACCGCCACGCCGAAGGAGCGGGTGCGCGGTATGGCGGCGTTCTCCGGCGCCATCAACGCCTCCATCATGGTCGGCTCCCTGGTCTCCTCCACCCTGGCCCTGTGGTGGATCGAGGCGCCCGTCCACGCCACCCCGGTGTTCATTGCCATCGCGCTGGGTATCGCGTGGTTCGCCCTACCGCGTGACGGCGGCAAGAGCCGCAAGGCTAAGCGAGGTCAGTTTGGGCAGGCCAAGACCACCCCGCCCAAACTGCCGCCCCGGGTGGCCTGGAACGACCGCCGCATCCTGCCCTGGATGCTCGGCGCATTCGGCAGCTTCTTCTCCGTGGGCGTCACCCAGATCCTGGCCGGTTTCGTGGTGCAGGACCGCCTGGGGGTGGCCGCGCAGCAGGCCGTGCCCCTGACCGCGATGATCTTGCTGGCCCACGCCACGGGCGCGATGGTCATGCAACTAATCGTGGTGCCGCGCCTGGGCTGGATGCCCCTGCAACTGCTGCGCCGGGGTGTGAGCCTGGGCTTCGTGGCGCTCCTGGCGATCGCGCTGGCGGGACAGTTCTGGCTCCTGGTGCTCGCGGCCCTGGCCGCTGGGGTCGCGGGTGGCATGGTGGGGCCGGGTTTCACCGCCGGCGGCTCGCTATCCGTCACCCCGGAGGAGCAGGGCGGAGTGGCCGGCGTCCAGAACGCCACCGGCGCGGTCACCTGGGTCTTTGCGCCGCTCAGCGCCACCGCTCTCTACGGCTGGTGGCCGCTGGCGCCGTTCCTCCTGGCCCTGTCTGTGCTGGGTATCAGCGTCGTGGTGGCGTGGACCCACCCCCGGCTGCGCCGCCCGCTGCAGGCCCAAATGTGACCCGGCGCGCTGATGCGTGCGCCATCTCACCACCGTTCGATTTGAGGTCTGGCGGGAGGTCGGCTAAGGTTATGCACATACCGACGCGGGGTGGAGCAGCTCGGTAGCTCGCCGGGCTCATAACCCGGAGGTCGCAGGTTCAAATCCTGTCCCCG
>JAUMWR010000078.1 GCA_030529545.1 Buchananella hordeovulneris
GAACACCACCCCGGAGACAAGAACACCACCCCGGCGACAAGAAACCCGACAAACCCGTCGCCCAACATGCGCTCCCGTCGCCCAACATGGGTTCTTGTCGCCCAACTCCGGGGCTCTCACTCCATTTCCGGGCAGCAAATCCCCTGCCCGCCCGCGCTGAAGCTAGGCGCGGGAGCGCCAGGGCCCCGCTGGTTAGGTCCGAATGGGGCGCAACTCGATGGAGTCGGCTCCCTCGAGGCTGCGCACGCGGGCCAGCTCCACGTTGACCTCCGCCAGCGCGCGCTCGGCGGCCGGGCGGTCCAGGCCGGGAGAGAGCTCGACGCTCAGGATCACCTCGGTGGCCACACCAGGGGCAACGGTGATCGCCTTGACGCCGTCCACGCGGGCGGCCAGGTCCTCGAACTGGGCGGCCAAGGCCCGGTCCTGCCAGATGGGCCGCCACGGGATCTGGGCGGTCAGGCAGATGACGGCGCTGCGGAACAGCAGGGCCTGGTTCTCGCTGGCCGGGTCGATCAGCAGCAGCGAGTTGGCCTCCGCGATGGCGGCGGTGGCGGCGCGCTCCGCCTTGACCGGCACGGGGCGAGCCTTGGGGTTCCACTCCCGCATGGTCTCCAAGCAGGAGAACACGGGGAAGGCGCGCCGGCCGTCGGGCTGCTCGATGGTGACCTCGCTGGCGGACAGGAAAGCGTCCTCGGTGGGGTCACCCGTGGTGACGGACTCGTGCTCCACCACGGTGCCGTCCTCGTTGCGCCCGGGGTGCTCGTGGGGAATGACGGGGACCAGCACGCGCGTGGCCTCGACGGCCGCGAACACGGCCTGGGGGCGCTGCGGGTCGGCGGGGTCCAGCTCCAGGGCGGCGCGCAGCTGCTCGGGGGCGGAGCCGTCGTCGTTGGCGAAGGGGTTGACGGTGCCGGAGCGCCTGGCCCAGATCTCTGCCTCGCGGCGCGCGGCCTCCCCGATCGCGGTGCGCACGGCGGTGCCGGCTGCCACCTGGGGGTCGATCGGCGTGGCGGCCATCGGGTTGAAGTCGGTGGCCGTGGCGAGGGTGGGGGTTACCATCCGGCCACCTCGAGCGCCTGCTCGAGGGTGAAGTTGCCCGCATAGAGGGACTTGCCCATGATGGCACCCTCCACGCCGATGTCCACGAGCTCGCGCAGCGCCGCCAGGTCTTCCAGGGTGGCGATGCCGCCGGAGGCGATCACCGGGGCGTTGGTGCGCTCGCACACCTGGCGCAGCAGTTCCAGGTTGGGGCCACGCAGGGTGCCGTCCTTGGTGACGTCGGTGACGACGTAGCGGGCGCAGCCGGCCTCGTCCAGGCGGGCCAGGGCCTCCCACAGGTCGCCGGCGTCCTCGGTCCAGCCGCGCGTGGCCAGGGTGGTGCCGCGCACGTCCAGGCCCACGGCGATCTTCTCGCCGTACTTGGCGATGACCTGCGCCGTCCACTCCGGCTTCTCCAGGGCGGCGGTGCCCAGGTTGACGCGGGCGGCACCGGCGTTCAGGGCGCGCTCCAGGGAGGCGTCGTCGCGGATGCCGCCGGAGAGCTCCACGTTGATGCCGGTGTTGGCCACAATCTGGGTGAGCAGCTCGGAGTTGGAGCCGCGCCCGAAGGCGGCGTCTAGGTCAACCATGTGGATCCAGCGGGCTCCCGCTGCCACGAACCCGGCCACGGCCTCTTGGGGGGTGCCGTAGTTGGTCTCGCTGCCGACTTCGCCTTGGACTAGACGGACGGCCTGACCATCGACAACGTCAACGGCAGGCAGGAGCTCGAGGCGGCTCATGGTTTCTCCTTGAGTTTGCGGCGTGGATACCCGGCGCGGGCGTCCGGTTTGAGGGGGCTAGAGGGTGGCGATCCAGTTGGTAAGGAGCTGGGCTCCGGCGTCGCCGGACTTTTCCGGGTGGAACTGGGTGGCGCTGAGCGCGCCGTTTTCCACGGCGGCCAGGAAGTCCTCGCCGTGGTGGGACCAGGTGGCCAGCGGCAGGCGGGTGGGCCCGGCGGTGAGCAGGGAGGCGGGGTCGGTCTTGGCGGCGTAGGAGTGCACAAAGTAGAAGAGCTCGTCCTCGATGCCCGCAAAGAGGGTGGTGCCTGCGGGGGCGCGCACCGGGGACCAGCCCATGTGCGGGACCACCGGCGCGTTCAGGCGCTCCACCTTGCCCGGCCACTGGCCCAGGCCCTCGGGCAGCTCCTCCCCCGCCTTCTCCGTGGAGGAATCGAACATGACCTGCATTCCCACGCAGATGCCGAGCACGGGGCGGCCGCCGGCCAGGCGACGCTCGATCAGGCGCGGGCCGTCCACTGCGGCCAGCGCGTCCATGACGGCACCGAAGGCGCCCACGCCGGGTACCACCAGGCCGTCGGCCTCGGCCACCTGGGTCGGGTCAGCGGTGAGGGTGGCTTCCACCCCGCAGCGCTCGAGGGCTCGGCACACCGAGCGCACGTTGCCGGAACCGTAGGACAGGACCACCACATTCTTCACGCGGCCACCTTAGTACGCGCGCGTGGCCTGAGGCCTACCCGTCCCAAAGCGGGTGCAACGTCACTCACGTTTGACCGCCCCGGCGGTGTGCGCCGCGCGCCACCCCAAAATATCCCCCTGCAGGCAGATGTGACCGGCTGGTGCCGCAACTACTCTGGTGGAGATACCCCCTATGAGGAGATGCGATGTCTATCCGCCCGTTGTCGATTGCGACGTTCTCAACGACCGCCCTGGCGTTCCTGCTGCTGTTGATTGCCGCTGGCATGAACTCGTTGACATTCACTAGCTTCATGATCTTGCTGGTCGGCCTGGTTCTTCCCGCCGCGCTGCTGCTCCTCTCCGTACTTAAGGACGGCCGCTGGATGAAGTCGGCGCTGGTGGCCTCCTCGGTGGGCACCGCGATGGTCGGCCTGGGGTATTCGGACATCGCGTTCAGCAAGTTCCATCACGCCTTCATCGACGGTCACCCGCTGTACGTGATTGGTGTGCTCTTGGCCTTCGCGGCGGCGGTGCTCGCGGTGGTGGAGGCCGTGCAGCTCGGCTACGTGAATTTCGCTCCCCACCCGGTGCGCTGCGGCGACGGCACCGAGGTCAAGGTCGTCAAGCCCGCCGCCCAGCCGCAAACACAGTTCGGGGCCGCTTTTGCACCGGGACAGCAGCCGGGCTCCCCCGTCCCGTTTGGCGCCCAGCAGCAGAGCGCGCCGACCTTCGGCACTCAGCCCACCTTTGGCGCCCCGGCCCAGCCGGCCGACGCTCAGCCGACCTTCGGCACCCACCCGGCCTACGGCACCCCGGCCCAGCCCGCCGACGCTCAGCCGAACTTCGGCACCCCGCCCACCGTCGGAGCCCCCGCCCCGCCCGCCGACGGCGCAGCGCAGTCCCCCGCCGCCGCTGAGGCCGCGCCCGCAGAGACCGTCCCGCAGGTGGAGGCTCAGGCCACCGCCGCTCAGTCGGTATTCGGCGCAGCGTCTACCTTCGGCACCCAGCCCACCTTCGGCGCTGCCCCCGAGGTTGTCCCCGCCGAGGCCACCCAGCCTGCGGAGCTCG
>JAUMWR010000027.1 GCA_030529545.1 Buchananella hordeovulneris
CGGGTGGGGTTCTTGTCGCCCGGGTTGTGCTCGTGTCGCCCGGGTGGGGCGGGGATAGCTCAGTTGGGCAGCAAAACCGGGGACCAGCAAGCCCACGCTGCCTGGCCTGGGGGCCCCACGGTGGGTTGCGGTTGGTGGCGGCGGCGGACGCCTGGCTACGGGGCCTGGTTGAAGGACTCCGGGGTCAGGGTACCGTCGCGCAGCGCCCGGAAGAAGGAGGTGGCGTAGCCGTCCTCAGTCAGCAGCACCACCGAGGCGCCGGACTCCGTGATGTACCCGGGGTTCTCGATCGGCGGCGCACCGGTCAGGCCGCCCGCCTGGGCGGCGCGGAAGGCCCGCGCAAAGCCGATCATGTCTAAAGCACCGGTGTCCTGGTCCACCGTGAGGGCAGCCGGGATCTTCCCGGCCATCTCCCACTGGCGCGTGGGCAGCAGCAGACCGGGGGAGAGTGCCTGCTTGGAGATAGCGGAGAGCAACTGGCGCTGGCGCAGTGCCCGCCCGATGTCACCCTGCGGGTCGGCCTTGCGCATGCGCGCGTAGGCGAGCGCCTGGCGGCCATCGACGCGGTGGCAGCCGGCGGTCCACACCATCTCGCTCTCCGGGTCGTTGACGTCCGCGTCGTAGCAGACCTCCACGCCGCCGATCGCGTCGACGACGTCGCTCAGGCCGCCCATGCCGATCTCGATGTAGTGATCCACGGTCAGCCCAGTCAGGGATTCCACCGTAGAAACCAGGGTCTGGGTGCCGCCCGCCGCGAACGCAGAGTTCAGCCGGTCCCAACCCCAGTTGGGGATCTCCACCAGGGTGTCGCGTGGCAGGGACGTCAGCGAGGTCTGGCCGTTCTCCGCCACGTGCAGCAGCATCAGGGAGTCGGTGCGCTTGCCCTCCGTGCCGTCCTGGAAGGTGTCCGCGCCGCGCTCGTCAGAGCCGGCCAGCAAGTAGGTGGTGCCCACCGTGTCCGGGGCGCCACTCAGGGCCTCCACCCGGTGCAAAGAAGAATTCACGCGCTGCACCAGCATGAAGCCCCAGCCGAGCGTCAGCACCAGGCACAGCACCAGCACGCTGGCGATCACCCGGCCCACGCGCAGGCGCCGGCGCGGGCCGCGCGGCGGCCCGGCGGCTGGACGGCGATCGGAAGGGCCGGCGGAGACACCCTGGCCGGTGGGCACCCCGGGCGGGAACGGCGAGAGCGGCACGGGCCCAGGCTGGAACTGCGGCGCCGGATGGGCGCCCTGGAGACGAGCAGGTTCGTAGGAGCGCGGGGCGTAGGACGGCGCGCTCGCCGCCTGCACCGGGGGCAGCGCCCGCGTGCCGGTGGGGCCACCATCGGGCGCCCACGCCGCGTGCTCGCCGGCGGCCGGACCAGCAGCCGGGCGCGGCCCGGGGAACGGGCCGGGGGCGGGAGCGGCAACCGGAGTAAGACCAGGAACGGGACCAGGAGCGGGCGCCGGGGCGGGGGCGAAAGCAGGCGGGGCCGGCGGAACGTCGCGCACCCCCTTCAACCGCGTCTGGGTAGAGCGCCTGCGCGGAGCGGCGGGCGGGAAACTGGGCGGCAAAGCGCCCTGCGGCGTGGCCGGCTGAGCGGGCTGGTGGGCGGGCGGCTGGCCGCCGGCAGCAGAGGCGCCGCTAGCTGGGGCCGGAGGAGGAGTAACGGGGAAACCCGCCTGGTTTGTCCCGGGCGCGGGAGCAGGCGCGGCAGGGCGCCTGGGGCGGCCACGAGGAGCAAAACTAGGCGGATTACTCATTGCTGGGCTCCTCGCTCTCTACCTCGCTGGTCTCGGTCGCATCGGCCGTGGACTCGGAGGCATCGACGGTGGACGTCTGGCTACTGTCCGGCCACGGGGCCCCAGTCGAGGAGGTCCCGCCCAGGTAGTCCGGAATGGGGGTGTCCATGCGGATCGCCTCCCACAGCTCCTGCGCCCCGTAGGTGGGCACCACGCGGCTGCCGTCTGCAGCCAACTCCACCGGCAGGGTCAGGAACCGGATCTTGTCCCGGTCGATCCCGGAGAGAGAGTGCGCCAGGCCGGCCAGGGTGGTGATCTGCCCAATTTCCGAGGAAGTCAGGGAATCCAGGGAGGTGCCCAGGAAGTTATAGAGCTTGGGCAAGTCGGTGAGCATGTTGGCGCCCAGCGCCGTCTCCGCGATCGACCCCACCAGCTGCTGCTGGCGGTTGATGCGGGAGAGATCGGAGCCGTCTCCCAGCTCGTAGCGGGCACGCGAGTAGCTGAGCGCCTGCTTGCCGGTCAAGCGCTGGCAGCCCGGCTCGATCGAGAGGTCGGAGCGCTTGTCCCGCAACCGCTCGGAGAAGCACATGGGGATACCGCCCAGCGAGTCGACGATCTGCTGGAAGGAGTTGAACTCCACCACCACCCACTCGTTTACGCTGACGTCGCTCATCTGCTCCACCGTGCGGATGGTGCAGGCTGCGGCCTCGCCAATGTTCAGGTTACGGGCGCCGATCGAGAAGGCGGCGTTGAACTGGCCGTAATCGGCGCCGGAGCTGGAGCCGTCAAAGAAGTAGCACTCCGGGATGTCCACCAGCATGTCGCGCGGGATGGAGACCACCTCCACGCGGGAGCGGTCCGCGGAGATGTGCATGAACATGGTGGTGTCGCCACGCATGCCCTCCACCTCTTCCGCGTCCGGCTGGTCCGAGGAGCGGTAGTCGGAGCCGATCACCAGGATGTTCAGCCCGCGGCCCGAGTAGACGTCCCCCGGGTTTTGCTGGCCGCCCGGCACCGGGACTGGCGCGGGGCGGGAGGGCCCCAGAATCGTGGAGATGTCAACGATGTCCGCGCGGTTGAGGTCGTTGAGCGCAAACCAACTGCCCGTCCCCACAAAGAGGACAACGGCAAGAACAGTGGGACCGAAGATCCGGCGCTTGCGGCGCTTATGAAGCGCGTGCCGCGACTGGTACTTCACGCTCACTGCTCGTTTTCCTCCGATCGGGTTTCTCCAATTTGAGCACCATTACCTGGCAAAGAGCTGGTAGCTGCCGGCGGCGTGTCCGTCTCATGTTTGCAGGGGGAGACCGCCCCTGCCACAGCTGCGGGCGCGTTGGGCTGGGCCCCAGCGGGACTATGCGGGGCGTCGTTTAGGGTGCCCGAGGAGGTGAGCATGGGGGAGTCGCTCAGTGCGATCTGCCGCGCCAGCTTGGTGAGCTGGCGCTCCAGCACCTGCGAGCGCCGGTACTGGTTGGCCAGGCTGGCCAGGAACGCCACGATCAACAGGTAGAGCAAGAGATCAGTGCCGCGTCCCACCCCCACCTTGTTGGCCACGTAAGAGAGCCAGCGCGGCCAAAAGACGGACACGAAGGCTCCGACGATGAAGAGGACCATGCCGATGCGGCGCAGCGCGTCGCTGCGCTGCCCCGTGGTGCGGATCACGCGCCAGGCGATGATGGTGAGAACCAGGACCAGGATCGACTTGATCACGATCTGCTCGGTGCCGTACACAGCGCCCCTCCTCAGGAAAACAGCAGCTCAACCAGGATGTTGATGCTGTTGAGCATCGACTGTCCCTTGGAACGCGAGTAGTCGGTGTAGCGGATGTGAACCGGGACCTCCGCCCACGGCAGCTTGGAGGCCGCCAACTGGGTAACGATCTCAGAGGCGTGCGCCATCCGGTTGTGCTGGAGGTTCACGCGGAACGCGGCCTGCCGGCTGAGCAGGCGCAGCCCGTTGTGAGAGTCGGTGAGGTTCAGTCCGGTCTTGCGGTTGGAAATCCGCGCGTTTGCCTGCAAAACGACGCTCTTGAGCCAGTTGGCCTCCACCTTGTTGGAGCGGAAGCGGGAACCGAACACGATGTCCAGGTCACCGGAGCGGGCGGTGTTGACCATGTGCAGGGCGTCCTCCACCCGGTGCTGCCCGTCTGCGTCGAAGGTAATGCAGTAGGCCCCGTCCGTGTGTGAGCGGAAGAACTCCAGGCCGGTCTGCAGCGCGGCGCCCTGCCCCAGGTTGATCGGGTGAGTGACTACCACCGCGCCGGCGTTGCGGGCGATCTGAGCGGAGGCGTCCTTGGAACCGTCGTCCACGCAAATGATGTTGGGGAATACCTGGCGGGCCTCGGTGATGACGTCTCCAATCACCGCTGCTTCGTTGTACAGCGGAATCAGGAGCCACGCGTCAGTCACCGGCTTGGACAAAGACATGACAACGAGTATCCCAGGCCCAAGGCTCGGATGCCGGGTAGATACGGGGTGTGCCTTGCTACACCCGGGCCACTTTGCGTGGCTAGACTTAGCGCAGTTAACGGAAAGGTTCACCGTGGCCCAGACGCGAATTGTTGACAGCGCCGACGTTTCTCCCGCCGCGCAGATCGGGGACGGGTCCTCGATTTGGCACCTTGCACAGGTGAGGGAGGACGCGAAGCTGGGGAAGAACTGCATTGTTGGGCGCGGCGCCTACATCGGTACCGGCGTGGAGATGGGTGACAACTGCAAGGTGCAGAACTACGCCCTGGTCTACGAGCCGGCCAAGCTGGGGGCGGGCGTTTTCATTGGCCCCGCCGTGGTGCTCACCAACGACCACTACCCCCGCGCGGTGAACGAGGACGGCTCCATCAAGTCGGCGCACGACTGGGAGCCGGTGGGCGTGACCATCGAGGAGGGCGCCGCTATCGGTGCGCGCGCCGTGTGCGTCGCTCCCGTGACTGTCGGGGCATGGGCCACCGTGGCGGCTGGTGCCGTGGTGACGCGCGACGTCCCTCCCTTTGCGCTCGTGGCGGGCGTGCCCGCCAAGCAGGTTGGTTGGGTGGGCTACGCCGGTGCCCGCCTGACCCCAATTGAGGGCGAGCCGGGGCGCTGGCTCTGCCCGGCCACCGGCTCGGTTTATGAAGAGACCGACTCCTCTATCCGAAAGGTCAAGTGAATGTCTCTAGAGTTCATCCCGGCAGCTAAGCCCATCATCGGGGATGAGGAGCGGGCAGCAGTCGATGCGGTGCTGCGCTCCGGCATGGTGGCCCAGGGCCCGCAGGTTAAGGCCTTCGAGGAGGAGTTCTCCGCTCACTTCGTTGGGGGGCGCGAGTGCGTGGCCGTCAACTCCGGCACCTCCGGTCTGCACTTGGGCCTGCTCGCCGCCGGCATCGGCGCGGGAGACGAGGTGATTGTGCCTTCCTTCACCTTTGCGGCCACTGGTAACTCGGTTGCTCTGACGGGCGCCACCCCGGTGTTCGCCGACATCGAGCTGGACTACTTCTGCCTGGATCCGGAGTCCGTGCGCGCCGCCATCACGCCGCGCACCAAGGCGATCATGCCGGTGCACCTGTATGGACACCCGGCCAACATGGTCGAGCTGCGCAAGATTGCCGACGAGCACGGCCTGATGCTGTTCGAGGACGCCGCCCAGGCGCACGGTTCTTCCCTGCACGGCACGCCGGTGGGTGCGTTCGGCACGTTCGCGATGTTCTCTCTCTACCCGACCAAGAACATGACCTCCGGTGAGGGCGGCATGGTCTCCTGCGTCGACGGCGACATCGCCCGCCGCGTGCGCCTGCTGCGCAACCAGGGCATGGAGCGCCAGTACGCCAACGAGCTGGTGGGGCTGAACAACCGCATGACGGACATCCACGCCGCGATCGGTCGCGTGCAGCTGACCAAGGTGGACGCCTGGACCAAGCAGCGCCAGGAAAACGCCGCGTTCCTGAACGCCAACCTGGAGGGTGTTGTCACTCCGCCGGTGGCCGAGGGCGCCGTGCACGTCTACCACCAGTACACGATCCGCGTGGAGGCCGGCGCTGCCGAGCGCGACCGCATCGTCACCGCGCTGCGCGAGGAGCACCAGGTGGGCTCGGGCGTCTACTACCCGATCCCGAACCACCGCCTGGAGTCCCTGGCCCCGTACGCGCCGGGACTGGAGCTGCCGGTCACCGAGCAGGCCGCCGAGCAGGTCATCTCCCTGCCGGTTCACCCCTCCCTGGCCCAGGAGCACCTGGACCGCATCGCCTCCGCCGTGAACGCGGTTGTTAAGGCTGGTGCGTGATGTCGATTCGCGTTGGCCTGATTGGCCTGGGCTCCATGGGGCGTCACCACGCCCGGGTTATCCGCGCCACCGAGGGCTTTGAGCTGGTGGCGGTTGCCGACGAGTTCGGCGATAAATTTGGCGTGGCGGGCGACCTCGAGGTGCTGCCCAACGTGGAGGCCCTAATCGAGGCCGGCCTGGACGCCGCCATGGTGGCGGTGCCCACCGTGTTCCACGAGGAAGTGTGCCTGAAGCTGGCCGAGGCCGGCGTGCACACCATGGTGGAGAAGCCGATCGCAGACTCCGCCGCTGCGGGCCGCCGCGTGGCCGCCGCCTTCGAGGAGGTCGGCCTGGTGGGCGCAGTTGGATACGTGGAGCGTTGCAACCCGGCCCTGCGGGAGATGCGCCGCCGGATCGCCGCCGGCGAGCTGGGCGAGCTTTACCAGATCACCACCCGCAGGCAGGGCCCCTTCCCGGCCCGCATCTCCGACGTGGGCGTGGTGAAGGACCTGGCGACGCACGACGTCGACCTGACCGCCTGGCTGGCTGGTTCTCGCTACGAGGCCATTAGCGCGCAGACGACGTTCCGCTCCGGCCGCAAGCACGAAGACATGGTCCTGGCTACCGGCCGCCTGGAGAACGGTGTGATCGTGAACCACACGGTCAACTGGCTCTCGCCGCTGAAGGAGCGGGTCACAGTCGCCATCGGCGAGCGCGGCGCGTTCGTGGCGGACACCGCGTTGGGGGACCTGACCTTCTACGCCAACGGCACCATCCGCACCGAGTGGGACCAGGTGGCCCAGTTCCGGGGCGTGACCGAGGGCGACGTCATCCGCTACGCGATCGCCAAGCGCGAGCCGCTGCTAGTGGAGCAGGAGGGCTTCCGCGACGCCATCAACGGCAACCCGGGCAACGTGGTCACCATGCAGGAGGCCGTCCACACGCTCGACGTGATCGACGCGATGGTGGACTCCAAGGGCACGCAGGTGAAGTTCTAAGAGTCGCTGCGGTGCAGTGAGGCGCACAGGTGGGGTAGCGGCCCCACCTGTGCGCTGGGACAGTTAGGGTTGATGCAATGAGCAACAATCTTCGGGTAGTGATTGCCTCTCGCATCTGGGCCCCGGAGCCTGCGGCAGCGGTGTTCCGTTTGAGCGCGCTCCGCAGTGCGCTGCTGGAGGCTGGGGCAAAGGTGCGGGTGCTAACCGCTGCTCGCCCAGCGAAGCTGGCCGAAGCCAAGTGTGACGAACGTGGAATATCGCGGGCGCCGGTGCTGCGGGATAAGTCTGGCTATATTCAGGGTTTTTTGCCGTATGCCAGTTTCGATCTGCCGCTATTTTGGCGTTTGCTGTTCGTGCGTCGCCCAGATGTTGTTGTCAGTGAGTTGCCTCCGACTACCGGTTTTGTGGTGCGAGCGGTCTGTAAATTGCGTCGGATCCCGTACGTTTACTATGCGGCAGACTTGTGGGAAGAAGCGGCAATTGCCGGTGGCTACCCGAAGCTGGCTCAGCGACTGATCGCTCGGGTGGAGCGCAAGGTTTTCCAGGGAGCCGCAGTAGTTATGGCGGTGACCCACCAGTTTGCGCAGCGTGCTCAGCAACGCGGGGGGAATGCGGTAGTGGTGTTAAATGGGGTTGATACCACGCAGTTTTCTCCCCACGGTCCAGTTGAGCGCTTCAATGCGCCAACCTTTCTGTACGCCGGTACGGCTAGCGGGCTACAAAAGTCAGTAATATTTGCCCACGCATTCGTGCAGGTGCACCGTACCCACCCGCATGCGCGCCTGGTTTTTCATGCTAAGGGCGATGAGCTACCCGAGATCGCGAGGGTGCTGTCCGTGCTCCCTGCAGAGAGCTGGGAAATCAATCCACTGGTGGCGCCGGAAGTAATCGCGGCCAAGATCCGGGCAGCTACCGCCTGTTTGGCGTCGATTGCGCCCGGTGAGTACGACTTTGCTGTCCCCTCCAAAGCCTATGTTGGCCCGGCGTGCGGCACTAGGTGCATAAAGGTAGGCCCGAATGAGCCTGGCCGCTGGGTCCCACTGCTTGGACCAGCCGTGGGTCATGATGTGGGGCAGGTGGCGGCAGCAATGCGGGAGATCTTAGACAGTCCCGATACGCTCCAGATGGAGCGTGCTCAATGGGTTGTAGACAATGCCTCTTTAGTGGCCACGAGTAAGCGGGCTACTGAGTTAGTGTTGGGAGTAGCTAGCGGTTCAGAGTCCGTGATAAACACGGGTGAAGCAGTGGCGTAGATTGTGGGCAGCCGCTGTTCGTTCACTGTTGTGAGCCGCATTCACTCTCCAGAGCCAGCGGCAGCTAGCCTTCGTCTGGCTGCCGTGGAGAGAGAGTTACTTGCTCGAGAGCATCGAGTTTTAGTACTTACCTCAACTAGCCCCCACCGGGGGAAAGATCCAGCTGGCTTAACAGTCTCACGGTGGCCGGTGTTGAGGGACCGCGCGGGCCAATTGCGGGGGTACCTGCCCTATTTGTCGTTCGATCTACCTTTACTTTGGCGGGTCTTGAGCCGTAGGCGTCCTGGTGCCTTTCTGGTGGAGCCCCCTCCTACTACAGGGGCGGTGATGCGCATACTTGCCGCGCTATTGCGGCGACCATACGTGATGTTCGCCCCAGACGTGTGGAGCGAGGCAGCCAGGAGCGCTGGGGCAGCTCGAGCGGCAGTCTGGCTTTTGCGTGCGCTGGAGCGTTTTGCTCTGCGCGGGGCGTCGCACGTAGTGGCTGTCACTGAGGAAGCCGCTGTGCTACTGCGAGCAATGGGTGCGCGCGCCCTAAGCGTTGTACCAAATGGGGTGGATACCTCTCTCTTTTTCCCGGGGCAAGAAGGACCCAGCAGAGAAGAATTAACAAGGGCGGGCGTAATCGGCCCATATCTCATATACGCTGGCACCGCCTCAGAATTTCAGGGAGCCGATATCTTTGCGCGGGCTGCTGCCGGGCTGCGAGGATGCCAGGTGGTATTCATCGGTCAGGGGAGCGACTGGCCGCTGCTGAAAAAGATCAGCGCTGAGCTGGCCGGCAGCGCTCCCGCCTCCTCTGAAGCTTCGAACGGAGAACTGAAATCGGGTGCCGCCCCAAACGAACAGTTGACACATCGTCCTGTGGTGGTGTTGGACCAGATGAGCCCAGCTGAGGTAGCCAGGTGGCTGACTGGTGCGAGTGCCGCACTGGTGTCGTTGCGGCCTGAATCTGGCTGCGACACTGCTTATCCGACCAAGGTCCTTGCGGCACTCGCCAGCGGAGTGCCGGTGCTTTACGCAGGAGTAGGGCCAGCTAGGATGGATTTGGCTGATCCGATGTTGGGGACCGTCGTGGACTACGACGTTGACGCTGTAGCCAAAGCTATGGAGCAGATTGCAGCTGACCTCCGAAGCAAAGCGGCAGCGAAACAAACGCTGCCTCCTGCGGCATACGGCGAAGACGTTCCGAGTGGCTATCGGCACCAGTGGGTGGTGGAAAACCGCTCCACCGCTGCCGTAGGGCGCGCCGTGGCCGACATCCTGGAGCAGGCAGCAGCGAGCGTATCCTGAAGCCCGTGAACCAAGCTGAGACCGTTCCCCCTCGCCTGCGCCAAGGTTTTCGCGCCGATATCCAAGCGCTCCGTGCATTTGCTGTGATGGCAGTAGTTGGTGTTCACCTGTGGCCAGACCTTTTGCCAGGCGGATTCGTGGGAGTCGATGTTTTCTTTGTTATCTCGGGTTTTCTCATTACCTCCCACCTCATTAAGGAACTCCAGGCCACCGGCCACATTCAACTACCCCGGTTTTATGCTCGCCGAATCAAGCGCCTGCTGCCCGCAGCCTTCACCGTCCTAGCGGCCAGCGGGATTGGCGTCATCGCCTTGATGCCCTGGGACCGGTGGCAGATCAACTTTCAGGAAATCGCCGCTGCTGGTGCATACATACACAACCTTTTGCTGGCAGTAAACTCTGTGGATTACCACGCTGCTGGGCAAGGCGCTTCCGTCGTGCAGCACTACTGGTCTCTCTCTGTCGAAGAACAGTTTTATCTCTTGTGGCCCGCCCTTCTGCTGGGATTCTTTGTGGTGACAGGCAGGGTTATCAGCAGGCGAAAGCTCATGGTCGGACTAGCTGTCTTCGGAGGTATTTTCTTCGCCTTCAACGTATGGTTCACGGCGGCATATCTACGTCCCGCCTACTTCTTTACCCCAGTGCGCTTTTGGGAGTTTGCTGCCGGGGCGATGGTCACCGTGGCGCTGCCTTGGCTAAAGAGATCCCTTGGACTCCCCGGTGTACGGCCGTGGGCTGCTGTAACCGCGGGGATCGCTTGGGTATCACTGACGCTTACTACGTTCTTGCTCACGCCAGTTCAACCGTTTCCGGGTTGGTGGGCGTTAGCGCCCGTACTGGCCACCTCGGCGTTGATTGCCCTCGGTACCGGGGGAGAGCTGCCGGTTATAGGACGCATAACGTCGCTCCGCCCCGTACAGTTCCTGGGGGATGCCTCATACTCCATATACCTGTGGCACTGGCCCCTGATCATCCTCGCGCCCTATGCGCTGCGCTATGCTCCGCGCTACCCCGAGAAGCTAGCGCTTCTAGCGCTGACCATCGGGCTGGCGGCCGTGTCCAAACGTTGGATTGAGGACCCCGGGCAGCGAATTAAGTGGCCAACGTTGAGGGTGATGACGACCATGGCAGGAGCGGTAGCTTCCTGCGCTGTCCTCTGTTGGGGCGCGATTGCACACGCCAACTCCGCACAAGAGAGATTCGAAGCGGCAGAGGACGCCTTCTTGGCCGGGGAATGTGCAGGGCCGCGTGCACTCTTGGAGCCAGAGTGCTCGGCTCAAGTGAACGCTCCACTATTCAAGACGTTCCTGGGTAAAAGGGCCGAGTATTACGGCGTTCCAGCGGGCTGCATCCTCTTGGAAAAGGAGGAGGGGGCACTGCCGCGCCTCTTGGAATGCGACCACAGCGGGGGGAATGCCAACGCTGAGTTGGTTTACTTAGTGGGTGACTCCCACGCCCAGCAGTGGCAGCACGTGGTGAACGCGATAGCGGCCCGAGAAGGCTGGAAGCTGCGCCTGTTGTTCAAGGGCGGATGTGCGATCGGCAACCTCCCGCTGCGCTTGGACGACGCGGCTGCGGAACAACAGTGCGCAGCCACCCAAACCGCTGCTCTGGAACACCTAGACCGGGTACGCCCAGATCACGTTATCTACTCCACTTTTGCGGTGCGGTGGAAGGTTGATGATGGTACCGGGCGCAGTCAGACCGAACAGTACGCAGATGGTTTGGCCCCAGTCTTCAAACAGTGGGCTGATAACGGCGCCAAGGTAACCGTGATTGCGGACAGCCCCCTCAACGGCGCCGTAAGACAGGTCGAATGTGCTGCGGTGAACGTGGAGAACCCAGCCCAGTGCGCTGTGGCACGGGAGGTCGCCGTTCCGGCCACACCGCTCACCGCTGCCGTGGAGAAAACGGACTCACCGCAGGTGGCGCTTCTGGATTTGACTGACGCCTTCTGCGACGACGAAGTGTGTTATCAGTCGGTGGGAGGCGTGCTTGTGTACTTCGATTACGACCACCTTCAACGCCAGTACACCGACCAGCTCTTAGAGCCTTTCGCGCGAAGGCTCGTGGAGGCGCACACTAAAGGCTGACGCTCCTCTCAAACGGTGGCTCACCTCTTCTTTAAGAGGAGGGAGAGCCACCGTTTATTTCCCGTCTTGTTCTCCCCGTGCGCCTACGCGCGGCGGCGCTCCAGCAGCACCTGAATGACGCGGTCGGCGGCGTTGCCGTCGCCGTACGGGATCTCGGTCGTGTCCGCCGGGCGGGGACGCTGCGCGGCATCCACCAGCTCCCGTCCCGGGCCCACCAGCACGTTCCAGCCCAGTTCCACGGTCTCTACCCACTCAGTCTGCGGGCGCACGGTCGTGCACGGCGTGCGCAGCAAGAAGGCCTCCTTTTGCAGGCCGCCGGAATCCGTGATCACGCCGCGCGCGTGCAGTGCACTGGCCACCAGCGCCGGGTAGGCCAATGGCGGGTGCTCCACCAGATTGCCGCGCGAAATCTCGATGCCGTGCTCGGCGGCCTTTGCCACCAGGCGCGGGTGGGCCAGGATCACCACCGGGGCGTCCACGCTGCCCAGCGAGTCCAGCACCGCCTCCAACTGCTCCTTGGAGTCCGTATTGGCCGGCCGGTGAATGGTGGCCAGGTAGTAGCCCCCCTCGGGCAGGCCCAGCTTCTCCATGATGGGGGAGGGGGAGCCGGCTACGGCGTCGCGGGTGGCCAGGCAAACGTCCGTCATCACGTCGCCCACCACCACGGTGCGCTCCGCCAGCCCCTCGTTGGTTAGGTGGGAGCGGGCCACGTCCGTGGGCGCCAGCAGGAGGTCGGCGCAGTGGTCGGTCATCACGCGGTTGATCTCTTCCGGCATCTCCCGGTTGAAGGAGCGCAGGCCCGCCTCCAGGTGAGCCACCGGGAAGTGCAGCTTCACTGCGGACAGCGCGGCGGCCAGGGTGGAGTTCGTGTCACCGTAAACCAGCACCCAATCCGGGCGGTGCTTCAAGATGACCTCGTCCATGGTGGCCAGCATCGCGCCGGTCTGCACGCCGTGGGAACCGCTGCCCACGCCCAGGTGCTCGTCGGGGGCCGGGATGCGCAGATCCTCAAAAAAGACGTCGGAGAGCATCGGGTCGTAGTGCTGCCCGGTGTGGACCACCACGTGCTCCACGCCGGCCCGCTCGCAGGCGTGCGCAATGGGGGCTAGCTTGACGAACTGGGGGCGCGCGCCCACAACGGACATGATCTTCACAAAAATCGAGTATAGGTAATTCCCCGATTCGAACGGCAGCGGCGCAAGGCAGTGCGGCGAGGTGGTGCGCCTCCCGCCACAGAACTAAACTCGCTGCCAAGCCCTGCGTCGCTAACAACACAAAGGAGAACGCATGCGCATCGCCGTCGTCGCCCTCGGCAAGATTGGCCTGCCCCTGGCCGTCCAGTTCGCCGACTCCGGCCACGAGGTCATCGGGGTAGACGTCAACCCGCAGGTCGTGGCAGAAGTCAACGCCGGCGTCGAGCCCTTCCCGGGAGAGGCATTCCTGGGAGAGAAGCTGGCCAGGCTGGTGCCCGCCGGCAAGCTGCGCGCCACCACCGACTACGGCCAGGCCATCCCCGGCGCCGATGCCGTTGTGATCGTGGTGCCCCTCTTTGTTGACGAGGAGACCGGCCAGCCCGACTTCGGCTGGATGGACGCAGCCACCCGTTCCCTGGCCGAGCACCTGACCCCCGGCACGCTCGTCTCCTACGAGACCACGCTCCCGGTGGGCACCACCCGCAACCGCTGGGCCCCCCTGCTGGAGGAGATCTCCGGCTTGACGGAGGGCGAGGACTTCCACGTGGTCTTCTCCCCGGAGCGAGTGCTCACCGGCCGCGTCTTTGCCGACCTGCGCCGCTACCCCAAGCTGATCGGCTCCCTGTCCCCTGAGGGCACCCGCCGCGCCCGCGAGTTCTACGAGGCCGTCCTCCAGTTCGACGAGCGCGACGACCTGCCCCGCCCCAACGGCGTGTGGGACCTGGGCGCCGCCGAGGCCTCCGAGATGGCCAAGCTCGCGGAGACCACCTACCGCGACGTCAACATCGGCCTGGCCAACCAGTTCGCCATCTACGCGGACAAGCTCGGGATCGACGTGGCCCCCGTCATCGAGGCCTGCAACTCCCAGCCCTACAGCCACATTCACTCCCCGGGCATCGCCGTGGGCGGCCACTGCATCCCCGTCTACCCGCGCCTGTACCTGTCCACCGACGGCGAGGCCGACATCGTGCGCGTGGCCCGCGCCGCCAACGCCGCCATGCCGCAGTACGCGGTGGAGCGCCTGGAGCACACGCTCGGCACCCTGGAGGGTGTCAAGGTGGCCGTCCTGGGCGCCTCTTACCGCGGCCGCGTGAAGGAGACCGCGTTCTCCGGCGTGTTCGCCACCGTGGATGCGCTGCGCGCTCGCGGCGCTAAGGTCAGCGTCCACGACCCGATGTACACCGCCGAGGAGCTGGCCAAGTTCGGCTGGGACGCCTACGAGATCGGCACCGAGATCGACGCCGCCGTGATTCAGACCGACCACCCCGAGTACGCCCAGCTCACCGCAGCTGACCTGCCGGGCATCCGCGCCCTGCTGGATGGCCGTCGCGTCACCAACCCTGACAACTTTGAGGCAGTGGCCCGCCTGGCCATCGGCGGCTAATCCCTTCTCACCTTGTGGGGGCCAGCCTTTTGGCTGGGCCCCACAAGTGTCTTTAGGTGGCCGACGCTTCCCCGGCGGTTCTTAGGTGCATGCCGCGTTTGTCCCCCGGGGAGGCATAGTGGAAATCACCATTTTGGGGGAGGGAAGGCCAGGGTAACTTTCGGTAGCTTGAAAACATGCGTGCAATTTCAACTGCGATTCTGGCCGTCAGCCTCTGTTTCGGGACGGCAGCCCTGGCTGCGGCCGCCGAGGACCCCGGCGCCACCGCCGCTGCGGACAGCTCGATAACTGCCCCCGCCACCCCCGCGCCCGACGCGGAGAGCGAGGAGGAGCCAGGCCAGAGCCAAACGGTAGAGGCCACCGCGCAGCCCACTCCCGCCGACGAGGACGGCGCGGAGCCCACCCCGGAGGGCAGCGAGGTGGGAGGCGACCAGGTCACCACCCCCACCCTCGCCAGCACGCAGAGCGCCACCCCGGCGCCCAGTGACAACAACGGCTCGGCGGACACAAGCGCTCCGGCCCCGGCCAGCCCCGCGCCGCTGCAGGCCCCCGTGGCGGCCCCCGCCACCCGCCTGCCCGCCACCATCCGGGGCCTGGAGAAGTACGGTGTGCGCCGCGTCCACGCCGCCTCTCCGTCCGCTACCCGCCTGGCCCTTCTGGCCGAGCTCTTCCCACAGGGCGCCGACACCGTGATCCTCACCCCGCGTGAGGACACCGCCGCGCTCGCCGAGGCCGCCGCGCTCGCCGGCCAGGTCAAGGCTGCGCTCCTGCCCGTCGGCTCCCAGCTCACCGCCGAGGACGAGGCCGCGCTGCGCAAGCTCGCCCCCAAGGCAGTGCTCAACCTGGGCGCCGCCGCAGCGGCCGCCACGCAGACCGCCACCGTGACCGGGGCAAAGGTCAGCAACGTCGGCCACCAAGAAATCCTCGCCCTGCTCCCGCAGGCCACCCACGTCGTCGCCGTCGACGCCCGCAAGATCGACTACGGCGCGGCCATCCCGTTCGCCGCCGCCCAGAACGCGATCCTCCTGGCCCGCCCGCTGGCCGCGCAGACCCAGGGCGATCTGGCCGCGCGCGGCATCACCCGCGTCACCCTAGTGGGCGGCGCCGGCTCGCTCGAGGGCCAGCTGCGCGCCGCCCTGCCAGCCGCCAGCTTCTCCGCTCTCTCCGGTGGCGACCGCTTCGACACCGCCGCCCGCGTGGCCAGCGCCGGCTGGAAGAACAGCTCGCGCGCCGTGCTGATCCGCAACACCGAAGCCGCCACCTACTCCACCGCCGCCTACCTGGCCGCGCTCAACGGTGCCCCGATGCTGCACACCACCGACACCTGCGTGCCCAGCCGCACCGCCGACTTCCTGCACTCCGCAGGAGTGTCCTCTCGCGTGCTCTTCGGCACCCTGGAGGAAACCAAGACGCCGGCCGCCAGCCTGCCCTGCGGCGTGCTCACCTCCATGCCCTCCAAGCGCTACCAGGGCAAGGACGCCACCGTCACCTCCATCGCCCTCTCCAACGGCGCCTACAAGGGCAATGTCGAGGCAGTAGTGCTGGTGGGTCGCCCCGGCATCGCCGACGGTCCCGCCGCCGCGCCCCTGGCCGCCCGCCTGGGCGGCCCCGTCCTGATCACCGGCCAGGCCGCCATGAGCAGCGAGCTCAAGGCCGAGCTGCGCCGCCTGGCCCCACGCCGCATCGTCATCCTGGGCGGCGAAAACGCGGTCTCCAGCCGCGTGGCCCGCGAGGCCACCACGTTCGCACCGGTGGACCGCATCGCCGGGACCAGCCGCCAAGCCACCGCTGAGGCGATCGCCGCCCGATTCGGGGCCGCCCAGACCGCCTACGTGGTGGGCGCCTCCGCCATGCCCGACGCCATCCCGGCCGCTGTGGCCGCCGCCCGCGTGGACGCACCGGTGCTGCTCGCCACCGCCGACACCACCGCTCTGGTCAACCAGCTCCAGCGCCTGGGGGTGAAGGAAGTGGTGGTAGTAGGCGGCGGCAACGTCGTCTCCTCCCAGACCATCTACCGCATCAAGGCCGCCACCGGCGCCAAGGTCTCCCGCCTCAGCGGCGCCGACCGCTACGCCACCGCCCGCGCGGTTGCCAGCACCGTTCCCGGCGCCGACCGCTACGCTTTAGTGGGCGGGCAGGCCCAGATCGACGCCCTGGCAGTCTCCCCGATCTCCGCGCAGCTCTCCCTGCCGGTGCTCTACGCCCACCCGCACTGCCAGACCGCAGACCACCTGAACTTTGTCCGGGGCCGCGCGTACACCTCCCGCATCGTGGTGGGCGGCGCCAACTCCGTCTCCAGCCCCGCCGCCAACTACGTGTGCGGCTCCCTGGCCGGGGTAGCGGACAACATCACCACCTGCGAGCCGCACCTGGCCGGCTTCCGCGCCACCCTGCCGGGCCACATCCGCCCGTGGTGCCCGCCGCGCGGCCTGCTGGCCCCCACCACCCGCATCACCGCCATCGGCGGCGGCCAGAACCTGCTGCCGGGCTGGAACGGCACCAAGGTCAGCCTGGTGCAGCACGCCCTGGGCCTTGGCTCCCGGTGGGAGACCATGGATGGCACCACCATCGCAGCGGTGCGCAACTTCCAGTCCCGCCGTGGCCTGCCGGTGACCGGCGTGGTTGACCAGCGCACTTGGAACGCCCTGGGCACTGGCTACGGCTTCAACATCGACGCCTGGCAAACCAAGCCCCGCCTGGGCGCGCGCGCCACCCGCAGCCAGCGCATCGAGACGATGATCGCCTTCGCCATGGAGCAGCGCGGCTCCGAGTACACCTGGGGCGGGGCCGGCCCCTACCAGCTCGGCTACGACTGTTCCGGTCTGGTGCTGCAGGCCCTCTACGCCGCGGGCCTCGACCCCCAGCCCATCAACGTGATGGCCCACCAGTGGCCGGAGTACCGCACCTCCCGCGAGCTGGGGCACCACCCGCGCATGCAGCGCCTGCCCTTCAGCGAGCGTCAGCGCGGTGACCTGATCTTCTACCACAACGGCCAGGGCGTGATCGATCACGTCACGATCTACCTGGGCAACGAGATGATGATTGAGGCCGGCGGTATCGCGCTGAACACCCACGTCACCTCGCTGCGGTGGGGGAACTACTACCCGACCATCGTGCGCCCCTTCCCGTAAACGGAAGATGTGACTGGCCCCGCTGCTGTGAAGCAGCGGGGCCAACACGCATCTGGGCACGGTTGGTCCTAGGCTAAGCACGGACTTTGCGCCACCCCACTGCCTCAGAGGGAAGGAAACCTGTGACTGGAACTGAGCAGCCGCTGCCCGCCTCCGCGCAGGGCGCTACCCCGGAGCAGGTGTGGGCGAGTACTGCCACTGGCACTGCGGGCACGGTGCACGCCGCCGCTCCCGCTGGCACCGAGTCCGCTGCGAGGGACGCGCAGGCCGCCGCTGGAACCACCCCCGCCCCGCGCCGCGCCGCGCCCGCCCTGCGCGGGGACATCCAGGCGCTGCGGGCCCTGGCGGTGCTCATGGTGATCGCGGTGCACCTGTGGCCGGCGCGCCTGCCCGGCGGCTTTGTGGGCGTGGATGTCTTCTTCGTGATCTCCGGTTTCCTGATCACCTCCCACCTGGGCAAGGAGCTTTTCACCACGGGGCGGGTGCGGTTTGGGCGCTTCTACGCCCGGCGCATGAAGCGCCTGCTGCCGGCCGCCTTCTTGGTGATCGCCACCTCGCTGGCGGGCGTGCTGTGGGCGATGCCGTGGGACGCGTGGGAGCGCAACCTGCGAGAGCTGGCCGCCTCCGTGGGCTACGTCCAGAACCTCTACCTCACCGCCTCCGCCGTGAACTACCACGCCCAGGCGCAGGGGGCGACGGTGGCGCAGCACTACTGGTCCCTGTCCGTGGAGGAGCAGTTCTACGGCCTGTGGCCGCTGCTGTTGAGCGGCGTAGTGTTGGTGTCTTTGGGGCGCCGCCGCGTGCAGGCGGGGGAGTGGGCCGACGTTCTGCGCCGCCGAATGGCCTGGTTTATCGCCCTCTTCGCGGCCGGTTTCTTTGCCTTCTCCACCTGGTTCACGTTTGCCGACCCCAACCGCGCCTACTTCTTCACGCCGGTGCGGTTCTGGGAGTTCGCGCTCGGGGCGCTGGTGGCGCTGACCATCCACCTGGCCAAGGCGGTGGCGGCGGCGGTGCGCCTGGGGCTTGCGGCAGCGGGCTGGGTGGTCCTGGTGGCCAGCGGGTTCCTGATCACGCCTGAGATGGCATTTCCCGGCTGGGTGGCCCTGGCGCCCACGCTCTCCACTGCGCTGGTGATCTTCGCGGGCGGCGCGGGCAGCCTGCGCGGGCTGGCCCGGCTGACGGATCTGCCGCCGGTGCGGTGGGTGGGAGACGTCTCCTATTCGCTCTACCTGTGGCACTGGCCGTTCATCATCCTGCTGCCGTACGTGACCGGGCACGCCCTGTCCCGCACCGAAAAGCTGGGCATCTTGGGTGCCACCTTTGTGCTGGCCGCCTTGACCTACCATCTGGTGGAGAACCCGGGGCGGCGGTTGCGCTGGGGCACCGGCGTCACCGTGACGGCCACGGTGACCGCCATGGCGGTGCTGCTCTCCGCCTGCGCGGTGGGGGTGTGGCATGCCCGCCGTTCCCTGCAGGCCGCCGCTGAGCGCACCCAGGAGCTGATCACCCAGGACTGCGCGGGGCCGAACGCGCTGCTGGTGGAGGGCTGCCAGGAGCACCGCGACGACCCGCTCTTCTCCGAGTCCCTGGGCGCGGATGCCGACTACTTCACCACGCCGCCGGGGTGCAAGACCCTCAGCGAGGAGACGGACACCATGCCGCCCGTGGTGGAGTGCGACCACTCTGGCGGCAACCCGGACGCTCCGCTGGTCTACCTGATCGGGGACTCCCACGCCGAGCAGTGGCGCTGGTCCCTGAACCTGGTGGCCGAGCGCCAGGGCTGGAAGCTGCGCTCGATCCTGAAGGGCGGCTTCCCATTCGGAGCCATCCCGGCGGGGGCGGACGGGCAGTTGGCGGACGACTGGGCCGGTCGGATCCAGCGCAACGTGGAGGAGCACCTGCTTGCCGCCCGGCCACAGCGGGTGATCCAAACCGCCTACGCCCTGGGGCACCCGGTGGACGACGGCAGTGGTCGCAGCGAGCAGGAGATGTACGCCGCCGGCCTGGCCCGTTTCTGGGGCCGGCTGCGCGACGCCGGCATCCGCGTGGACGTGATCGCGGACATCCCGCTGAACAAGGCCGTGCGCCCGGTGGAGTGCGTGAGCGCCAACGCCAAGGATCCGGGCCAGTGCGCCCGGCCACGCAGCCAGGCCATTCCCTCGGCGCCGCTGAATTTCGCGGTGGAGCAGTTCAACGACCCGAGCGTGCACCTGGTGGACCTCACCGGTGCCTTCTGCGACGAGCAGCTGTGCTACGCCGCAGTGGGCGGCGTGCAGATCTACTTTGACCACGACCACATGCAGCGCCAGTACTCGGTACTGCTCAGCGAGGAGCTCGAGGTCGCGCTGCGCTAGCGGTGGCGTCCCGTGCCCAAGGGGTGTGCGCGGGCGTGAGATCGGCGGCTTAGCGGCAGTCTTAACAGGCCTTGCCTGGCCTTGGGTGGCACAATGGCGGGCATGGCAGCAGCAGAGCCCTCCTCCCCGCCGCGCGTTGTAGCGGTCGTGGTTGCGTACAACCGCCGCGACCTTCTGCAGCAGACCCTGGACGGATTGGGCGGCCAGACGCGAGCCCTGGACGCGGTAGTGGTGGTAGACAACGCCTCCACCGACGACTCCGGCCAAGTGGCCGCCGCCCACCCGGTGGTGACCGAGGTGGTCAGCCTGCCGCGCAACACGGGCGGCGCCGGCGGATTCACGGCCGGTATCGCGCGCGCCATGTCCCGCCTGGGCTGGGAGCGCGGCCCCGTGGACCACACCGCCACCGACTTCGTGTGGCTGATGGACGACGACACGATCCCCACGGCCACAGCCCTGGAGGAGCTGCTGGCCGCGCGGAGCGCCTACGGTGGCAACCCCGCCGTGCTGGCCTCCAAGGCCGTGTGGACCGACGGCACCGAGCACCCCATGAACAGGCCGCGCAGCCGCCCGTTCCTGGACAAAGCCCTCAGTGCCAAGGCAACCGCCCTCGGCTTGCGGCACGTGCGCACGGCCTCCTTCGTCTCCATCCTGATTGACGCGCGCGCCATCGGCGCGGTGGGCCTGCCCTGCGCCGGCTACTTCCTGTGGAACGACGACTTCGAGTACACCTCCGCCCTCCTGCGCGGCCGCGTGGGCCTGTACGTGCCCGCCTCCGTGGTTGTGCACGCCACCAAGGTCCTCGGGGACTCCAGCGCGGACCCGGGCGACCGGTTCGAGTGGGAGGTGCGCAACAAGCTGTGGGCGCTGCGCAGCTCCCGCACCTTCAACTGCCTGGAGCGGGCCGCCTACAGCGGTTCCACGGTGCTGCGCTGGGCCCGCACGCTGCGTGCCTCCGCCGACCGCCCGCGCCTGTGGGCGGCGGCCAAACGCGGCCTGCGCGACGGCATCTTCCCCGTCCCCGGCGCCACCGCCGTGCTGGCCGGCACCCCGGTCAGCACGGAGATCGAACGCTGGGAGGGGCAGGACGCCCCGGTGGCCAAGGTGGAGCGCTACGGGCGCCCCAGCACCGCTACCGCAGCCCCCGCGCTGCCCGCCGTGAGCGTGCTGATGTCCTGCTACCGGGCCGACGCACCCGCCCACGCCCGCGCGGCCATCGCCTCCATCACGAGCGGCCAGCACCACCGACCCGACCAACTGGTCGTGGTGGTAGACGGCCCCGTCCCGCCCGCCCTCCTGGAGGCGGTGCGGCAGGCGGCCAAGGAGAGCGAAGTGGCCTCTGTGATTGTGCGGCTGGAGCGCAATGTCGGCCTGGCCCGCGCCCTGAATGCCGGCCTGCGCTACTGCGAGCACGAGGTGGTGGCCCGCCAGGACGCGGACGACGTCTCGCTGCCGGCGCGGTTGGAGACGCAGCTTCCCCTCGTGGCGGCCGGCGCGGAGCTGGTGGGATCAGCCATCGCCGAGTTCGACACCGACCCCGCCCAGCTCGGCTTTGTCCGCGAGCTGCCCCAGAGCCACGCCGAGATCCGGGCCATGATGGCCAGCCGCAGCCCCTTCAACCACCCCTCGGTGGTCTTCACCAAGCGCGCGGTGGAGGAAGCCGGCGGCTACCTGCACCTGGACCTGATGGAGGACTACTGGCTCTTCGCCCGCATGATGGCTGCTGGCATCCGGTGTGCCAACAGCCCCGAGGTACTGGTTGCCTACCGGGTGGGGGAGGGGGCCTACGGCCGCCGCGGCGGGCTGCGCCTGCTGCGCAGCGAGTTGCGCATCCAGTGGAGACTGCGGCAACTGGGCCTCACCTCTCTTTCCCAGGCCACGCGCAACGTCGTGCTGCGCGGCTGCTACCGCCTGGTGCCCACCGCGATCCGCGAACCCATCTACCGCCTGGTGGTAGGGAGGTAAAACAGAGATGAGCTGGTACAGCGCGGTCCCCGAGGCCATCATGGTGACTGTGGCCACGTTCGCCCCCGGCCTGTTGTTTGGCTACGTCGCGCGCCTGCGCGGCATCCTGCTCCTGGCCGCAGCCCCGGTCTTCTCCATGGCTTTTGCCGGCGGCGGGGCTATCGTCGCCCAGTGGCTCTCCATCCCGTGGGGCTGGCCCGCCTACCTGGCCACCATTCTCGCGTGCACCGCGCTGGCGTGGCTGGTCCTGTGGCTCATGGAGCGCGACGACTACCGCGTCGAGCCGTGGACCGCACCGGCGCTGCCCACCCTTATTGGAGCGGGGCTCGCCTTCCCGGTGATGGGGCTGGCTCTGAAGGCCGGCATGCTCCTGCCGGATTCCCCCGCCCAGACCTACGACGCTGTCTACCACCTCTCCGGCCTGCGCTACATCATGGAGACCGGCCGCGGCTCCTCGCTGACCTTCTCTGCGGTGTCCAACACGGTCGGGGACTACAAGTTTTACCCGGCGGGCTGGCACGACCTGGTGGTCATGGGCGTGCGGGACAACCCCATTGTGGGAGCCAACATGATGTCCTTCGTGCTGGTCCTCTTGGTTCTGCCCCTCGGGGTGGGAACCCTGGCCGCGCGCCTGGCACCCAGCCTGAAGTGGGCCGGCCTCTTTGGGGGCCTTCTGGCCGCCGTTCCCCTGGCCTTCCCCATCCGCATCCTGGGGTGGGGCACCCTCTGGCCCTACGTGGCATCCCTGGCCCTGGTGCCGGCTGGCCTGGCGCTCTCCATCGAGTTCCTCACCACCCTGAAGATGAGGGATTGGCGCAAGAACGTCGTTTCCCTGCTGCTCCTGCTCACCTGCCTCTTTGGGGTGGGGATCGCCCACCCGAGCGGCGGCATCGTGTTCCTGCTGAGCTGGCTGCCGCTGCTGGTGATGCGCCTCTACGCTTTCGCCAGGTCCAAGGACTGGCTCAGCACGGGGGTGCTGGCGTCCCTGCTGGCCGGAGACATCGCGCTGCTCTGGATGGCCCTGTCCAGCTCTGCCACCGAGCTGCGGAAGTTCAAACGAGAGCCCACGGGAGAGACCTGGGGAGCCGTCAAGCAACTGCTCTCTGACTCCTTCGATTCCCCCTACGGCATCCAGCACTCCTTCTGGCTGGGCGCCGTCCTGCTGGGACTGGGCGCGACCGCCATCTTCGTGGGCCGGCGCCACCGCTGGTTCCTGATCGTGTGGGCGTTCTTTGGCTACCTGTGGGTGGCCTCCCTGGTCATCGACCTGCCCGGCTACTGGCTGCTGGGCCCCTTCTACTTCGAGCCGCAGCGCCTGGCCGGACTGGCGGCCATGTTCAACACCATCCTGTGGGCGGTGGGCGCCGGCTACGTGGCCGCGCACATCAGGGCCAAACGCGAGGCGTACGCGGTGGGGGCGGTGGCCCTCAGCCTGATCGTGGCCACCGGGGGGCTGAACAAGGTCTCCCACCACGAGGAGCTGCAGGCCGTCTACCAGCTCGACGACTCCCCGAACGACCTGGTCACCAGCTCCGAGCTGGCGCTGATCCGCCGCTCGGCCGACTACCTGGACCCGGAGGGCCGCGTTCTGGGCAGCCCGTTCGAGGGCGTGTCCTTCTTCTACGTCCTCAACCAGCAGCCCGTCACGCACACGGCGATCGGCGGTTCCTGGAACCTGGACACCGACCGGCTGGCCGCCTACCTGGCCCAGGAGGGCTTCACCCCCGCCGCGTGCGAGCGCATGGAGCGCCTGCACGTGAAGTACATGTACGTGGACCAGGAGCTCTTCTGGCCAGAGCATTGGTGGCACCCCTACTTTGCCGGCATCACCCCCTCCAAGGAGCTGTGGATGGGCGGGTTGAAGCTGCTGGACAGCGAGGGGACGGCCTCCATCTACGAACTCCAGGGGTGCAAGTGAGCGCCGCCGCAAGGGTGTTTTCTCTTGGCGTTCCGAGCACCACAGGCAGCCGCCAAAAGGGTGGCGCGGCCCGGTTTCGCATAGACTGCCGTTGATCGAAGGGAACCTACCGTGAACTATGACCTCCTTGTGGTTGGCTCTGGCCTGTTCGGTTTGACCGTGGCGCAGCAAGCCGCCGATCGGTTGGGCCTACGCGTCGCCGTCATTGATCGGCGCCCCCACGTGGGAGGCAACGCCTACAGCGATGTGGAGCCCACCACTGGCATCGAGGTGCACCGCTACGGTGCCCACCTGTTCCACACCTCCAACGAGCGCGTGTGGGACTACGTGCAGCGGTTCACCAGCTTCACTCCCTACGTGCACAAGGTCTGGACCACCGTGGGAGGCGTCGTCTACCCGATGCCAGTCAACCTGGGCACCATCAACCAGTTCTTCTCCGCCGCCATGTCCCCGGCACAGGCCAAGGCACTGATCGCTGAGCAGGCCGCTGAGGTCGATGCCAGCGACGTGACCGACTTCGAGTCCAAGGGCATCTCCCTCGTGGGCCGCCCGCTGTTCGAGGCCTTCTTCAAGAACTACACGGCCAAGCAGTGGCAGACCGACCCGCGCGAGCTGCCAGCCTCCATCATTTCCCGCCTGCCGGTGCGGTACAACTACGACAACCGCTACTTCAACGACACCTACGAGGGCCTGCCGACGCACGGCTACACCAAGTGGCTGGAGAACATGATCGACCACGACCGGATCGAGGTGTTCCTGGACACCGACTTCTTTGGCGACGGCCCCCTGAGCAAGGCTGCCACGCAAGGCCAGATCCCCATCGTCTACACCGGCCCGGTGGACCGCTACTTCGACTACCAGGCCGGCGACCTCTCCTGGCGGACCGTCGACTTCGAGGAGGAGATCCACGAGGTGGGCGACTTCCAGGGCTGCCCGGTGATGAACTACGGCGACCTAGACGTGCCCTACACGCGCATCATCGAGTTCCGCCACTTCCACCCCGAGCGCGACTACCAGAAGGAGCGCACAGTCATCTTCCGCGAGTACTCGCGGTTTGCTGGGCATGACGACGAGCCCTACTACCCGATCAACACCGCCGACGACCGCGCCAGGCTCGATACCTACCGCGACCTGCAGAAGCAGGAGCACGAGGTGTTCTTCGGTGGGCGCCTGGGCACCTACAAGTACCTGGACATGCACATGGCGATCGCCTCTGCGCTGACGATGGTTGACAACCAGCTGGCGCCGCTGTTCGCCGGAAAGGCAGGGCGGTGATGGAAGAGAGGGACTACAAGACTCCCGGCCTCTCCAGCGGACTGCTCGAAGTCTTCAAGAATCCCTTCCTCACCAGCCTGATCGTCCACAAGGAACTGCGGGCACGGTACCGGGGCTCCGTGCTCGGCATGCTCTGGAGCTACGCCAAGCCAGTCACCCAGTTCATGGTGTTTTACTTCGCCATCGGTGTCTTCATGCGGATGAACCGGGCCATCCCGGACTACGTCATCTACATGTTCTCCGGGGTCATCCTCATCAACTACTTCAGCGAGGTGCTCGGCAATGCCACCCGCTCGGTGGTGGGCAACGGGGCGCTGGTGAAGAAGATCTACCTGCCCCGCGAACTCTTCCCCGTCTCCGCCCTCTGGGTGGCCCTGGCGCACTTCCTGCCCCAGGTGGTGGTGCTGGTGGCGGGCGCCCTGTTCTTCGGGTGGGCACCCTCCCTGCTCCAGCTCGCCGCGATCCTAGTGGCTTTCCTGATCGTCTCCTGCTTTGCGCTGGGACTGGGCCTCTTTGCGGGGGCGCTCAACGTGTTCTACCGCGACGCGGAGAACTTCGTGGACCTGGCGCTCATGCTGGTCACCTGGATCTCCCCGGTGCTCTACACCTGGCAGATGGTCTACGAGGTGGCGGCCAGCAAGGGAATGTGGCTGTGGCAGCTCTACCAGTTCAACCCGCTGAGCGTGGCAGTGGAGCTGTTCCACTACGGCTTTTGGCAGTCCGAGCGCACGGTCGAGGTGCTACCGGCGCTGCCGCCCAACATGATGACCCACGTCTGGGTGGCCGTGGCCGTGGCCTTGGTGTCCCTTGTGGCAGGGGAGCTCTACTTCCGCCGCGCCGACTCCCGATTCGCGCAGGAGCTGTGACATGTCAGTGATCGTCGTCGAGGATGTGGTCAAGGACTTCAAGCTCCACAACACGTCTACTCTCAAGGACCGCCTGGTGCGCATGGTCACGCGCCGGGGGGAGAGCCACTACAACATGTTTAGGGCCCTGGACGGGGTCAGCTTCACCGTGGAGGCCGGCGACTCGATCGGCCTGATCGGCTACAACGGCTCCGGCAAGTCCACCATGCTCAAGCTGATCTCCGGCGTCATGCGCCCGGACTCCGGGCAGGTGCGCTACAAGGGCCGCATGGCCGGCCTGATCGAGGTGGGAGCGGGCTTCCACCCCGACCTAACGGGCCGGGAGAACGTCTTCCTCAACGGCGCCATTCTGGGCATGACCAAGCAGCAGATCGAGGAGTCCTTCGACGACATCGTGCGATTCTCCGAGATCGACAGGTTCATCGACACGGAGGTCAAGTTCTACTCCTCCGGCATGTTCTTGCGCCTTGCCTTCGCAGTGGCGGTGCACACCGACCCGGACATCTTCCTGGTGGACGAGATCCTGGCGGTGGGCGACGAGCCCTTCCAGCGCAAGTGCCTGGAGCGTATCCACGAGCTGCAGGAGCAAAACAAGTCCCTGGTGATCGTCAGCCACGACCTGGATTTGATCAAAACCCTGTGCAATCGGGGCATCCTTCTGGAAAAGGGAACGGTTAAGGTGGATGGAACATCCACCGAAGCCGTGGACCGACTGCGCGGCTAACTCCCCTACCGGGGCAAATTAGGAGGAGAAATGAAGGTAGCTGCAGTAGTGGTGACCTACAACCGCAGGGAGCTGCTGCAAAAGACGCTGCGGGCACTGGACTCCCAGACCACGCCTCCTGCCAAGATCATCGTCATCGACAACGCCTCGACGGACGACACCTGGCAGACGCTCCAGAAGTGGCAGAGCAAGACCCCGCTGGAGGCCTTCCGGTTGGAGCGCAACACGGGTGGAGCCGGCGGGTTCTACGCGGGCATGGAGATCGCCTACGACCAGGGCTTCGAGGGCTTCTGGATCATGGACGACGACACGGTGCCGCGCAAGCGGGCCCTGGAGAAGCTGGTGGAGTCCTGGACCGAGGCCGCCCGCTACCAGGACCGTCCCCCGACCTTCGCCGCCTCCATGGTCCTGTGGACCGACGGCGAGGCCTGCCGCATGAACTACCCGACTGCCAAGTGGGGGTGGATGGCCCCGTTGGCCCACGGCAAGAAGTGGGTCAACCTGGACTGCACCTCCTTCGTGTCCTGCCTGGTCACCCGCGAGGCGGTTGAGGTGTGCGGTCTGCCCTACCCGGAGTACTTCATCTGGTTCGACGACGCCGAGTACACCTACCGCCTGTCCAAGTGGAGCAACGGCATCTTCGTGCCGGACTCGGTGGTTGACCACCTGATGCCGTCCAACGACGCCGTGTTCTGGGGCCAGGTCAGCGAGTCCAACTTCTGGAAGTTCTCCAAGGGGGCGCGTAACCAGGTCTCCGCAGGCATGTCGCTGCGCCGCCTGGACATCCTGGCTTCCCTCTTCCAGAACTTGGTCAGTCAGATGATCACCAGCCCGGCCCCGCTGAAGCTGCGCGCCCGCCTCATGTGGGCGGCGCTGAGCGGCCTCTGGTTCCGCCCCAAGGTGCGCTACCCGCGCTCGATGGGCGGCAAGGTCTACGACCGGGGCAACCTGCACCAGGGCCTGTAGCCGGCAGAACAGAGTGGTGGGGGAGCGAAATGCACTGCTCCCTGTTAGTTGGACGGGTTAAAGGGTACCTGTTGTTCTAGGCTG
>JAUMWR010000079.1 GCA_030529545.1 Buchananella hordeovulneris
GCGCGCCCGAAGGGACTCGAACCCCTAACCTTCTGGTTAGAGGTGAGTAATGGGGACGAGGCCGGCTGCGAGGGCGAGGGCGGCGGCGATGATGAGACAGATCAGGGCGGCAGTGACGCACCTGGCGAGACGCCCCTCGGCGACTGGGACCTGGCCGCGTAATCTGCGCGCCCATGCGTAGAGATGTCCGATACCGCCCCGCTCCGCTCGCCTGGGAGCACGCCACCGAAGATTTCGCCGCCTACCTGGCCGCCTCCGGCTGCCGGGCCAGCACGATAACCACCCGCACCGGGCACATCCGCAGCGCCGGGCGCCACCTACCCACCGGCCCCTGGCAGACCAGCGGCGCCCAGCTCCTAGAGTGGGCAGGCACGCAGACCTGGAGCACCGCCACCCGCCGCAGCCAGTACGCATCACTGCGACGGTTTTACGCATGGGGCATGAGCGCCGGGCACTGCACCAGCGACCCCAGCGCCGCCCTACCACGCGTCGGACCAGAGCGAGCGATCGCCCGCCCCACACCCGACACGGCCTACCGCCACGCCCGCGCCCACGCCGACACCCGCGAGCGCTTGATCCTCGATCTGGCGGCGCGGTGTGGGCTGCGGCGCAGCGAGATCGCGCAGGTCCACACTCGGGACCTGATGGATGACCTGGCGGGCTGGAGTCTGATCGTCCACGGCAAGGGCGGACACACCCGGATCATCCCCATCCCGGATGATCTGGCCAGGGCCATCCGGGTGGCCGGCGGGTGGCTGCTGCCCAGCCAGCGCGGCGGGCACCTCACCCCGGCGCACGTGGGACGCCTGGCCGCCGCCGTGCTGCCGGGCGACTGGACCCTGCACACGCTGCGCCACAGATTCGCTACCCGCGCCCATGCCGGTAGCCGTGACCTGATCGCCGTGCAGCAGCTGCTGGGACACGCCTCGGTCGCCACCACCCAACGCTACATCGCCACCGAGCGCGACGCGCTACGAAGCGCACTCATGGCAGCAGCCTAGGCGCCACACGGATCTGCACTAAAATCGCGCCATCACCCCTCGATACAGAAAGGCCCCCACGATGTCCACACACACCCCGCCCGCCGCGAGCGCGGCTCCGCGAAAATGGGCCTGGCTCCTGCGACCACTGCCACTATGGGTCGCCCTGGCAGCCGCTGGCGGTGGCATCGCCCTGGGCACGGCAGCTGGCAGAGACAGTGCGAGTGCTGCACACACACCCGCACCCACGGTCACCGTCGCCGGGCCCACTCAGATGGTCACCATCACGGCGGCGCCCGAGAAAACGCCAGCTCAGCAGATCACGGACGGCACGTGGATTGTGGGACAGGACATAGCGCCCGGCGCGTACCGCACAGCGATCCGCATCGGTGATGAGCCGGGCATCTGCTACTGGGAGATAGCGACCGGCCCGAAATCCACGGACATCTACGCGGCAGACATGATAGTCAACGACTATGCGCGCGTCACACTCAGCTGGGGCGACCACTTCGAGTCGAAAAATTGCGGCCTGTGGGTGCCGGACAAATGAGCATCCCCGTGTGACTAGCCACACAAATAACTATACCCGCCCAACTTGACGATTGTCATTTGGGCGGGTATAGTTATTTACATGAAAGGAGGTGAGCAAATGGACAAACTCCCCGACTACCTCCTCGGGATCGGAACGTTCCTCCTAGGCCTAGCATCCCTAACCCGGACGGTCCGAGACTCCCGGAGGAGGAAGCGCCGGAAGCGCAAGCGGTAGCAGCCGGCGGGCCTCCCAGCAACCAGCTGGGAGGCCACCCCCTCGGGGAATCATCCTACACGCCATGAAATCAACCATTTCTCCAGCCCTAGCCACAATCGCGATCTGCGCAGTCGGCATCCTAGCCCTCGACCTGCCCCGGGCAATCGAAATCATGCTGGGAGCCCTAGCGCTAGCGGCAGGGGCCGTCGCCCTGTACACCGCCCTATCTAGGAGGTAGCCATGACAATCCGCTATCTGAGCCTGGCGGGCCTGGCGGAGCGGGTGGGAATTTCCCACCAGACCGCCCGCACCTACCAGCGCGACAACCGCCTGCCCGCCCCCGATGCCATCATCGGAGAGGGGGGAGGCACCCACGGGTGGCTCCCGGAGACGGTAGACACCTGGAACGCCGGGCGCCCCGGTAGGGGCGCACGCACCGACCTGCACAGGCCGGTCAACTGACGAGGTGGCCCACCCGCCACGGGTGGGCCACCTCCAAAATCCACCCAAATTAATCCACCCAAACACTTGCGCACCCCCCTAGTAGGGGGGTATACTTTAGGTATCCGGTCAGGGGACGAGCCCCAGACCATCGCTCAGATGGAGAGTGAAATGATTGCCTACCGCATGCAGGACGCCAGCCGCAACATCAACGACCTGCTCGACCCCGAGCAGCAGTACTCCTTCCCCATGAGCGGCGACGACGAGGACATCCGTCGCGGCGTGAGCGGCTGCGAGTCCCTGGCCGAACTGGCCGCCTACCTGACCACCCACTGCATCGAGGCCACCACCCCGGTGCTGGTGCGCATCGAGGGCCCGGCCAGCGACGACGAGCCCCTGGACGCGGAGGTTGGCGAGGTGCTGGTCATGCCCACCGCCGCTGAGCTCATCGAGGACGACGAGGAGTTTTTCAACCTGGTCGGCGACCTGGTAGACGCCTACTGGGAGAGCGGCTGCACCCTGGAGCACGGCGAGCTGGTCGAGATGGCCGAGGCCCGCATCTGACCCCACGCCCCGCCCCGCGCCAACGGGGCGGGGTAGACTTCAGGCGATGGACAGGAGAGACGCTCCAGACCAGAGAGGACACCATGACACCCCCCACCGAAGCCCGCATGACCGGGCACGAGCTCCAGGCGATCCGCGAATACCTCGCACTCACCCAGGATGAGCTGGCCGCCGTTTTGGGCGTCAATCCGCGCACCACCCGCGCCTGGGAGCAAGACCGCGACCCCATCCCCTACCGGGTGCCGGGCGAGCTGGCACGGATCGAGACCTACACCGAGACGGTGATCGACGCACTAGCCGATGCCCTCGAAACCGTCGGCGACGACGCCGCCGCGCTCGCCTACCGCCACGCACCCGAGGGCATCGACCCATCGCGCTACCCCCTCCAGGCGTCCCCACGCTGGTGGCGACGCGTCGCCTACGCCGCCACCGCCCGCACCGGCCACCCAATCATCGGACCCCACGACACCCACACCGGCCCAATCATCGGCCCCGAAATCCTCACAAAATTACCCCACCAAACACTTGCGCACCCCCTCGTTAAGGGGGTATGATTAATTCATCAGGTCAGGGGATGAGCCCCAGACCACGATGGAAAGGCACACACAATGACCATCCAAATCTCCACCTGGAACCACCCCCGCACCGGCCA
>JAUMWR010000080.1 GCA_030529545.1 Buchananella hordeovulneris
TCAGCAATCGGAACAGGATGCCATCAAATTGCGCGCATTGTTGGCGCAGGTGCAGGCGGAAAAGTAGTGAGGAGCAGTTTGAAGCGCTAGGTTTTGTCGCTGGGAGCGGTAGTGGTGGCGGTGTTGCTGGTGGTGTCCACGTGGATGCTGGCTACCCGCTTTCAATCGCCTGCGCAACGAGAGGCCAACGCGCAGGCCCCACTGGCCCAACCCGTCGTGGTGCCGGTCACCAAGGGGGACTTGAAAGAGCAACTCACTGCACGCGCGGAGGTCACGGGAGCGATCCAAAAGAAGCTCACCATCCCCATTCCCGCTGGCGCGGCTGTCATTACCGCTCAGGGAACAGGCTCTGGCCAGCAGCTTCAAGCCGGTTCCGTTGTCACCTGGGTAAACGACCGTCCACTCATCGCACTGCCGGGGGATTTCCCGTTCTACCGAGACATGGTGGAGGGAGATGAGGGCGAGGACGTCCGCCAGCTGCAGCGCGCCTTGCAGGCCTTGGGCTACGACATCAGCGCGGAGGGAGAGTTTGGCCCCTACACCGCTGCCTGCGTGAAGGACATGTACCAGCAGCGCGGATCTGCCGCCGTGACCCGACCGGTGGCAGAGGCTCCCGCGCCCGCCCCTCAACCGGGCGCGGGAAATCCACCGGCAGGTGGGGAGAAGCCCAGTACCCATCCCGAGGGTGGGCAAGGGGAAGCCACAGCCCCCCAAGTGGCTGCCCCGCCTGCGCGGACGAGCACGAAGACGGAAGTGGTGGTGCGTGCCAGCGAACTGTTGGTGCTGCCAGAGCTACCACTCCAAGTCGGTGAGGCAATTGCCACCGGAACAACCTTGACTGCGGAGAACGCCTTCTTCATCGTCGGCGGTAGCGACGTTCACCTCAAGGTACAAATGCCTGCCGGGCAGGCCGCGCGCTTGAAAGTGGGAATGACGGGAAGCGCCGCAGTTAGCGAGCAGCAGCTGGCGGTGAAGATTGCTTCGATAAAGGAACAGCAAGCGGACGAGCAGTCCGCCGAGCAGGGGCCACCCGGTTCCAGCAACACCGTCGTGGAACTCGCCCCGCTCTCCGGGGCCGTGCCGGCAGAGTGGGCGCAGGGTGACCCGCCTCTGGTCACCATCGACTTGTTCGAGCCGCTTAACGGCGCCCTACTGGTGCCGCAGCGTGCCATCGCGGTAGACGTAGCCGGGGGAACCTGGGTGCTGAAGCAGGTCCAGGGCGCCTTTGAGCAGACTGCCATTAGGGAGATCAGGTGCGTGGCGGGCCTGTGCGCGGTCGAGGGCAGCATCGCCCCCGGTGACAAGGTGCGGGTGGACTTCGAGTGACCCACTTAGAACTGCGCGGAGTCGGCCGCACATTTGCGGGCGAGGCCCCCGTGGTTGCGCTTGCCGATGTGGATTTGGTGATCGAGCAGGGTGACTACGTGGCCATAGAGGGCCCCTCGGGCTCTGGCAAGTCCACCCTGCTCAATCAGATCGCTTTGCTAGACGTGCCCACGCAAGGCACCTATTTGGTGGACGACGTTGCCACCACAACCTTGCCTGATCACGTGCGCGCCCGGTTGCGCAGCCGGAATTTCGGCTTCATCTTCCAGTCTTTTCACCTGTTGCCCGGGCGGAGCGTGCTGTCCAATGTCTCCCTGGGGAGCCTGTATCGCGGTATAGGCGCCAAGGAGCGGGAGGCGGCAGCGTTAGAGGCGCTGGAGTTCGTTGGGCTATCCCACAAGAGTGGTCAGCGCGTAGACACCCTCTCCGGCGGTGAGCGTCAGCGCGTGGCAATCGCGCGTGCCATTGTCTCCGGGGCGCCCGTGTTGGTTGCCGACGAGCCCACCGGAAACCTGGACCGCAAGAGCGGCCAGGTGGTGATCGAGACCCTGGAGAGGCTAAACGCCACCGGGACCACGCTGATCGTGGTCACTCATGACCCGGCTTTGGCCGGTCGTGCCAAGCGGAGGGTGCACGTCCTCGACGGGCAGGTTTCTGAGCAGCCCGCGTCTGCAAACGTGCTTGCGCCCGGTTCACCGCCAGTTGGTGAGGCAGTGCAGACCGCCCCCGCGAGCGGAAAGGACTCAAAGGTTCGTCTGCTAGACGCGCTCATGGACGCTTGGCAGGGGCTGTGGTCTAAGGCCTCACGCACGTGGGGATTGGTGGCGGCCGTGGCAATGGGAGTCGCGCTGGCGATCACCACAAACGGGCTCGCCCTGAGCGCCCGCTACCAGGTCTCGGATATCTTCGACGCTGCCCAGAACAAGCGTGTGTCAATGCAGGCGGGACCATTCGACTACGAAGACGCTCACTTCGATTGGGCGGGATCGGTAGATTCTTTGCACCGGCTGCGGGAACTGGCTGGAGTCAGCTCCGCCATGACGTGGGTGGCGCGGGGAGGCGTAAGCGCCTCCACGCGGCCCGACGTTGCTTCTCAGGCTGAACCCCCATTGGTGGGAGTCACGGCTGGCTCGCTGCCTGGTGACATCGTGAGAGTGAGGGGTTTGAAACCGGGGCAGCAGCTTGGCCCCGGCGAGGTGGTGGTGGGTGCCAACCTGGCCAAGAGCATTCAGATGGGCCCGCTCCAGGCCTCGCCCGCACTTTGGGTAGATGGGACTGCCTGGCGAGTAGTGGGTGTCCTAGAGGACGCGGGCTTGAACGTACAGCTGCTTGAATCGGTGCTGATGCTGGAGTCTGAAGCTGCGACCATCGAAAACGCCGATTTCGCTAACGCGGAGTTGCGGGTGCAGCCCGGCTCCGCCGCCTCGGTGGGCCGGCAGGCTCCCGCAGCGTGGATTCCCACCGCCAAGAATGGCGTGGCGGTGATGGTTCCCCCCGATCCGCTTAGCCTGCGCGGGGAGATCGAATCGAACCTCTCGGTAATGCTGTGGACCCTGACCGGGGTGGCGCTGCTAGCCGCAGTGCTTTCCCTTACTAACGCGATGACTAATGCCGTCTTCCAACGGATCGGGGAGTTCGGATTGCGCCGGGCTATCGGTGCGCGCCGCAGTCACATCCGTGCCCTGGTCATGGCCGAGTCCGTGGTGATCGGTGTGCTGGGCGGGGCCATCGGAGCCTACGTCTCCATCGTGGCGATACTGGGAGTAACAATCGCCCGTGGCTGGCAGCCGGTGCTGGACCCCAACTCGGTTGGTTTGGGCGTGCTGGGTGGGGTAGTGGTGGGCTTCCTGGGAGGCCTGCTGGCCACCTTCCGGGCTTCGCGTATCCAGCCCTCGGATGCCCTGCGGGCTTGAGCTCCTCGATGTGCCCGCCTGCGCGGGCATCAAGAGCCAGGCGATAGCCACCCCCAAACCATGCCCAGGGGAGCGGCTACTTTTCCGCCTGCACCTGCGCCAACAACGCGCGCAGCTTAATGGCATCCTGTTCCGATTGCTGG
>JAUMWR010000028.1 GCA_030529545.1 Buchananella hordeovulneris
CCGGCTACCCGCAGGGTTACCCCCAGCAGGGAGCTCCGGCCGGCTACCCGCAGGGTTACACCCAGCAGGGTGCCCCGGAGGCCGCCCCGGCTCCGGCCGCTGCTCCCGCCGAGGATCCGGTGGCCAAGCTCGCCCAGTTCAAGGCGATGCTGGACCAGGGTCTGATCTCGCAGGAGGAGTTCGACGCCGCCAAGGCGAAGGCTCTGGGCCTGTAGTCGGTGTGATCCATGAGTAACGCGGACATCCCTCAAGGCGCCGGGTACCCCGGCGCCCCGCAGGGCTCTGGCCAGGTGCCCGGCGCCGCCGACGCGGCGCCGGGCCAGGCCGGGCCCGTCCCTGGCGTTGACTACGCCCGGCAGGTGACCTCGCAGGGTCTGCCGCCGGACTACCAGCCTCCCGGCGGAGTCCCCCCGGAGGCCATGCCCACTCCCGGCGGCCAGGTGCCGCCGCAGACGGACATCCCCGCCGCGCCGCAAGCGCAGTACTTTGATACCTCCAGTGACAAGAAGCACGGCGTGGACAAGTGCCCGCGCTGCGGTGCCACTGAGATCACGCTGCGCCCCTCCACGGGAATGCTGGTCTGCCAGTTCTGCCGGCACGAGTGGGCTGAGGCCGCCATCGAGGACAAGTTCGGCCTGACCGCTCCCATCGGCGAGCTCTCCGGTCGTCTGTTGGGTAGCGGTGTGCGGGACATCCCGGAGGACGTCTCCGATGTGGTGACTATCAAGTGTCAGGCGTGCGGTGCAGAGGTCGTGATCAACACGGCCGAGTCCGTCCACAGCCGCTGCCACTGGTGCCGCAACACCCTGTCCATCAACGCCCAGATCCCCAACGGCGCCGTGCCGGACGGGCTGCTGCCGTTCGCCCTTCCCAAGGAGGAGGCGATCAAGCGGATCACGGAGTTCGTCAAGAAGCGCCGCTTCTACGCACTGCCGGCGTTCACGCGGTCGTTCGCTCCCACGGAGGTGGTGGGTGTCTACCTGCCCTACCTGGTCATCGACGCCAACGCGAAAATCGAGTTACACGGCCAGGCGGAGGTGGAGACGCGCCGCTACACGCGCCAGGTGAGCAAGGACCGCAGCGAGACCTTCTACGACGCCGACGTCTACAGCGTGAAGCGTCGCTTCCGTCTGCTGGCCGACGACGTCGTGATCGAGTCCTCCGCTGAGCGGGCCAACATGGACACCAGCGAGTCCACGAACAACGTGATCAACTCGATCCAACCCTTCGACTTGAAGAACGCGGTGGCGTACAACGCCCACTACCTGCAGGGCTTCACGTCGGAGCGCCGCAACATCCAGGTGGAGCAGATCGTTCCCTTCGCATGGTCCAACGTGCTCTCGGTGGGTCGTGCCCGCGTCAACGAAACGCTGCAGGCCTACGACCGTGGCGTGCGGTGGGAGCACGAGAAGATCGAGGTGGAGGGCTCCCGCTGGGTGTCCGTCTACCTGCCGGTTTGGCTCTACAGCTACTACCAGGACTTCGGCAATGGGAAGGGTCTGAAGCACTACGTGGCCGTGAACGGGCGTACCGGTGAGACCATGGGATCCATCCCGATCAACCAGACGCGCCTGATCACTGTCACGACCATCATCGGTATCGTCGGCACCATCCTCGGTGGCCTCGTGGCCTTTATGTGAGGTAACAATGAGTCTCTTGATGCAGGCATTGGAGCCGTTCCAGGCGCTGGCCTTCTTCGATTCGGAAGATGGCGAGCGCTGGATCTTCCTCATGGCCGGACCGATCTCCGCATTGGCCTTCTACTCATACATCTTTGTCCGCTACCGCAACACGGATAAGCGCCACGCTTTCGAACACGAGACGGAAGCGCAGATGTTGGACGTCGAGGGCCAGGACCAGAAGATCGGGGAGGTGAAGGGAGTTCGGCGCCGCTACATAGAAGGCGACCTGAAGCACTCTCCCCTCACCCGGTTGGGCCAGAACACCGTGATCAGGGAACGGCGCTAATCGCGCGGTGATCCCTTCCAAACACGCGGGGCGGCGCTAAGCTGCCCCGCGTGTTTGATCGTTATGGACCAGATGCGCTAGCCGCTGCCCGTGCGCGTGCGCAGGCCCCCACGCCCACCATCCCAGCCCAGCCCGGCCTGGTGGTGGAGGACGTGTCCACGGGCTACGTAGGTGCCGTGGTGCGCACGGAGAAGATCGGTGGACGCCACGTGGTGGTGCTGGAGAACCGCTTTGGCCGCACCCGCTCCTTCACCCTGGGCCCCGGTTTCTGGGTGGACGGCAAGCCCGTGATCCTGGCCCCGGCGGTGCGGGTGAGCGCTCCCCCGCCGCCCCCGCAGGGCGTCTCCCACTCGGGGCGGCAGTTGACGGCGTCGGGCAGCTACAAGGTGGAGATGGGCCGCGCCAAGGTGGCCCGCTCCTCTCGCCTGTGGGTGGAGGGCAAGCACGACGCCGAGCTGATCGAGCGCGTGTGGGGCGACGACCTGCGCGTGGAGGCAGTCGTCGTTGAACTCCTGGACGGCGTGGGCAACCTGGAGGCCGCGCTGGCAGACTTCCAGCCAGGCGACAACCGCCGCGCCGGTATCCTCCTGGATCACCTGGTGCCCGGCTCGAAGGAGAGCCGCATCGCCAAGGAGGTGGCCGCGCGCTTCCCCACCGGCGTGCTGATTCTGGGCCACCCGTTCGTGGACGTGTGGCAGGCGGTCAAGCCCCAGCTCTTCGGCTTGCAGCGTTGGCCGGAGATCCCCAAGCACGTGGACATCAAGGTGGGTACCCTGCAGGCCCTCGGCTGGCCGCACCGCACCAAGGAGGACGTGGCCGACGGCTGGCGCCGCATCCTGGCCAAGGTCAACTCCTACAAGGACCTGGACCCCGCCCTGCTGGGCCGCGTCGAGGAGCTGATTGACTTCGTCACCGCCGGCACCGACGCCTAGTTCTCCGCCGACGTTCCGCCCGCCCACGCCGTCACCGCGCTCACTGCGCAGGGCGGCCGGTAGCAACGTCGTCCACCTGCCCGCTGCCGTCGAGAACCACCGCGCTCGCTGCCCGCAGCAGCGGGAGGCAACGTCGGCCAGCAAAATGGCAACTACTCTTGCCAAAATCCCGGCTAATGGCAAGAATACTTACCAACTCAACGGGAGGGTGGATGGCCGCGAACTTTCATCCAAAAACGGAACGCCTACTGGCAACCGTCGGCCCCAACCTGCGCGCGTGGAGAAAGGCTCAAGGCCTTAGCGCCTCCCAAGTCGCTGACAGGGCAGGGATCTCCCGCCCCACGCTCCGCATCATTGAGACACAACCAGAACGAGCATCTTTTGGGAACGTGCTCGCGGTCGCCGCGATCCTGGGGTTGGACAATGCCCTCATCGCCTCCCTCGACCCTATGGAAAGCGCGCGCGGTCGGGCACTGATCACTAGCCAACTGAACAGCTGAGGGAGCTCCCGGTGCGCGAAAAGCTTGAGGTCCATTGGACAAGCGAGAACGGAACCACCACGCATGTGGGCACTCTCCAGCTACGCGGATGGGTGGAAACACAAGAGTTCACATACGCCTCCGATTGGCTAGTAAACGGCTTCAGCATCGGCGAAGGGCTCCCCTTGACCCCCGGACCGTTACTCCCACCCGGTGGGATGAGCACCTTCGGATTGTTCGATGACGCCGGCCCGGACACGTGGGGACGGCACGTCATTCAACGAACTTTGCCTATGGAGGAATGGAAGAACTCCCTTTCCCTCTTAGCGGCCACGCCAGATTTGCCGAGGCAAGGTGCCCTTCGGTTCGCCGACACACCGGGTGGCCCCTTCCTGCGAGAGACTCCAGACACCCCCCTCCCTTGGCGACTGTCCAAGCTAAGCGAGGTGCAAGCGGACATTGCCGCCTTCCTTGCAGGTAGCGAGGATCGGGAACTGCTACGCCGCCTACATGCCGGTTCCAGCAGCCAAGGAGGAGCCCGACCAAAATCGACGCTCATAGGTGAGGACGGCGAGCTCTTTATTGCCAAATTCCCGGCAGAAACGGACCGGTACGACGTCCAGGCTTGCGAGGCGGTAGCGCTTTCCGCAGCGCGTGCAGCCGGACTGCCAACGCCGGATTTTCAGCTTGAACGCTTCGATTCGGATCGCTGTGTTCTAGTGCTGCGGCGTTTTGATCGCACAGCTGCGGGCAGGCTCGGTTACCAGTCGATGAAAACAGCGTGCCTGCTCAGTCCCTACGAGGAGTTCACCTACAAGACGGCAATTAGCACGGCCCGCTATCTCTCAGGCAGACACAGCGCCCTCAACGTGGTTGGCGCTGCAGCACTAGCGATTTGCATGCACAACATCGACGACCACGCAAAGAACTTTGGTTTCGTGCGGCGCAACTCCACCTGGGAGCTGGCCCCTGTCTTTGACGTGGTCCCCTTCCCCTTAGATGAGTCAGGTACCCCGCTGGACTCGTCAAGGATGCCAAGGACGTTGGAGCACCTGCTGGGTATTGATTGGGGAATACCAAAGCCCGACGTCTTGAAGGTGGTTTCGCGTGTTGCCCACGCTTGCTGGCATGCGTGGGACCAAGCACCAAGCAGCTTTGGCTTGGACGAAAGCGAGGCGAACCGCGTAAAGAGATTCATCCGCAGCGCTTGCGACTTTTCTGCGGTGCTCACTGGTGGTGAGCCAAAGTTCTAAAATCGGGCTCTTGGGCTGCGCGCCAACCCGTTCGCAGGGAGGAGCCGCATCACCCAGGAACTGGTTGGTAGCCCCACCGACGCTCTCAACACAACCCTGCACAAGGGCTACCTGGTGGACGGCTTTGTCATCAGCCCGGCCTCTGCTCTGCTCGACTAGGCGCTGGTGAGCGCGTTCACCACCGTGTCCGCCAGCAGGCGCCCGGCCAGGGTGAGCACCAGGCGCTCCGGCAGCGCGGCTGGCTCCAGCAGCCCCTGGCGAGCCAGGTCAGCCACAACGGCGGGATCGAAGTCCTGGGCAGGCAGCCCATCTGAGGTGCGGATGCCCAGCAGCACGCGCTCCAGCTCGCGGGTGGGGGCGTCCAGCTCCTCGCCGGCGGCGGCTGGGCTGAGGCCAGCCGTCAGGCGGTCGGCGTAGGCCCGGGGGTGCTTGACGTTCCACCAGCGCAGCGCGCCCACGTGGGAGTGCGCGCCGGGGCCGATTCCCCACCAGTCGTGGTCGTGCCAGTAGGCCAGGTTGTGTTTGGAGGCTGCGGCGAGCTGGGAGGGGGCAACGCCCTCCTCCCCCGGGGCGGGCTGGGCGAAGTTGGAGATTTCGTACCAGCGCAAGCCTGCCTCGCCCAGCAAGCGATCGGCCAGCTCGTACTTGTCGGCCTCGTCGTCATCGCTCGGGGTGGGCAGGAGGCCGCGCTTGACCTGGGCGGCCATCTTGGTGCCCTCCTCGATCACGAGGGCGTAGGCGGAAACGTGGCTGGGTTCCAGCGCGATAGCGGCCTCTAGGGAGGTCTGCCAGTCCGTCAGGCTCTCCCCCGGCGTGCCGTAGATCAGGTCCACGCTGGTCTTTAGGCCCGCGTCCTTGGCCCACTGCACCACCTGGGGCACGCGCTCGGGCCGGTGGGTGCGGTCCAGGGCGGCCAGCACGTGCGGGACGGCGGACTGCATGCCGAAGCTCACCCGCGTGAACCCGGCCGCTGCGAGGGTCTCCAGGTACTGGGGCGTCACCGATTCCGGGTTTGCCTCCGTGGTCACCTCCGCGCCGGGGGCGACGCCAAAGTGCTCGCGCAGCCCGGCCAGGATCCGCGCCAGCTCGCCAGCCGCCAGCATGGAGGGAGTGCCACCGCCAAAGAAGACGCTGCCCGCGGGGCGGCGCGCAAAGCCGGCGCCCGCCAGCACGCGCGCGCCAAGCCGGGCCTCCGCCAGCGCCGAGTCGGCAAAGCTGGCCACGTCCGCCCCCTTGCCAAAGCCCACGGTGTACGTGTTGAAGTCGCAGTAGCCGCAGCGAACCGCGCAGAAGGGGACGTGGACGTAGAGCGAAAGGGGGCGGTTGGCCGCCACCTCGGCGGCCAACCGCCCCAAGCTCCCGTCCGCCGGCCAGTCGATTCCCTCGGGAAGCTGCGGGCTCATCGCGTCCTTCGCGTGGCCGTGAAGTCGGCAATCTGACGCCCGGCGTCGATTCCCTTTTGCTCAAAGCGGGTCAGCACGCGGCCAGCAAAGCGCTCCCCCGGCTGGCCCGTGGTCTCAAAGACGTCGGTGGCGCCGCGCAGGACCTCGCCCATCTGCTCGGCGTAGCTCTCCCAGTCGGTGGCCAGGCGCCAAATGCCGCCGTCCACCAGTAGGTTCGCCACCGTCTGGGCATAAGCGGGGCTGACCAGGCGGCGCTTGTGGTGGCGCGCCTTGCGCCACGGGTCCGGGAAGAACGTCCATAGCTCGCTCACGCTGGCCGGCGTCAGCAGCACGGGCAGCGCCTGGGCGGCGTCGGCCTCCACCACGCGAACGTTGGTGACCCCGGCCTCCTTCACACCGCGCAGAACGCCCACGACGCCGGGCCGCCACACCTCAAAAGCCAGGTGGTTGATGTGCGGGTTGGCCTTGGCGTGGGCCACCAGGGCCTCGCCGTTGCCGCAACCGACCTCCACCAACAGCGGGGCGCTGCGCCCAAAGAGCGCCTCCACGTCGAGCTGGTAGTCCAACGCCACCGTGGTCATGCCCGGGCCGCGCTTGACGTCCACCACCACGTCCCCGTGGGCCTCCTCCCACAGGCGCTGACCGCGCTCGGGCAGGCGCCCCGAACGCCGTGCAAAAGAGGCCACGCGGGAAGGCAGACGCCCATCCAGGCCCGGCATGTCCACCCCGGCCACCTGCGGGAAGGCCGCCACGAACTCCGCCGGGGCTAACTCCTGCGCGGATTCCTGCCCGACGTTGCCGCCCGCCGCTACCTCCTCGCCGCCGCCCCCAGTGGCTGCAACGTCGTCCGCCCCAGGCGCGTCAGAGCGCGCACAGGCTGCGGAATCGAGGCGGGAAGCGGGAACGTCGTCCAAGGAGTTGGCGTCGAAAACCGCCACTTACTTGTCCTTCTTGCCGGTGGGGGCGTCGGAGGTAAGCGCGGCGATAAACGCCTCCTGCGGCACGTCCACGCGACCGATGGCCTTCATGCGCTTCTTACCCTCCTTCTGCTTCTCCAGCAGCTTGCGCTTACGGGTGATGTCACCGCCGTAGCACTTAGCCAGCATGTCCTTGCGCAGCGCGCGGATGGTCTCGCGGGCGATGATGCGCGAACCCACCGCAGCCTGGATCGGCACCTCGAACTGCTGGCGAGGAATCAGGTCCTTCAGCTTGCCTGTCATCATCACGCCATAGGCGTAGGCCTTGTCCTTGTGCACGATCGCGCTGAACGCGTCCACCTGCTCGCCGTGCAGCAGGATGTCCACCTTCACCAGGTCCGCAGCGGCGTCGCCCTCCGGCTCGTAGTCCAAAGAGGCATACCCGCGGGTCTTGGACTTGAGCTGGTCAAAGAAGTCGAACACGATCTCCGCCAGCGGCAGCGAGTAGTGCATCTCCACGCGGTCCGAGCTCAGGTAGTCCATGCCGTGCATGGTGCCGCGGCGAGACTGGCACAGCTCCATGATCGCGCCCACGAACTCGGTGGGGGTCAGGATCGTGGAGCGCACCATCGGCTCGCGCACCTCCTTGACCTTGCCGGCCGGGAACTCGCTCGGGTTGGTCACGCCCACCACGCTACCGTCCTCCATCGTCACCGTGTAGGACACGTTCGGGGCGGTGGAAATCAGGTCCAGGCCAAACTCGCGCTCCAAGCGCTCGCGCACGATCTCCAGGTGCAACAGCCCCAGGAAGCCGGTGCGGAAACCAAAGCCCAGCGCCGCCGAACTCTCCGGCTCATAAACCAGCGCGGCGTCGTTCAGCTTCAGCTTGTCCAGTGCCTCGCGCAGCGCCGGGAAGTCAGAGCCGTCGATCGGGTAAAGACCGGAGAAGACCATCGGCTTGGGGTCCTCGTAGCCGCCCAGCGGCTCGTCAGCGCCCGCCACGGCCGTGGTGACCGTGTCACCCACCCGGGACTGGCGCACGTCCTTCACGCCCGTGATCAGGTAGCCCACCTCGCCAACGCCCAGGCCCTTGGACGGCTTGGGCTCCGGGGAGATAACGCCGATCTCCAGCAGCTCGTGCACCGCGCCGGTGGACATCATGGACACGCGCTCGCGCGGACGCAGCTCGCCGTCCACCACACGCACATAGGTCACCACGCCGCGGTAGGTGTCGTACACCGAGTCGAAAATCATGGCGCGGGCCGGAGCGTCGGCGTCACCAACCGGCGCGGGAATCGAGTTCACAATCCGGTCCAGCAGCTCCGGCACGCCCTGGCCGGTCTTGCCGGAGACGCGCAGAACGTCGTCCGGCTCCACACCAATCAGGCCCGCCAGTTCCTCGGCGTGCTTCTCCGGCATCGCGGCCGGCAGGTCGATCTTGTTCAGCACCGGGATGATCGTCAGGTCGTTCTCCAGCGCCATGTACAGGTTGGCCAGCGTCTGGGCCTCGATGCCCTGCGCGGCGTCCACCAACAGCAGCGCGCCCTCGCAGGCGGCCAGGGAGCGGGAGACCTCGTAAGAGAAGTCCACGTGGCCCGGGGTGTCGATCATGTTCAGCGCGTAAGGCTGGCCATCCACCACCCATGGCATGCGCACAGCCTGCGACTTGATGGTGATGCCACGCTCGCGCTCGATGTCCATGCGGTCGAGGTACTGGGCACGCATCAGGCGCTCCTCCACCACCCCGGTGGCCTGCAACATGCGGTCGGCCAACGTGGACTTGCCGTGGTCGATGTGGGCGATGATGCAGAAGTTACGCAGCAACTCCGGAGCCGTCGCGGCGGGCTGAATTGCGGCGGATTGCGCGGCGGAAGCGATGGGCACGCTAAGGCCTTCCTCCAAGTGGACACAGACTGCTAACCATTTTCCCACGTTTGGGCCAAAACTGCCGACTCGCTGGGACCCGCGCTGGTCACAGTGCTGCGGCGACGGCGGCGACGTCGGCAATGTCGGCGACGGTGGGGACGACGGCGAGGACGGCTTAGACGGCGGTCTCTCTCCCACTGCCACCTCCTCCCCTATCTCCCGCACGAACTTGGCCCTACACGCACGGCCATGGCCCTACGGGGCCCCACAAGACCAAGTTCGAGCGCCTACGAGCAAGTTTGTGCGCGGGGTTGACGGCGGGTGTGCGCGGCGGTCGACATTTGCCCGCCCAGGAGACGGCCGACAGGTGCCCAACAGGCGGCTGGCGCGGGACTAGGGCAAACACAGCGTTCGCACAGGAAACAATGCCAAAATTGAGTCATGTCACCTCAATATCCCTCTCCTGTTTTGCCCCTGGGCTTGCGGTACACGGGCCGGGCGCTGGCAGTTTTCACTCTCTTTTTTGTGGGGATATTTGCTCTGCTCGGGTTCATTAACGGTTTAGTGGGCGATGGTTTCGCCGCCTGGATTCCCTTCCTGCTGGCGCTCGTCTGCGCCTTCTTCCCGGTGCGACTGTGGGCGAACACCGTCCGCCCCATTCCTCCCGCCCCCGGCACCCAGACCGCCGCTGGCGTGGCCAGCGTGAGCACCAGCTACAGCGGAACGTCGTACACCGAATCCGGCGATGTAGACGGCGAGGTAATCGAGGCCATTCAGATCGACGCCGCTCAGGTGGCCGTGATTAACGCTGAGGCGGACCGCCGAGAGGCGGAGGAGCCGCTGCGCCAGGCCAAGGAGTACCGCCGCCAGCAGGCTGAGCGGCAAAAGCGGGTGGCGGAATCGGCCATCCTGAGCCTTCTGACTCTGCTGGTGATCCCCGCTGCTTCCCTGGGCGCGCTCATCACGTTCTTCGTGCTGGTTTTCTAGGCGGCTTGAGTTGTTAGAAGTCGTTCTCACTGCCCTGAAGTCCTTTGCCGGTGGCCTACTAGACGCTGTAGCTTCGTCCCTTCTGCCGGGCCGCAGACGCACCCGCAAGCACGGCCAGGGCGGCACTCGCCCTAAGCGGCCTGCTCGCCGCCCGAGCGGGCCGAGGCGCTCCCCGGGCGCCCCCACCGGCCCCAGCGGAGTGCGAGAGCTAAGGATCCTGCCCCGCTTTGAGTACGCTCCCCGCAACGACGGCCTGGCCGACCCGGGCGAGGTGGTCTGGGCTTGGGTTCCCTTTGAAGACGACCCCTCGCAGGGCAAGGATCGCCCCGTGCTGGTACTGGGCCACGCCGGCCAGGATCTGGCAGTAGTCACCCTGACCTCCAAGGATCACGGCAGGGGCGTGGGCCACCGCGGCGACCGCGTCTACATGGACATTGGCACTGGCGCGTGGGACCAGAGCCGGCGCCCGTCGGAAGCGCGAGTGGACCGTGTCATCGCCATCTCCCCTTCTGCGGTGCGCCGCGAGGGCGCGCGCGTCGAACGCGCGGTGTTCGAACAGGTGGCTCAGGCAGTCACCCAGCTGCACTGAGTACTGTGGGCAAGGGCACCGCACTGATGCTCAGTTCCCTCTGGGGATGAGGCGGCGAACCTGGTAAACTCCCTGTCTGGACTTCTAGCCTGGTCGGGCTGGGGTCCGGCCGTTCTGTAAATCCACGGGGCATCCCCACGCCCTCAGTCCGCAGGCGGCACAGCCCTCACCGACCGTGACCCATCAAGTAAGAGAGTCAAATCCGTGGCAAACATTAAGTCCAAGATCAAGCGCATCAAGACCAACGAGAAGTCTCGTCTGCGCAACCAGGCCGTGAAGTCCGAGCTCAAGACCTTCGTCCGCAAGGTCCGCGAGGCCATCGCTGCTGGTGACAAGGAGGCCGCTGAGGCTGCACTGCGTACCGCTAGCCGCAAGCTGGACAAGGCCGTCTCCAAGGGCGTTATCCACAAGAACCAGGCCGCTAACCGCAAGTCGAAGCTGGCCACCCAGGTTGCTGGTCTCTGATCCAACCTAAAGTATTGGGGCCGTGGTGCTAAGCACCACGGCCCCAATACTTTTTGGCTCTCCCTGATCTGAAACCCTAGTGCCAGAGCCTGTCAAATGTTTTCCGTATTAGCGGGTTACAGAGAAAGTTAGTTGGCGGGGAAGCGTTCGGGTCAGGTCGGCTGTTTCCTCTGCCAGCTCATTGCCTTGTCCCAGGCCGACCCTCCTGCAACCGACTAAAGGCGGAATTATCGGCGTTGGCTGGGTCTATTGACGTAGGGAGGTTACCCGCGTCAATAGACCCACCCAACGCCAAGTTTTGCCGCCCTTGCCACTCAAGCAGCTTGCGCCAACCGCCTCGCAACAGAACCAGGAACACCTACTCCCTCAATTATGAAGATCGGGAAAACCCACCGCACCGGCTAGCTCTTCTACCATGGGATAGACAATTGTGGACTCAAATCACAAGCCGAGCAAGCCACTGAGGGGTGGGGTTCGTAAAGAATTTTTTTATTTACCACCCCCCCTCCCGCGGTGATTGGGTAACACACCAAATATGAACGAATCTATTTGATTCGTTCACCACCCCTGTGCCGTAGGTCTTGCTGAACCACAGAATTTCTGTAACCAACCGGGCCAAACGATAGAAGAAATTAGACACTAGCCCTAGTCGCACTCAATTCACATGTATACCAGCAAACTGAGACCCTCAGCTGTATACAGCCGCATATCGCTGTACCGGAAAACCCGGGCTTGGCAGAGCTATGAAATCTTGCCCAACCAACCATCAGTCGCTGTAGACCATTGCCTCCCCGGTAGCTGGATTTACAACCACCTTGACGTCGCCGGATGCACTAGACGCATCCATATCTACCACCCACATGGGTGCACCGTTAAACAGCTTTAGCTCAGCGGAATCAAATTGGCCCTTAGTTAGGTCCATGGCTGCCTTAATAGCTGCTTCTATCGAAAAACTAACACCCTGCGGATTAACGAAATCGTCATCATCGCTAGGTTCAGTGCCAATTACGGAACCCTCGTGAATTTTAACTTCAACTGGACCGTAGGCTCCAGTGGGCAGAATGTGTACATTCCACTCAGGTACGTCCCAGAAGTCATGCTCGATTGCTACAACGCTACCTGGCACTGCTTGCAATGCCACGTTCATAGCGTACGCAGTTTGCGTGAGCAACGCCTCATTATCCAAAGGGCCGCCTGGAATTGCCCCACCTTGGGGAGCAGCTCCATCTTGGGAGACAGGCGGCGCTTGAGTGACAGCAGGTTGAACTGGGTCGTGATCATCGGACGTACCAACAGGAGGTGCACTGCTCTCAACAGCAGCAGGCATCTGCGGCACGTTCTGGGCAGAGTTAGACCCATCGTCAGATCCACAGGCAGACAAGGCAAGAGTGGCAACGAGGACAACCGGAATGAAAGGGCGAATTGACTTGTGCATACGGCTAGCATTCCAGGACATGAGGAGAAAAACTGCTCCTAGCACCAAAACTCAGTGATTCCCTAACTAATTCTAACCCTTTTACCAGCCTTGTGTTGTCCTACCTCACACTGGGCGCTCTCCTTCACGTGAGCCTTCTGCCAAGCTCTGTATGAACAAGATAGTTATCTCCTTTGACACTTTGCCCGGTGGCTGCACGCACCAACACCCCGCTCAACCGGCTATGCGCCACGAAACGTAAGAGTGTCAGCAGTAGCAATCAACCTAAGCCAATGCGCGGCCCTTGGTTTCGGGCAGCAGCAGCGCGCTCAGCGTGGCCAGCGCGAAGGCGCCGGCGAACACCGCAAAGACCACGCCGGTGCTGACGTGCTCCAGGAGCAACGGCACGGTCATGGGCGCGGCGATGGAGGCCAGGCGACCAAAGCCGGCCGCCCAACCAGCGCCGGTGGCCCGGATGGCGGTGGGGTAAACCTCAGGGGTAACGGCGTAGACCGCACCCCAGGCACCCAGAGCGAAGAAGGACAGCAGGCACCCAGCCAGCACGATCGTGGTAGGGGTGGATGCCTGGGAGAACAGGACTGCGCCAACGCCTGCCCCGGCCAGGAAGGCGGCCAGGGTGGCGCGCCGACCCCACGCCTCAATCAGCCAAGCAGCCACGGCGTATCCGGGCAGCTGGGCCAGGGTGATGATGAGGGTGTAGCCGAAGGACTTGGTCAGGCTAATGCCGTCGCTGACCAGCAGGCTGGGCAGCCAGATAAACGCGCCGTAGTAGGCGAAGTTCAGGAAGAACCAGACGCCCCACAGGCCAATGGTGCGCTTGATGAACACCGGGCCAAAGAGCGCGCTGACGCCCTTGGCTCCCTCCACGTGTTCCTGCTCCACGGCCGGGGCCGCGGCGCGGGACAGGGACCCGGCCAGCGGGCGGCCAGACTCGAACTGTTGCACGGAGACCTCGGCTTCCTCGTGGCGGCCGGTCTCTTCCAGGAAGCGCACCGACTCTGGGATGCTGCGCCGCACGTACAGGGCGTACAGGGCGGGCACCGCACCGATTGCCAGGGCCCAGCGCCAGCCGTTCTCGGCGGGCACCACGAAGTAACCGATCAGCGCAGCCAGGATCCAGCCCACGGCCCAGAAGGCCTCGAGCAGCACGATCACGCGGCCGCGGATAGAGGCCGGCGCAAACTCGGAAACCAGGGTGGAGGCAACGGGGAGTTCAGCCCCCAGGCCCAGGCCGACGATGAAGCGGAATACCAGCAGCATGGCCAGCGAGGTGGAAAGCGCAGAGGCGCCGGTGGCCAGACCAAAGATGAGCAGAGAGAGTGCAAAGACCTGCTTGCGTCCCATCTTGTCTGCGATCAGACCACCAAAGGTGGCGCCCACCGCCATACCCGCCATACCGATCGAGGCGATGAGACCGACCTGGTCCTTAGCCAGGCTCCAGTCCTTGGCCAGGGCGGCCATGACGAATGAGATGAGTCCAACGTCCATCGCATCCAGCGCCCATCCCAGGCCCGAACCCACCAGCAGGCGGCGGTGCTGGGTGTTGAAGGGAAGGTTGTCTAGACGCTCGTTTCTCGAGAGGGAAGTCATTTATGCATAATATGCCGGACTTTGGACCTATTTCAGTAGGTTATCGGGAATTGTGAAACCGGCCACGACCCTCCGGGTGGCCTAATAGTCGACCACGAGCTGGTTGCGCGGCCGACGCCCGTGCGCCTCGCAAATGCGCATAACTGCACGTTCAACCGCATAATCCTGGTCCTTGCCGGCGCCCTTGACCTCGGCATCCGCTGCCGCGACGGCCCGGATCGCGGCCGCCAGCCCGGGTTCCGACCACTGAGACGCCTCCCGTTTGGCGCGGTCCACCATCCAGGGTTGCAGTCCCAGCTCGCGGGCGGAGACGTGGGAGCCGGCGCTGACGCGGGCAAGCAACCTGACCTTGGAGGCCAGCGCGCCCACGATCATGGTGGGCTTCACGCCCGTGGCCAGGGCGTGGCGCAGCAGGCGCAGCGCCTGGGAGTTGCGGCCGGCCAGGGCGGCGTCGGCCACGCTGTAGCCGGTCGCCTCGATTCGCCCGGAGTAGTAGCGGGCCACGTGCTGCTCGTTGATGGACGTGACGCCGGAGGAACCCAGGTCTGACAGGAGCTGGGCCACGGCGGCCGCGAGCTCGCGCAGGTCGGAGCCGAGCGCGTCCACCAGCGCCTGCACGGCGTCTGGGTCGATGCGGTAGCCGGCCCGCCGCACGTCGTCTTGCACAAACGCGGCCTTGTCTCTCGGGCTCTTGATGGCCTCCCCGCTGATCACGGGGAAGGAGACGGCAATAGTGTCCAGGAGCTTCTTGCCGCGCTGCCCGGAGTTGTGCCGCAGCACCAGCCACACGTCCGGCTCCGGCGCCGCGATGTAGGCCAGGGCGTCGGTGATGAGGGCTTCGCTGGCCAGCTCCAGCTCCGGGACGACGATGAAGCGTCGCTCTCCGAACAGGGAGGGACTGGTGGCCACCTGGAGCGTGCCGGCCTCGTAGGTGGCGGCGTCGAGCTGGGTGATCTCCACCTGCGGATCCGCCTGCTTGGCCTGGGCCAGCAGGGAGCTTTGGGCGCGGTCCGCCAGCAGCGGCTCGGCGCAGCGGATCAGCACGACCGGCGCCAGCTTGGCCTTGTCCCACGGCACCGGCGCGATCTTCTTGGCTGCACTCATGCCTATACCTTGCCACGCCCCGCCCACATTTGTTGACCCGCCCCCTCTGCGCCGGTTTGGACAACGTTGCCGCCGGCTCGCCTCCTGCCCGCGTCACCCTCCTGCCCGCGCTGCCCGGTACAGGTGCTGCCCTCTCTCCGGGCCCTCCCGCTCCCGACGCCGTCCTCGCTCTGCCGCGCTCACCCGCCCCGGCACCGCGCCTGGACCAGCAGGCCCGCCACCTCCCCCTCGGCGTCACGCCGAGCCGCGAGCGCGATCGGGCCGCACTGGTCAGTGCGGTAGACCCGCCCCCAGCGCGCGTACCCGTCGCTCACCTTCCCCACGGGGTGCCCGTAGCTGTTGTCGGCCCCGACGCTGATGATGGCCACCGGGGAGCGCAGCGCGCCGGGCAGAGCCGGGTCCCAGTTGGCCGAGCCGTGGTGGGGCACCACCGCCACGTCCCACACGCCGTCGGGCGGGGAAAGGCGGCCCACCTGCTCCACTAGCTCGGCTTGCAGGGCCTGCTCGGCGTCCCCGGGCACCAAGACGTCCAGCCCCGCTCGGTCCACGCCCACCACCAGCGAGGTGTTGTTCATGCCTTCCTCGTTGTTGGCACTGGCCTCCCCGAGCTGGACGGAGGGACCGTAGACGCGCCAGCGCACCCCGCCAGGCAGTTGCCCCTCCTCCCCGAGGCTGGGCACGCGGTAGGGCAGCGCAGCGGCCTCGAATTGGCCCACGAGCCACCGGTAGGTGTGGGCGGGGTAGACGCCCGGCCCAAGCAGCACCTGCGCCACCGGCACCCGCGCCAACACGGCCGGCACCCCGTCTATGTGGTCGGCATGCAGGTGGGAGAGCACCAGCAGGTCTATCCGCTCCACCCCGGCCTCGCGCAGGCAGCGCTCGACGTGCCCATCTTGCGGGCCGGTGTCGAACAACACGGCGCCGCTGCCCTGCGTGCGCACCAGGAGGGCCGATCCCTGCCCCACGTCGCACTGGTAGACCTCCCACTGCCCCATGCGCTGGTAGCGCTGCCAGATCCACCAGGCTCCGAGCCCCACGGCCAGCAGAAGCGCGACCGCCAGCACACCCCACCCGACCGCGCCCAACTTGGCACCGCGCCCGGCCCGGCTCGCCCAACCGTCTAGGTTCTCCGCGACTCGCTTTGCCCGGCGCCGCAGGCGCACCCGTAAGGCCCGGCCCCGCCTGGTCTGGGCGGCCCACACCCCTGCCACCAGGGACGCCAACAGCCCGGCGGCCAGCGCCGCCCCGCCCCACCCCTGCGGCCAGGGCAGCCCCGCTCCCGGCAGGCCGGCAAAGAAGGCGGCGACGTGCTCGATCCAGGCGGCGGCAGCGTCGGCCACCCAGGTGAAAATCACGCCCGCCTGCCAGGGCGAGGCGGCCAGGGAGAGCAGCGTCCCCACCGTCACCAGCGCCACGGCCGGGGAGGCCAGCAAGTTGGCGGGCACCGCGTAGAGCGGCACCGTCGGGTTCAGCAGCACCGCCACCGGCAGCGTCGACGCGCTGGCCACCACCGGCACGGCGGCCAGCAGCGCCAACCACCTGGGCAGGAAACGCGAGAGCGGCCGGGCCACGCGCGGCGCCCACAGCACGATGCCGGCGGTTGCGCTCAGGGAGAGGGCAAAGGAGAAGTCGGCGGCGTTATGGGGGTCGGCCAGCAGCATGGCCGTGGCCGTCAGCCACAGGGAGCCGGTGGTGGAGACGCTGCGGTTCAGAGCCAGGCTCCCCAGCCCAATTCCGGCCATTGTAGCGCTGCGGAGCACCGACGCGGTTGGACCGACCAGCCACACGAAGGCCGCCGCAGTAGCCCCGGTCAGGGCCAGGCGCAGCCAGCGCGGACCGCCGGCCAGTAGCGCCACCGCGCCGAGCACCACGGCCAGGTGGGTGCCGGAGACCGCCGTCAGGTGGGTCAGGGAGGTCGCCCGCATCTGCTCCACCAGGCGGGTGGGCATGTCCGTGCGCTGGCCCCAGCCCATCCCCGCCACCAGCGGGGAGGTGGCCGCGCCCCGCACGGCGCGCGTGGCCTCGCGGCGCCAGGAGTCTGCCGGACTGGCGGGCAGGAGCTCGGGTGCCACTGCTACCTGCACCCGGGCGAGCTGCCGCTGCGCCAGGCGGGCCGGGCGCGCCAGCCCGGACACGCGCAACCGCTGGCCCAGGGTGAGCTCCGCCAGGAACTGCGGCCCGCGCAGCTCCACCCGGCCCCCTCGTTCTCCCCAGCGGCCTTCTGTCCAACCGCGCTCCATCCAAGCGGTGCCCTCTGCCCAGCCGCCGGGGGCGGCCAGGCCCGCTCCCGAAGGAGAAACAGGGCGCGCTGCCCCCACTCCACCGGCGACGCTCGATCCCCCGCCTGCCTCGGCGCTGCCAGCTCCCCGCGGCACCCGGGCGCGCTCGACGCAGGCCAGCAGGCGCCAACCGCTCTGGCCAGCCACCGGCCAGCTACACACCCTCACCTCCAGGTGCACTACCCGCCCGGCCGCCGCAGCGGCTACCAGCGGATCGGCTTGCTTGGCCGCCACCAGGAGGTGGGCGTGGACGCCGGCCACCAGCGCGCACACGCATCCCAGCAGCACTGCCCCGGCCAGGCGCGGACCGGCCAGGGCGTGCCTGCCGCGCTCCCGGCGGGCCAGCGCCACGCCGGCTATCACCGCCCCGCCGGCGGCCGCGCCGCACCACACCCCCCACAGCGCCGGCGCCTGCCACGTGGCTAGGCTGGCCAGCCACGCCCCCGCCGTGCCCAGCAAGAGGCGGTAATCGGCCCGGGGCCTCACCGCACCCTCACCAGCTGCGCGATCGCGGCGAACTTGGCCGGGCCTATTCCCGGCACGTTCTGCAGCTGCTCGACGCTGGAGAACTCCCCGTGTTCCTCCCTAAAAGAGACGATGCGCTGGGCCAGTGCCGGCCCTATCCCGGGCAGGGTCTCCAGCTCCGCCGCCCCGGCCGCGTTGATGTTCACTGCCCCGCCCTGCCCGGTACTTCCCTGCCTCGCGCCACCCTGCGCGGGCCCGCTGGAATCGCCGCCGCCCGCCTGAGCGCCAGGCTGCCCGCCCGCGCCACCTGGCTCCTCCACCACCTGCCCTGGCAGCGGGACAACTATGCGCTCGCCGTCCTGCACCGGGCGTGCCAGGTTGATCGCGTTGGCCTCGGCTTGCGCTGTGGGCCCGCCCGCCGCAGTGAGTGCATCCACCACACGCGAGCCGGGCGCCAGCAGGTACACCCCCGGTCTCACCACCGCCCCGGCCACGTGCACGGCCAGCAGTTGCGCGCCCCCGCCCTGGCCTGGATCTCCCTGCCCCGGCTCTCCTGACGTCGATTCCCCCAGCGCCGCCTCGTCGCGAGCTCCCGCGCTGCCGGCTCCCCTGCCGCCCGCCCGCGCCCCGCTGCGGCGCCCCTTATCTCCGGCGCCGTCGCCTCCCTCGGCCTCCGTGCCCGCGCCGCCGCCCGGCCCACCGGCTTTTCCGCCGACGTTCCCGCCGCCCGCGCCGCCCCGCGCCGCGTCCTCCTGCCCGGCCCGACCGCCTTGTCCGCCCTGGCTCCCAGCGGTGGCCGCCTCGCCGCGTGGCGCGCCGAAGGGCGCGGCGAGGGGAACGTCGTCCACGGTGGGAGAAAACAACGCAAAGTAGCCCCAAATCCCGGCCAGTAGCACCAGGAGGGCGGCCGCCCCGGCGAGCGCCGAGCGCGCCGTCGGGAATCGGCGCGGCTTGACCGCCGGCAGCGGCTCCAGTTCCTCGATGGCGGCGGCCTTCAGGGCGGTGGCCTTCAGCTCGGACAGTTTGGTTTGCAGGCTCTCCATAGCGCCAAGCTCCCACCTGGGCCCGGCCCGCGCCAGAAACAGTGCCCGCCGCAGCCGGCAGGGCCGCCCAGCTCCGCCTGTGGACAGCGGTGTTTCCACAGGCGCGCGCCAGAGCGGCACGGCTGTGAATAAACCGGCTGGTTTCCTAGCGCAGCTCGCCCGCCGGCACCGGGGTCACCGACCCGGCCACCGCGCCGGGGCCCGCGTGGGCGGCGAGCACCGGCCCGCAGTCGGCGTGCAGGATCTCCACCACGTTCGCGTCGCTGCCCTCCAGCAGGCCCTCCAGCATCTGCTGCACCTGCTCCGTAGCCTCCGGGGCCCCCACGTGCTGTAGGCAGATGCGCACCGGGCCGGGAGAAACGCGCGGAATCTTGCGGGAGGCACCGGCGGCGTGCGCCAGGTGCTCGGCCAGGTGGCGCAGGGAGCGGCCGCGCCCGCGCACCACCTCCCTGACCGCGATCTTGCCGTTGGTGACGGTCAGGACAGGGCGTACGCCCAGCGCGGAGCCGACCAGGGCGGAGGCGCCCCCGATCCGGCCTCCCCGGTGCAGGTGGCCCAGGTCGTCCACCGCGAAGTAGAGCAGGGAGCGGGCGGCCACGTCACGGGCCGCCGCCCGCACCAGGTGCGGGGAGGCGCCGCGCTGCGCCAGGCGCGCCCCCGCGAGCGCGGACATGGCCAGGGCCCCGCCGACGGTGCGCGAGTCGACCACCTGCACGCGGCCGTCAAACTCCGCAGCGGCGCGCTCGGCCGCCGCGAGGGTGCCGGAGAGCAGGGAGGAGATGTGGACGCTGACCACGGCGCTGGCCCCGCCATCGAGGGCGCGCTGGTAGGCGGAGAGGAAGTCCTGGTGGGAAGGCTGGGAGGTGGAGAGCAGGGCACCGCTGCTGACGGCCTGCACCACTTCCTGGGCGCTGGAGGCCACGGGCTCGCCGGTCGCGTCGAGCACCGCCAGGGGGATGACTCCCACTCCCCAGCGCTCTGCCAACCCTGCTTCCAGCCCGGCAGTGGAATCGGTCAGGACTGCTACTGCTTCCACGCCCTTAACCGTACCGGTTCTCCCCTGAGATACCGGCACAACCTAGACTGTTTTGCTATGAGTGACTCTGTGCTGGACCCCGCCGCCCTTGCGCAATTGCGCGCCGAAGCTCTTGCCGCGCAGGCAGAGGCCAAACGTGCCGAGGCCGAGGCCAAGCAGGCGGCCCTGGAGGCCGCGCTCGCTGCCGCCGGTGGCGCGCCGTTGCCGCCCGCGCCGCAGAGCGACGTTCCCGCCGAGGCGCCCGCCCCGGCCGGCGTTGCGGCCGCCCCGGTGGAAGCACCGACCGCTGCGCCGGCTGCCCCGGTGGAGGCTCCCGCCGCGCAGAGCGCGCCGCTGTCTCCCTACGCCCAGACGGTGCAGGCCGGCTACCCGCAGTCCAACGCCCTGCCGGTGGGCGCTTACCTGGAGGACGGCCAGCCGGTGCCTTCGGTCCCGATCGGCCTGCCGCTGGCGATGCTCAACCGCCACGGCCTGATCGCGGGTGCCACGGGCACGGGCAAGACCCGCACGCTGCAGCTGCTCGCTGAGTCGCTGTCCGCAGCCGGGGTGTCCGTGTTCCTCACCGACATCAAGGGAGACCTGACGGGCCTGCTGATGGCCGGCACGGCCTCGGAGAAGCTGGCGGCCCGCACGGCCGCCCTGGGCCAGAACTGGCAGGGCGCTTCCTTCCCGGTGGAGCTGTTCTCGCTGGGCGGGCAGGGCGATGGCACGCCCATCCGTGCCACGATCACGGACTTTGGCCCGCTGCTGCTGGCCAAGGTGCTGGGCCTGAACGAGACGCAGGAGTCCGCGCTGTCCCTGATCTTCCACTGGGCCGACTCCCAGGGCCTGGTGCTGGACGACCTGAAGGACCTGCGGGCGGTGATCACGTTCCTGACGGGCCCGGAGGCCAAGGAGGAACTGCGCCGCATCGGCGGCATTTCCTCCGCCACCGCCGGGGTGATTCTGCGGGAGCTGGCCGCGCTGCAGGCGCAGGGCGGCGATGTGTTCTTTGGTGAGCCGGGCTTTGACTCTGCCGACCTGCTGCGCACCGCCCTGGACGGGCGCGGCGTGATCTCCGCGCTGCAGCTGCCCCGGGTGACCGAGCGCCCGGCGCTGTTCACGACGTTCGTGATGTGGCTGCTGGCGGAGTTGTTCTCCACGTTGCCGGAGATGGGCGACCAGCCCAAGCCGCGCCTGGTGTTCTTCTTCGACGAGGCCCACCTGTTGTTCAACGGGGCCACCAAGGAGTTCTTGTCGCAGGTGATTCAGACCGTGCGCCTGATCCGTTCCAAGGGCGTGGGCATCTTCTTTGTCACGCAGACGCCCAGCGACGTGCCGGCGGAGGTGCTGGCCCAACTGGGTGCGCGCGTACAGCACGCGCTACGGGCGTTCACGCCGGCGGACGCGAAGAAGCTGAAGGAGACCGTCTCCACGTTCCCGGTTTCGCCGCTGAACCTGGGCACGCTGCTGCCCTCGCTCGGCACGGGCGAGGCGGTCATTACGGTGTTGAGCGAGGAGGGCAGCCCCACCCCGGTGGCCCCCACCCGCCTGTACGCACCGGCGGCGGTGATGGGGCCGGCTTCCCCGGAGGCGGTGGCCGGCGCGCTGGCCGCTTCTCCCCTGCAGTTGAAGTACTCGCAGCAGGTGGACGACGTTTCCGCGTACGAGCAGATTGAGAGCCGCAACGCGCACCTGCAGGCCCAGCAGGCGGCCGCTGCTGCGGCGGCGGCGCAGGAGCAGCAGGCTCAGGCACTCGCCCAAGCCCAAGCCCAGGCGCAGGCGCAGGCGCAACAGGCGGCCTATGCTCCCCGGGCGCAGGGGCGTCAAGCGGGCGCGACCATCCCCTCTGCGATCACCGAGGTGGGCGGGGGTGCCATGAAGAGCTTCATGCGCTCGGTGGGCACCCAGTTGGGCCGGGAGATCACCCGTTCCCTGTTTGGCACTAGGCGTCGCTGAGTAGAGCTGGGGGTCGGGGCGGAAATCCTTTCCGCCCCCCCCCCCCCCTCGCGCCCCCCCCCCCCCGGGCCCGGGTTGGGCAGTCGCGGGGGGGGCTTGGCGGGGGGGGGGGGGGGGTAAAGCAGACCCGCCCCGCCCCCCACTTCGCTCCCCACCAGCCCTGGGCCGGCGGCGGGCTCCGGCTAGCTCTTGTCACTGCCCATGGGCAGGTAGACGAACCGGGCCCGCAGGGACGTGGACTGTCCCGGCGCCACCCGCAGGGAGTCGGCCAGCTCGGGGCGGTTGAACGCGTTGGTCATGAACTGGCACGGTTCCACAGCCACGGAGTCGCGCTGGCGGGAGTCGAGCGTGTCACCCGTGTAGAAGTGCACGATTCCCTCGCCGCGCTTTTGCACCGGCAGGTCGCTCTCCAGCGCAATCTGGTCCAGGTTGGGTCCGCGCAGCACCGCGTTGACGCCCGCGTGGGTGACCTCCAGCTCGGTGAAGGCGTCGTCCAGCTCCACCTCCCCCAGGGAGCCCAGGCAGACCGGGAAGCGCCCGGCGGCGGAGAAAGCGGACTCGCCCGCCAGGGGGATCAGCCCCGGATCCACCTCGACGCTGGAGCGGGCCAGCAGGGAAACACTGGCCAGGTCCGCAGTGGTCAAGGCCAGGTAGGGGTGCCAGCCCAGGCCGATCGGGGCGTCCACCTCTCCCTCGTTAGTGGCACTCAGCTCCAGGGCCAGCGCCGGGGCGCCCCCCTCTCCCTCCTCCAGGCGGTAGGTGGCCTGCACCTTGACCGGGAACGGGTAGCCCTCGCTCGGCTCGATCCGCGTCTCAAAGGTCAGGAAGTCCGGCCCGGAGTCAGTCAGCGCAAAGTCCAGCCCGGTAACTAGGCCGTGCAGGGCGTGCCCGTCGGCGCCGGTGGGAAGCTGGTAGACCCTGCCGTCGAACTCGTAGCGGCCGGCCTCAATCCGGTTGGACCAGGGCGCCAACACCGCAGAGCGGGCGCCGTGACCGCTGGCCAGGTCAGCGTCGTCCACGTACCCGTCAATCAACTCACGCGGGCCACGCGGGGTGGGAACCTTCCAAGAGAGCACCACAGCTCCCCTGGACGCGACCTCCAGCCGCACTCCACCGTTCTTCAAAATCCAGGTTTCGTGCTCCCAGTTACCGCGCAGGGCCATGGTGTCCTCACCTTCAGAAAAAGGGCGCGGCCGCCGCTTCCAACAAGCGGCGGCCGCGCCTGTGACGACGCCTTTAGACGCCAGGCACAATGTTAATCAACTTGGGGGCCCGAACAATGATCTTTCGGGGCTCCGCCCCACCCAAGTACTTGGCCACGGCCTCGTGGGCCAGGGCCGCAGCGGTGAGCTCCTCGTCACTGACGGAGGGGCTCACCTCCAAGCGGGCGCGCACCTTGCCAGCCACCTGCACCACACAGGTGACGGTGTCCTCCACGCACAGGGCCTCCTCGTGCACCGGGAACGGGGCGCGGGCCAGGGACTCGCTGTGCCCCAGCTTCTCCCACAGCTCCTCCGCCACGTGCGGCGCGAACGGGGACACCATCAGCACCAGGGCCTCGGCCACCTCGCGCGGCACCGCAGGCAGGGCAACCAGGTGGTTGTTCAGGACGATCATCTTGGCGATGGCAGTGTTCATGCGCATCTCCTCGAAGTCCTCCGTCACCCCCTTGATGGTTTGGTGCAGCAAGCGGGTCGTGGCGGTGTCAGGAGCGTCGTCCACCACCGTGATCTCGCCGGTCTCCTCGTCAACCAGGTTGCGCCACAGGCGCTGCAGGAAGCGGAAGGAGCCAACCACCGCGCGGGTCTCCCACGGGCGGGACTGGTCCAGCGGGCCCATCGACATCTCGTACAGGCGGAAGGTGTCCGCGCCGTACTCCTCGCACATGGCGTCCGGGGTGACGATGTTCTTCAGGGACTTGCCCATCTTGCCGTACTCGCGGTTGACGCTCTCACCGTTCCAAGTGAAACCGGTGGTCTCGTCGCCCTCGACCTCTGCGGCCGGCACGTACTGGCCGCGCGCATCCGTGTAGGCGTAGGCCTGGATGTAGCCCTGGTTGAACAGGCGGTGGAACGGCTCGGCGCCACCCACGTGGCCCAGGTCAAACAGGACCTTCTGCCAGAAGCGGGCGTAGAGCAGGTGCAGCACGGCGTGCTCCACACCGCCCACGTACAGGTCGGTGCCGCCGGCGGGCTTGCCCTCGCGCGGCCCCATCCAGTAGTCCAGGTTCTCCGCGTCCGCGAACGCGCCACCGTTGCTCGGGTCGATGTAGCGCATCTCGTACCAGCAGGAACCGGCCCACTGCGGCATCGTGTTGGTCTCGCGACGGTAGGTGCGCGGGCCGTCTCCCAGGTCCAGGGTGACGTTGACCCACTCCTCGGCGCGGCCCAGCGGCGCCTCCGGGTCAGTGTCCGCCGCCTCCGGCTCGTAGGTGCGCGGCGCGTAGTCACTCACCTCCGGCAGCTCCACCGGCAACGCGGACTCCGGCAGGGCGTGCGCCACGCCGTCCTCGTCCCACACGATCGGGAAGGGCTCGCCCCAGTAGCGCTGACGGCTGAACAGCCAGTCGCGCAGGCGGTAGGTCACGGCGGCACGGCCCAGGCCCTTGGCCTCCAGCCACTCGGTCATGGCCGCCTTGGCCTCCTCCTTGGACTTGCCGTTCAGGTCCACCTCATCGTTGGCGGAGTCCACGGCCACACCGTCACCGACGTAGGCGCTCTGCTCCAGGTCGTGGCCGTAGGGGTCCTCGGCCGCCCCGATGGTGCGGATGACCTCCAGTTCAAAGGCGCGCGCAAACTCCCAGTCGCGCTGGTCGTGCGCGGGCACGGCCATGATCGCGCCGGTGCCGTAGCCCCACAGCACGTAGTCCGCCACGAACACCGGGATCAGGCGGTCGTTGGTCGGGTTAACGCCGTAGAAGCCGGTAAACACACCAGTCTTCTCGCGGTCCTCGGCGGTGCGCTCCAGCTCGGACTTCGCGGCAGCCTGCGCACGGTAGGCAGCAACAGCCTCACGCGGCGTGGCAAAACCACCCTTCCAAGCCTCGCGGGCATCCGCGGGCCACTCGTCCAAAACGGTCAGGGCGGCAGCGTCGTCCGTCTCTCCCCCAAAGGTGCCGCCCAAAATCGGGTGCTCGGGGGCAACCACCATGAAGGTGGCCCCAAACAGGGTGTCGGGGCGGGTGGTGTAGACCTCCAGGGAGTCCTGGCTGGCCCCGGCCCCAGCCGCGCCCTCCACCGCGAACACCACATTGGCGCCCTCGGAGCGGCCAATCCAGTTGCGCTGCATGGCGCGCACCTTCTCCGGCCAGTCGATCTTGTCCAGGTCCGCTTCCAGGCGCTCGCCGTAGGCGGTGATGCGCATCATCCACTGGCGCAGGTTGCGCTTGAACACCGGGAAGTTGCCGCGCTCGGAGCGGCCCTCCGCAGTGACCTCCTCGTTGGCCAGCACGGTGCCCAGGCCCGGGCACCAGTTCACAGGCGCCTCGGAGACGTAGGCCAGGCGCATGGAGTCGATCAGCTTGTTCTGCTCCACGGCGCTCAATTCGCCCCACGCCTTGTCGCCCGGCGTGGCGACCTCCCCGCTGGCCAGCTTCTCGCGCAGCTCGGCGATCGGGCGGGCCGCACCGCGCGAGCCGTCCGGGGCGGTGGCGGACGGGTCAAACCAGGAGTTGAACACCTGCAGGAAGATCCACTGGGTCCAGTGGACGTACTCGACGTCGGTGGTGGACAGCGAGCGACGGCGGTCGTGGGACAAGCCCATGCGGCGCAGCTGGCGGCGCATGTTGTCCACGTTCTCCTCCGTGGTGATGCGCGGGTGCTGGCCGGTCTGGACCGCGTACTGCTCGGCGGGCAGGCCAAACGCGTCGTAGCCCATCGTGTACAGGACGTTCTCGCCCTTCATGCGGTGGAAGCGCGCGATCGTGTCCGTGGCGATGTAGCCCAGCGGGTGACCCACGTGCAGGCCCTTGCCCGACGGGTAGGGGAACATGTCCAGGAGGTAGAAAGGCTTGGACTGCGCCAGGGGGCCGGCTAGCGTCCCCACCGGGTTGTCGGCGTTGAACGTGCCGCGCTTGTCCCACTCGTTTTGCCAACGCTCCTCGATCCGCCCCGCCAACTCAGCGGTGTAGCGGAACGCCGGAATGCTCTCCGAAGTAGCCATCTGATTCCTCCTGTCAACCTGCCCAAGTCTAGGCCAGGGAAGAAAAGCACCCACCTGCTAGCCGCCCAGTGGGCATCAGTGAGATGCTGTGAGAGTGAGCACCGTATTTACCAAGATCATCAACGGGGAGATCCCCGGCCAGTTCGTGTGGCGCGACGAGACCTGCGTTGCTTTTGCCACGATCGCCCCCGTTACCGACGGGCACGTGCTGGTGGTTCCCATCGAAGAGGTCGAGCGTTTTTCTGCTGCGGACGACGCTCTCCTTGCCCACCTGAGTAGCGTGGCCGCCCGGATTGCCCGCGCCCAGGAAGCGGCGCTGGGCTGCGTGCGGTCGGGCGTGGTGGTGGCCGGGTTCGAGGTCCCCCACCTGCACATTCACGTGGTGCCACTGTGGGAGGAGGGCCAGCTCAGCCTGGCCAAGTCCAACCCGGACACCTCGGCCGAGCAGATCGCTGCGGCCATGGGGAAGATCCGCGCCGGCCTGCGCGAGGCCGGCTGGGGCGAGTTCGTCGCCGAGTAACCGCCGTTCAAAGTCGTGCTGGGGG
>JAUMWR010000029.1:0-23867 GCA_030529545.1 Buchananella hordeovulneris
CCAACGTTCCCAACGGAATCGGTGGCAGGGATTGCCGCCCCCATGTTGCCGCCAGCTAAGTACGTTAACGCGATCGCAATATCATACGAGCTGGATCGGATCGAAGTGGGGCCAAGCGAAGCCTGCCCTATTAGCAACGAGGAGAAATTGATCGTCTTCTCAGAGCCGGCTTACGCCAACAGTGCTGGAGACACCCTGTGGGTAGGAGAAACCGAACTTCACCCTGGCGACAAGTTCAGGGGTCCTGACAAACATGAACTGGAGCAGCCGGTGACCTGCAATGGCAAACAATGGCCAGCGATCCACGTCGTCTGGCCAGGGGTAACGCTGAGAGAATGAGAAGATTTGTCTTGCTCCGGCGTTTGCGCGTCTGCAAGTAGAGAGAAAACTACCGTCGCGGAAAGTGCTCAACGCAGCGCGGTCGTCAGGTGCGGCTGGAGCCGGCGGGAGGGGCGCCTGTGCAAACAGGCGCCCCTCCCTCCGGCAGGTTATGGACGTGGGCGCAGCTATCTGTCCCCGCACCTGGGTACGAGCTGCTACGCTCCCACGCGCTCGAGGGCCGCCACGAGCTTCGGCTTGGGCTGCGCCCCGACCAGGGTGGAGATCAGCTCGCCCTCCCAAAACACCGCGAAGGTGGGGATGGAGCGCACCCCGTACTTCGCTGCGGTGCGGGGAGCCAGGTCCACGTTTAGCTTCACCACGCGCGCCCGGCCCTCGAACTGGCCGGCCAGCTCGTCCACGATCGGCCCCATCTGGCGGCACGGTGGGCACCACTTGGCCCAGAAGTCCACCAGCACCGGGACGGGGCAGTCCAACACCACCTTCTTGAAGGTGGCGTCGTCCACGTTGATTGCGCCGGCGCCCATCAGCCCTCCAGCGCGGCCAGGTAGCGCTCGGCGTCCAGCGCGGCGCGGCAGCCCGTGCCGGCCGCAGTGATCGCCTGGCGGTAGGAGTGGTCCACCACGTCACCGCAGGCGAACACGCCCGCCAGGTTGGTGCGCGTAGTTGGGTCGGCCACCTTGATGTAGCCCTCCTCGTCCAGCTCGACCTGGCCGGCCACCAGCTCCACGCGCGGGTCGTGGCCGATCGCCACGAACATCGCGCCGGCCTCGAGCTGGCGCTGCTCGCCGGTGCGAACGTCGTTCAAAACCAGGCCGGTCATGTTGCCGCCGGCCTCGCCCAGGACCTCGGCGACCGTGGAGTGCCAGGCCATCTCGATCTTCTCGTGGGACAGGGCGCGCTCCTGCATGATCTTGGAGGCGCGCAGCTCGCCGCGACGGTGCACCAGTGTCACCTTGGAGCCAAAGCGGGTCAGGAACAGGGCCTCCTCCACGGCGGAGTCGCCGCCACCGACCACCACGATGTGCTGGTCGCGGAAGAAGAAGCCGTCGCAGGTGGCGCAGTAGCTCACGCCGCGGCCGGAGAGCTCGTCCTCGCCGGGCACGCCCAGCTTGCGGTGGGCGGAGCCGGTGGCCAGGATGACCGCGCGGGCCTGCAGGGTGGTGCCGTCCTCACCGGTAACGGTCTTGACCGGGCCCTCCAGCTCCACGGCGGTGACGTCCTCGTAGAGGATGTCCGCGCCGAACTTCTCTGCCTGAGCGCGCATGTTCTCCATCAGGTCCGGGCCCTGGATGCCCGCGGGGAAACCGGGGAAGTTCTCCACTTCGGTGGTGTTCATCAGGGCGCCACCGGCGGCCAGGGCGCCGGCAAAGACGATCGGCTTCAGCCCGGCGCGGGCGGTGTAGATGGCGGCGGTGTAGCCGGCGGGGCCGGAGCCCACGATTACGACGTCGTGCACAGTCACAGTGTTTCCTTTCCTCGCCCCCCTCAACGCGGGCGGCGGCCGGCTTGTTCCCGCCCAAGCCTAGAAGCATGGGCAGCGTTCTCCTCCCCGTGGTGGCCGACGCCCCGCCGGCCGCCCCTTGGGGCGTTTTGGTCTGCGCGTGGCGGCTACCTGATGGTGACCTCGTAGATCTCCACGCGCAGCTTGGAATCGGCCAGCGAGACGGGCAGCTCGCTGAACCAGAGGACCACGGAGTCGGCCTCGGTGGGCTCGAACGTCAGGGTCAGGTTGGGCTTCATCGGCGATTGCGCCAGCTGCTTGGCATCGGCTGGCGTCTTGCCGCCCACCAGCACCTGCACCGAGCCGCCCTCGCTGTTGTAGTTGGCGGTGACCGCAGAGATCTTGCGGCGCTCCGACAGCTTGAACTCGATACCGAAGCCCTGCTTCAGACCGCCGTACTTGGCGGTCTGGTAGTAGCGCGAGTACCAGTCGGTGTCGTCCTTGCCGTCAAAGAGGTTGCCCACCAGCTCGGGGTGCTCATCGCCGTCGCCGCCAGGATCCACGATCTCGGCGCTAACCAACTGGGCCGGGCCGGCGGGGGCCTCCTGCGGCGCGACCGCGGAGGCGCCGGGCGTGGCTGCCTGGGTGGCGGCGGGACGCTGGAAGAGCCAGGAGTCGTCACCGGTGATGAAGGTGGGCGGGGCCACGATCGCCTTCAAGGCCCAGTAGACGGCCAGGGCCACGCCGGCCAGCACCACCACCATCACCACGGGGGTGGGGTTGACGCGGCGGGAGAAGAACGGCTTGGCGCGCTCGGCCTCGTCAAAGGCAATGGCCCGGGCAACGCGGTCGGCGCCGGCGTCCGCGGAAGTGGACGGAGCGGCCGGCGGGGGCGGCACCGTCAGGGCCGCGGTCGCCGGGGCGGCGTAGGCGCCCACCGGGCCACCAGCGGGCTCGCCCTCCACGGCCGCGAAAGCCGGGGTGGCCACCTCCTCGACCGGCGCGGCGGGAACAGTACCGGGAGCAGGGGCGGGCAGTGCTTCCGCCTCGCCGGGCGTCTCCCGCAGGCCGACCGGGGCGGGGGCGGGCGGAACCTCGCCGCCGGTGGTCTCGTCCCCCTCTGCCGGGGCGGGGGCGGGAACGTCGGACACGATGACAGGCGCGGCGTCCTGCGGCTCGGCGCCCAGCCACTCCAGGAGGGCGGCGAAGGAGCGCGGGCCGGCGCCGTTTACCAGGGCGGTGACGACCTCGTCGAGGTCGGTGGGCACGCCCTGCACGCGCTTAGAAGGGGCGGCGTAGGCGCCGCCGGTGCGCTGCGCCTTGGCGAAGCCCTCCCCGGTGCCCGGCCAACGCTGCGTCAGGCACAGGTAAGCGATCGAGCCCAGGGCGGCAACGTCTGCGGCCTCGCGGGCGGCGGCGTCGGGGTAGGTGACCCCGGCCGCAGCGGCGCGCACCTCCATGCCGCCGATGCGCACCCCGTCGGCGTCGACGTACACGTCGCGCGGGGTCAGGCGGCCGTGTCCCACGCCGAGGTGGGCGGCCCGGTGCATGGCCTGCGCGGAGTGCAGGACCACCTCGCGGACCAGTTCCGGGTCCATTGGCGCGGTGGCCAGCGTGCGGGAGAGGGAGGCGGTGGGCGCCGGCTCGGTGACCATGAAGCCCTCGGCGGCGTCCGCCTCGTAGGTGCGCAGGAACGTGTGCTCCGTCAGGGCGGTGGCGCGCTGGGCGGCCGCAGCGATCTGCTCCTTGCGGGCCCCGGAGAGCAGGAAGAGGTAGACGGGGATGCCGGTGACCGTGTCCTTGGCCTCCCAGCGCACGGTGCCCGGCAGGGTGACCGGCATGGTGCGCAGCAGCTCGTAGCGGTCATCGATCTGGTTGCCGGCGCGCGGCACCAGGGAGAGGTCCGCCATCACGATGCCGCCGGTGGCCTCCGCGATTAGCGTCTCCGGGCCGGGGGTGAAGGGCACCGGGTCCGGGGCGTGCAGGCGAGAGCGCCACCGCTGGGCCGCCTGGGTCACCACCTGGCCGGCGCGGCCGGGCAGCAGGGCGCCCACGCGCGCCAGGATGGATAGGGCGGGGAACAGCAGGCGGGAGATCTCCGGGACCTTCCACCACAGCAGGATCGCCACGTAGACGGCGGTCATCACCACGGCCACCACGCCCAGGCGCCACACGGCCCCCAGGAGCTGGCCGCCGGTGGCGCCAAAGATGCCGGAGAGCCAGGCGCCGGAGTTGGTGACGCCGATCAGCTTGAGCATCAGGTAGCCCACCAGCGCGGAGGGCAGCGCGGCCACGATCAGCTTGCCGTGGAAGATCGCGTGCGGCAGCAGCTTCAACTGCGGCAGGCGGGTGCGGCGCAGCACCTCCAGGCCCACGACCGTGCCCAGGTACATCGCCACCACGTCACCCAGGGAGCCGCCAACCACCCACCACTTGGGGGAGAGGAGGAAGTAGGCGCCGTAGGCACCGACCAGGGTCATCAGGGCCATGGGTACCTGGATGTAGAACATGGTTTTGGTGTCTTCGTAGGCGAAGAGCACGCGCTGCGCCATGGTCCAACCGCCCTGGCCCACGATGCCGAGGGATAGGAACGCCAGCACCATCGCCACGCCGCTGGCCTCGGTCAGCGAGAGGGTGGGGGCGATGGCCTGCACCAGCGGCAGGGCCAGCACCACCAGGCCTGCGGAGCACAGGACGGTGAACACGCCCACAGTGCGCAGCCCCAGCTCCAAGTCCTTGTTCACCTCTGCGGCGTCGTCGGCCGCAGCGTGGTCGCTCATGCGGGTGAACATGGCGGTCACGATCGAGGTGGTGATCAGGGACTGCGGCAGGATCGAGAGCATGAACGCCACCGTGTAGGCGGCCGTGGAGGGGTAGAACACCCCGTCGGCCACTGCGGCGGCGTTGGCGGAGGAGGCCACGCGGGAGAAGCCGATGTAACCCACCTGGCCAACCATCAGGGAGGCAAAGGCCCACATCGCCACCTTGGAGGCCTTGCCCAGGCCCGCAGTGCCCCACTGGAGCTTCCAGGTGAAGCCAACCTTCTTCAGCGGCGGGATCAGCACCAGTGCCTGGACGATCACGCCCAGGGTCGCGGTCCCGGCCAGGACCAGGACCTCGGCGGTGTGCCAATCGGTGGGGGAGCCGGCGGACATGCGGCCAAAGGCGAAGAGGAAGACCACCAGGCCGGCTATGCCCACCACGTTGTTGATGGCCGGCGCCCACATGGGCCAGCCAAAGGAGTTCTTGGCGTTCAGCACCTGCGACAGGAGCGAGAAGACGCCGTAGAAGAACACCTGCGGCAAGCACCAGTAGGCGAAGACGACGGCCAGGTTGAACCAGCCCTCGTCCAGGCCGCCGGCAAAGAGACGCACCAGCAGCGGCGCAAAGGCGGTGGCCAGGACGGTCAGGCCCAGGATCAGGGCACCGGTGACTGTCAGCAGCCGGTTAACGTACTCCTCGCCGCCCGTCTTTGATCGCAGGGCCCGAATGATCTGGGGCACCAGGATGGCGTTGAGGACACCACCGGCCAGCAGGTTGAACACCGTGTTGGGCAGGGTGTTGGCGACCGTGAACGCGTCGTTGGCGCCGGCCACGCCCACCACCGCCACCAGCAGGGCGTTGCGGATGAAGCCGAGCACCCGGGAGACCAGGGTGCCGGAGAACATGATGGTGGAGCTGCGGGCCAGCGAGGTGGATCGCTCTGGCTTACTCATGCTTCCTGCCTTTCGTCGTTCTCCTGGAGCTTTTGCCAACTAGGTTGGGGTCCGTCGGTGGTGGGCTGGGGCGGTATCCACCCGGACGGGTTCTCCGTCGGGGTGGAGTCCTCGTCCAGACCGGTGCGCCGCTTCCGCAGGTAGTTTCGCACCAGAGCTATCACGAACAGCACCAAACCGAAGGTTAAGAGTGCGCCGTAGCCGAGTTTCTCCCAGTCCGCGCGGACGCGGATCAGCAGCATCGTGGGCTCGCCCAGCGGATTGCCGTTGGCGCCGTGCAGCTCCACGTCTACGTCCACGTCGGCGGTCCCCACGGCCTGGACGGGCACCTGCAGGGTGATCTCGCGGCCCGGCGGGAGCTTAGCGGTGACCTCGTCGATCCGCAGGTGGGCGGAGTGGGAGATGAACTGGGCGGTCACCCACACGGGCATGGGCAGCGGGTTGTGGAAGGTCAGGGGGACCTGGGCGGAGGAGTCGATCAGGTTGATCGTGGGGATGGTGTTGAGCCCTACGGAGCCCACCACCAGGTCCATGCGGTGGGAGAAATCGGTGCGGAAGTGGGTGTCCAGCTCCGGGTCGGCCTCGAGCCAGGCGCTGGAGTTCAGCATGCTGGCGGCCTCCTCCACGGCCTGGTAGGCGCCCGGCGCCTCGGAGGGGAAGGTGAGCAGGTCCAGGCCGGTGACGGTGGAGCGCACCTGCTTGGAGCGCTCCACGGCCGGGTCGCTGGAGGAGGCCAGCAGGACCGGCAGGTTGGCGCCGGAGCCGGGGGTGTCCATCACCTGGGTCAGGGAGGCCGGCTGGGCCCACGGAGAGGTCTGTATGGTGGCGGACACGGCGGCGAGCTGCTCGGCGGAGACCGGGTGGCGCCGTTCGATGGCGGCCAGGAATGCCCCGTTTTGGGTGGCGATCTCCTCGCTCTGCCGGGAGAGCAGCGCGGTGTGGGCCAGGAGCAGCTGGCGCTGGTCCACTGCGGAGAGCGGGGCGCCGTGCGGGTCGACTCCCGCAGCCGCCAGGGATAGGCCACGTTCGGGCACCACGCCGCCCACGTCGCGGCTGCTCTGCTCACCCACCAGGGTCAGGAGAGTGGAGGAGGTGTTGCCCGCGCCGTTGAACTCGGTTGGCACGGGGGCCACGACGGCGGTGACCTCCTTGGCGTCGATCGCGTCGTTGAGGTGGTCTGCCTGCCAGGAGCGCGCGTCGGCCCACGCGGTGTGGGCCAGGAGGTGGGGGCCGGGCAGCTGCTCGGCGGTGGGGATTAACTCCTCGCCGCGCCCGTACCCGCTGCCCACCGGCACGTCCCACGGGGTGAGCAGGAGAAGTTCGTCGTCGCCCTGGAGGGTGTGCAGGAGCGCGGCGGCCGGGTCCGTCTCTTCCGGTGTGGCCGACGTCGCGCTCACCTCCGGGCTGGGTTGGGCGCCTTCAGTGGCGGTCAGGGTGGGGGTGGTCGACGTTGCCGGTCCGCCCTCCTGCCGACCCTGGTCGCTCTGGGTGTTGGGCTGAGTGCTCGCCTCCTGCGGGGAGGCGTTTGGCATGGTGGGGTCATGCGACGCCTGCGCCTTCTCATCTTCTAAGCCAAAGCGCAGCCCGGGCGGCGGGGAGGGGGCAGTGCGCCCGGCGGCGTCGAGCGCGCTGATCGGGCTGGCATCCGCCCGCAGGAACTGGGTGGTCTTGTTGTCCTGCTGCAGCAGCATCGGGTCCACGGCCAGGGTTACGCCCGGTAGGGAGCCGGCCGGGGCGAGCGCGGCGGCGCGCGGGGCACTGACGCCGGCCACCGGCACGCCGGAGCTGAGCGCGGTGGCCAGCTCGGTTGCGGTGGGCGTGAGGGGAGCGAGCACACCTACCCGCACGGTCGGGGCGGAGATCCCGGAGTTCCACACCAGCAGGGTGCGTTTCCACCCGTCGGGGCCGTCCTCGTCCGGGTCGTCGGGCCAGCGCTGCTCCAGCGTCCCGCTGGCGGTCGGCGTGTGGGATAAGCCGTAGGCCGCCACGGTCAGGCCGCGCGGACCCCACTCCTCCTGCCCCCACAGGGGCAGCTCGCTGGTGGGCACCCGCAGCGTGAACTCGGTGGACTCGCCCGGGGCCAGCGGCGTCGGCAGCGGCAGGACCCCCACCAGGCGGTCGATGCCGGCCTCCACCTCCCCGGTGGAGAGGAACTGGTAGAGGCCGGGGGCGGTGGTGGCCGCTGCGGTCTGCAACTGCAGGGCCAGATCCACCCCGGCCACGGCGCCCTCCAGGCGGTTGGTGACCCGCCCGCTCACGGTGACCACCGCACCGTCCGTGACCACGGCAGGCTCCAGGGAGGTCAACTCCACCTCCAGGGAGGGGGCGGCCACCTCCTCGCTGGAGGCGGCCGGCCGCGCACCAGCCGCGAACCCACCGACAGGAGGGGCGGCAACAAAGCGAGAAAGGGGCGCGGCAGCGTCGGCCACCATCACGGCGGACTCCGGCTGCATGAGGGGGCGCGAAGAGGAGGAAGCCGAGCCAAGCAGGCCTGTGCCCACCAAAGCCAAGGCGGTCCCAGCCGCACAAGCCAGCACCGTGCGGCGGACCGGACTCACTTCGGCTCCGTCAACAGACGCATAGCGGTGTCCACCACGCGGCGCTCATTGGGATAGGACAGGCGCTCGCCCACCTTGTCGGCAGGCACCCAGGCCACGTCCTCGGCTTCCTTGTCCGGGTCGTTCTCCACCGTCAGCTCCCCGCCCAGAGCCTCGAGCAGGTAGTGGTGCACCACCTTGTGGACCCGGCGGTCGTAGCCGGCAAACCAGTAGTCGATCGTCGCCAAGTGAGCAAGAACTCGGCCGACGATGCCGGTCTCCTCACTGATCTCCCGCACGGCCGCCTCCGGGGCGGTCTCGTTGCCCTCCAAGTGGCCCTTCGGCAGACACCACTCCAGGCGCCCGGCCCGGTTGCGTCGCGCAATAACCGCAACGAAAGCCCGCCCATCCACCACGTTGATGACGATGCCACCGGCACTGACCTCATCGACCACCGGCAGCTGCCGTTCCAGCGCAGCACGCACACCCCGCAGAGGGGCACGCGGCTTGGGCACTGGAATGGACATGACTACCACTTTAGGCGAGGGCGGCTATTAGTTCTTCCAGGCTCGTGGCACGCTTATGCCGATGGACACGCAAAACACCCCCGCCCCCGCCGCCCTGCCCACCACCCTGCCCGAGTTGGGCGACCTGGAGCAGCTGCGCGCTCGCGGCGCCGAAGTTGGGGCAAATCTGCCCCCCAGCCTCATGGATCTGGCGCAGCGCTTCGTTGCGGCCGGCCACGAGATCGCGCTAGTGGGCGGTCCCGTCCGGGACGCCTTCTTGGGGATTGCGCCACACGACCTAGACCTGACCACCTCCGCCCGGCCCGAGCAGAGCGAGGCCATTCTCAAGGAGTGGGGAAACGCCACCTGGGACATGGGGCGCGACTTTGGCACCATCGGGGCCCGGCGCGGCAACGTGGTGGTGGAGGTGACCACCTACCGCACCGAGGCCTACGACCCGGGCAGCCGCAAACCGGTGGTGGAGTACGGCGACACCCTTCAGGGGGACCTGACGCGCCGCGACTTCACCGTCAACGCCATGGCGCTGCGCCTGCCCTCCTTGGAGCTGGTGGATCCGCACGGCGGCCTGGTGGACCTGGCCGACGGCCTGCTGCGCACCCCGGTGGGCGCGGCCCAGTCCTTTGACGACGACCCGCTGCGCATCATGCGCGCCGCCCGCTTCACCGCCCAGCTGGGCCTGGACGTGGACCCCGACGTGATGAGCGCGATGACCAAGATGGCCTCCCGGCTGGAGATCGTCTCCGCCGAGCGCGTGCGCGCCGAGCTGGAGCGCCTCATCATCTCCCCCGCCCCGCGCCGCGGCTTGGAGCTCATGGTCCACACCGGGGTGGCCGACGTGGTGCTGCCCGAACTCTCCGCCCTGCAGGAGACCGTGGACGAGCACGGCCGCCACAAGGACGTCTACGAGCACACCCTGACCGTGCTGGACCAGGCGATCGCCCTGGAGACCGACGCCGACGGGCCGGTGCCGCGCCCCGACTTCCGCCTGCGCTTTGCCGCGATCATGCACGACGTGGGCAAGCCGGCCACCCGCCGCTTCGAGGGCAAGCAGGTCACCTTCCACAACCACGACATCGTGGGCGCCAAGATGACCGTGGCCCGCATGCGGGCCCTGCGCTTCGACAAGAAGACCACCAAGGACGTCTCCAAGCTCGTGGCGCTCCACCTGCGCTTCCACGGCTACGGCGAGGCAGCCTGGACCGACAGCGCCGTGCGTCGCTACGTCACCGACGCCGGAGAGATGCTGGAGCGTCTGCACCGCCTCACCCGCGCCGACGTCACCACCCGCAACCGTCGCAAGGTGCTGATGCTGCACGCCGCCTACGACGACCTGGAGCAGCGCATCAAGGCCCTGGCGGAGGCCGAGGAGATGGCCTCAATGCGCCCCGACCTAGACGGCACGGAGATCGGTGAAATCCTGGGCGTCCCGCCGGGCTTCATTGTTGGCCTGGCTCGCCTGTACCTGATGGAGCTGCGCATGGAGCGCGGCCTGCTGGGCCGCGACGCCGCCCGCGCCGAGCTGCTGGAGTGGTGGGAGCGCGAGGGCAAGGACATCAGCCAGCTCGAACCCAACGCCCAGCGCGACCTCCTGGTGGAGCGCCGCCGCGCCTCCGAGGTGCCCCACACCACCTGAGGGCGGAAGCACTCGCGGCCGGCCCGGCGGGCGGGCCTGGGCGCCGCCGGGTTCCCGCGCGCCCACCTGAAGCGAGGGAGTCGGGATCGCATTTGCCCCGCGTGAGCGCGGGTTCCCGGGCGCCCACCTGAAGGGGGCCGGGGAGCTGGCCGGTCACCTAGGGGTGCTCTGCGTTCTGGCGGGCATAGGCGCCCCACCCGGGCGACGAGGGCACAACCTGGGCGACAAGGACGCAACCTGGGCGACGAGAACGGGGCAATACCCGTCGCCCACCTGGGGTTCTTGTCGCCCAACATGCGTCGATGTCGCCCGACTGGGCCGACGTCTGGACCCGGTTTCCGGTGGTTAGCGGGTGGGTGCCGTGCCCGGGCGGGCGGCGAGCTACGATGGCGGCGGCGGCTTTGCGGGTGGCGTTGGGTGCCGTGCCCGGGCGGGCGGCGAGCCTGGCGGCAGGCATCGCGCCGGTGGGCGGAAGTGACTGCCGCCCCAAAAGCCCGGAATTGCAGCATCTAATTTCGTTTAGTAACAAAATTCGCACGCGTTTTTTAGTAAAGCTACTTGGGCACTTGGGGCTTGTTGTATTGTCACCACTACCTGCTGTCTCTTTTGGGGTAACAGGCAACATCCCGATGCGAGGGTGTGCAGAGCACGTGCGGAAGGACTAGAAAATGGAATCGGAAGCTAGCGGTAAAACCACCGTTAACCCCTCCTCTCCCGTTTCCAACGCCCAGGTCGTCATGATCGACGACCACGAGACAACGGCGCAGGGGGTCGGTCACTCGATCCTGAAGGCGGGTGTTGCCAACCATTTCAAGTGGTTCCCCTGCTTTGCCGAAGCGGTAATAGCGCTGCGCTCCGCCCCTCCCTGTGTGGTAGTCCTCGACCTGCGTCTGCCCGACGAGACCGGACCGGCGGAGCATATCCCTGCTCTGACGGCAATGGGCCACCAGGTGGTTATCTTCACCTCGGGCGACAACCCCTACCTAATTCGACAGGCGATTAAGGGCGGCGCCCTCTCGGTAGTGCGCAAATCTGCGCCTACCAACGACTTGATAGAAGCTATTGTCGCCGCGCAAAAGGGAGAAGTGCGTGCAAACATCGATTGGGCCAGCGCGCTGGACCAGGACGAGGACTTCGTTACCAATTACCTGAACCCAGTGGAGGCCGACGTCCTGGCCCTCTACGCCTCGGGGCAGTGCGCCAGCCAGGTGGCCAAAGCCATCCCGGTGGCGCTACACACCGTGACCACTTACATCTCCCGGATCCGCGGCAAGTACCTGCAGGCCGGGCGCCCCGCCCCCTCCCGCGTGGACCTCTACGTGCGTGCGGTGGAGGACGGGCTCATCCCGCCCGTCGGGCGGTAACCCGCCGGTCATAGGTCAGCCGCATCGAGGCGCTCCCGGTGGACGGAGGTCCGGGCGGCGCGCGGGTGTGACGGTCTCAATCGAGGGGCGGCGGCCAGCCCAACTCGGTTTGAGTGCGCTCCACGGGCGTGGCGGTCCCAAACCTGGGTGTCCGGTTGCGCCCGGACCCGCGCGCAAAGCTGCCCGTCGGTGGCATTGCCACCGACGGGCAGCTCAGTTTCCGCTCATGCCGGGCGCCCTAGCGCCCGGAGGTATGGGTGCCTCCCGGCTCAGCGCTCGCGCTGGCCCAGGATGAACTCCTCCACGCACTGGCGGGCGTAGTCGTCGGGGCGCTGCTCCATCGGGGACTTCATGAAGTACGCCGAGGCGCTCAGCAGCTCGCCGCCCACGCCACGGTCCAGGGCGATCTTTGCGGCACGCACCGCGTCGATCACGATGCCGGCGGAGTTGGGGGAATCCCACACCTCCAGCTTGTACTCCAGCGAAATCGGGGCGTCGCCAAAGTTGCGGCCCTCCAGGCGCACGTAGGCCCACTTGCGGTCATCCAGCCACGCCACGTGGTCCGAGGGGCCGATGTGAACGTCGTGCGGGTCCAAACCATCGCGCAGGTTAGAGGTCACAGCCTGCGTCTTGGAGATCTTCTTGGACTCCAGGCGGGTGCGCTGCAGCATGTTCTTGAAGTCCATGTTGCCGCCGATGTTGAGCTGGTAGGTGCGGTCCAGGATCGCGCCGCGGTCCTCGAAAAGCTTGGCCAGCACGCGGTGCGTGATGGTGGCACCCACCTGGCTCTTGATGTCGTCGCCCACGATCGGCAGGCCGGCGGCCGCGAACTTGTCGCTCCACTCCTTAGTGGAGCCGATGAACACCGGCAGGCAGTTGACGAACGCGCAGCCGGCGTCGATGGCGCACTGGGCGTAGAACTTAGCTGCCTCCTCGCTGCCCACCGGCAGGTAGCAGACCAGCACGTCCACGCGGGCCTCCTTGAGCGCGGCCACCACGTCGACCGGGGCGTGCTCCGACTCCTCGATAGTGGCGCTGTAGTACTCGCCCAGGCCATCCAGGGTATGGCCGCGCAATACCTTCACCCCGGTGGGGGCCACGTCCGCGATGTGAATCGTGTTGTTCGCCGAAGCGTTGATGGCCTCGGCCAGGTCCAGGCCCACCTTGGCGGCGTCCACGTCGAACGCAGCCACGAAGTTCAGGTCAGAGACGTGGTAGTCGCCAAACTGGACGTGCATCAGGCCGGGCACCGTGTCAGTGGGCTTGGCGTCCTTGTAGTAGGTGACGCCCTGCACCAAAGACGAGGCGCAGTTGCCCACACCCACGATGCCTACGCGAATCTCACTCATCAACTTCTCCTTGCTGAGATTGGGAACTGGCCATTTCGACTGAAAAACCAGGGGAGCGCTCAGCGCTCATAACTTCCTCCACCCACTGCAAGTGGGTTTCGAGTTGGGTTTGGAGATGGCGGGCTAGAGCAGCCGCGTAAGCATCTGCCTGCGTGGCAGCGGCTTGCGCAGCGGTACGGGCCGCCGCTAACCGCTCCCTGGCCAGGGCACGCCGCCCCTCCAGGATTCGCAGGCGGGTGGGCACGTCGGCGGAAGCGAAGGACGCAAAGTGCACGGCAAAAGAGGCGTCGTCCCAGGCGGTGGGACCGGCCAGGGACAGTGCCTGGGAGAGATGCCGGGTCCCCGCCGGGGTGAGGTGATAGACGATCTTGCCGCGCGCGCTGCCGGCCGCTGCCTCGGCTGCGATCAGCCCCGCTCCGGTGAGGCGCCGCAGCGCCGGGTAGAGCGAGCCAAAGGACCAGGTGCGCAGGGCCCCCAGCGTGGAGGTCAGCCGCTTGCGCAGCTCGTAACCGTGCGCGGGCCGGCGCAACTGGCCAAGAATCGCCAGATCCAGGATCTCGTTTCGCCGCGACAGAGCTACTCCTTCCGCCAGAATGGACAGCGAAGTGTTATGCGTCACTGCCTGTTCGCGAGCTTATCACGCTGACGTATCAAGTTGATATATCAAAACGGGAGGTAGGTGCACGCCGAGGGCAAAACGAGGGGGCGAGGTGGGACCCAGCGACGCGGGGCCCGGCCAGGCCAGCCTGGCGCCAGTGCTCCTTCGGGCGGTGGGACCCGGCGACGCATTCCCAGGCGCCGCAGCGCCGGGAACGCGTGCGCCGGGTGTGAGCGCCTCATCAACGGTGCCGCCGTGCTCGGCGGCGTCTGGGAATGCATGGGGCCGGGTGGCGCAATGGGCTCCAGACAAAAGGCGGCCGGTCAGAGACGTCGTCCCGCTGCGGGCGCAAGCGAGGGGCGTGGGGCTAGGAGGAGCGCGGGCGGAGCGTCGGCCACTGAGGAAATGGTCACGAAAGGCCACAGAAACCGGCCCCAGCGGCAATGCGTGGAGGGAACTTCCAGCTTGGGCGGGATACTGGAGAACTATCAAGCACTAAAACGGTGAACCGTATTTGGAGGTCCCACGTGACACCTAGCGCACCCCAGAAGGGCGCCAGGCCCGCACAGTCCACGCGCCGAGGCACCCAGCCCCCGGCCTGGCCCGGACCCGAACCGCGCGCAGGCTCCACCGCCCCCACGCGTAGCCGCAAGGGAGGTGGCGGCGGGAAGAAAGGCAGCAAGCGCAAGAAGCGGCGCCCGCTCTGGGCCACGATCCTCCTCTGGCTCACCGGCTTCTTCCTGGTCTCCGGCATCCTGGGTGCCCTGGGCTTCCTCTGGGCATACAACACGCTGGAGCTGCCGGACCCGGACAAGTACGCCGGCGCCCAAACCACCACCGTCTACTACGCCGACGGCACCACCGAACTGGGCCGCTTGAGCGAGTACAACCGCACCATCGTGGACTTCTCCACCCTGCCCGCCTACGTGGGCAACGCGGTGGTCGCCTCCGAGGACCAGGGCTTCTGGACCAACCCTGGCGTGGACATCAAGGCCACCGTGCGTGCCCTGTGGAACAACCTCAAGGGCGGGGCCCGCCAGGGTGGCTCCACGCTGACCCAGCAGTACATCGAGCGCTACTACCAGGGTGACACCTTCAGCTATGTAGGCAAGGCCAAGGAAGCGATCCTCGCGCTGAAGGTCACCCGCGAGCAGCCTAAGGAAGTCATCCTGGGCAACTACCTCAACACCATCTACTTTGGCCGCGGCGCCTACGGCATCGAGGCAGCGGCGCAGGCCTACTTTGGGGTGGCCGCCGCCAAGCTCACCCTCTCCCAGGCTGTCCTGCTGGCCGGCGTCATCCCCGCCCCCAGCGACTACGACCCGCGCGTGGACCCCGAGATCGCGCAGAAGCGCTTTGACCGGGTCCTGAACTTCATGCAGGCCGGCAACTTCATCTCCGCAGAGGAGGCCGCCCAGGCCAAGATGCCGGAGACGATCGAGCCCAAGACCACCGAGTACTTTGCCGGCCCGGGCGGCTACCTGCTGGAGGAGGTGCGGTTCGAACTGACCACCAAGGGCGGGCTTACCAAGGACCAGATCGCCACCGGCGGCTTCAAGATCATCACCACGTTCGACCCTGCCATGCAAGCCAAGGCCGTTGAGGCCGTGCAGGAGCTGCCGGAGGACAAGCCCGCCAACCTGGGCGTGGCCATCATGAGCGTCGAGCCGGGCACCGGCGAGGTCAAGGCCATGTACGGAGGCGCCGACTACCTGAAGGTACAGCGCAACGCCGCCACCGACGACCGCGTACAAGCCGGCTCCACCTTCAAGCCCTTCACCCTGATCGGCGCCCTGGAGAACGACGTCAAGCTCACCGACTACTTTGACGGCAACTCCCCGTACAACCTGGAGGGCACCGACCTGTGGTTTGCCAACTTCGGTGAAGTCAGCTACGGCCCGGTCAACCTGATCGACGCTACCGCCGACTCCGTCAACACCGCCTTCATCGAGGTCAACAAGAAGATCGGCCCGGCCGTGACCAGGCAGGTGGCGGTGCGAGCCGGCATTCCGGCCGACGCTCCCGGCCTCGACGATAACGTGGGTAACACCCTGGGTTCGGCCTCCGTCACCACCGCAGACCTGGCCACCGCCTACAACACCTTCGCTTCGGGCGGCATGCGGTACGAGACCCACATGGTCCGCTCGGTCACCAACCCCACCGGCGAGGTCATCTACACCGGCCCCGTCAACGGGCAGCGCCAGTTCTCTGCGGAAAACGCGGCCTCCCTCACCTATGCCATGGAGCAGGTGGTGAAGAAGGGGTCGGCGGAGACCGCCCTGGAGCTGGAGCGCCCGGTGGCCGGCAAGACCGGCTCCTCCTCCGACAACAAGTCCGCCCTGTTCGCCGGCTACATCCCGCAGCTAACCACGGTGGTCTCCCTCTACCAGGTGGGAGCGGACGGCTCCGAGGAGTCGATCAACCCCTTCGGTGGCTACGCGGAGATCACCGGCTCCACGGTGCCCGTGGACCTGTGGACCGCCTACATGCAGAAGGTCACCGACGGCATGGAGGTCAAGAAGTTCCCCACCCCGCCGTGGGGCGACGGTGCTCCGCGAGTGAAGAAGTCCGTCAGCCCATCCCAGAGCGCCACGCCCACCCCCAGCGCCAGCAACCCGGCCCCGGCCACCCCTGCCACGCCGCCGCCGGCCGCCCCGGCACCGGTAACCCCGCCGCCGGCCGCGCCGGAGCCTGAGGCCCCCGCCGGGCCGGAGGAGCCGGAGGCAGAGCCCACGGATAACTCGCCGGGTGGCCCCGAGCCGCCGGTAGTGGAGCCCACCGAGGACGCCCCCCGCAGGCCGGAGGACCCGGACCCGGAGGTCACCCAGGGCGGGTAGCCCGCCCGGGAGGGGCCAGTTCCTTTCGGGCCGGCCGGCCGGGGCCGCATAGGGGAGGCCGACCGAGCTCCGACCGGACCCCGGCCGCGCACCGGCGGCAGGTCCAACGGGGCGCGCGGCGCCCCGGGTGGGGACAAAGCAGAGCGGGCACGTCACAGCCAAAGAGCCGTGACGTGCCCGCCTTCTATGCGGTAGCGTTGTCGTTCGGTCCGTGCCGCGCATGGCGCGAACCGAAAAGCACTCCTGTCACGGAAAGGCCGTGACCGCTTAGACCGAAGGAGAAAACTGCATGCGCAAGTACGAGCTCATGCTCATCCTCGACCCGGAGGTGGACGAGCGTACCGTCGCTCCGTCCCTGGACAAGCTCCTGGCCGTGGTGAAGACCGATGGTGGCAGCGTTGACAGCGTTGACATCTGGGGTAAGCGTCACCTCGCTTACGAGATCAACAAGAAGTCCGAGGGCATCTACGTGGTTGTCGACATGACCACCACCCCCGCCCAGGCTAAGGAGCTGGACCGTCAGCTGGGCCTCAACGAGGCCGTGTTGCGCACCAAGCTGCTGCGCCCGGACGCCGCCTGATTGCAGGCCCGCATTAGCCGAACTGACTAAGGACAAACATGGCTGGCGAAAACGAAATCACCATTACCGGCAACCTTGCCGCTGACCCGGAGCTGCGCTTCATTCAGAACGGCACCCCGGTTGCTAACTTCCGCGTCATTTCCTCTTCTCGCCAGTTTGACCGCGCCACCAACGAGTGGAAGGACGGGGCGTCCATCTCGATCCGCGTCGAGGCCTGGAACGAACTGGCTGAGAACGTGGCGGAGACCCTGACCAAGGGCACCCGCGTCATCGTGCGCGGGCGTTTGTCCCAGAACACCTACGAGGGCCGCGACGGAGTCGAGCGCACGAGCGTTGAGCTGCGCGCCGAGGACGTGGCGGTGTCCCTACGGTGGGCAACTGGCCAGATCACCCGCAAGCGCCGCGAAGGCGGCCAGGGAGGTGGCAGCTATGGCGCCCCGCAGGGCGGCTACGGTGCTCCCCAGGGCGGCGGCGGTTACGGCGCCCCGCAGGGCGGTAACCGAGGCGGATACGGCCAGGGCAACACTGGTTACGGCGCCCCCCAGGGCGGCCGCAGTGACGACCCGTGGGCCAGCCAGAGTGGCGCTGCCGCATACAGCGACGACGCTCCCTTCTAAACCAAGATCTTTTAAGCGGGTGGCCGTGGGCCGCCCCAGACTCCAAGGAGACCAACATGGCGAAGGCATCTCTTCGCAAGCCCATGAAGAAGAAGGTCAGCCCGATGAAGGCCGTCAAGGTCACGGGCCCCATCAACTACAAGGACGTTGCGCTGCTGCGCAAGTTCGTGTCCGACCGTGGCAAGATCCGCTCTCGCCGCGTCACCGGTGTGTCCGTACAGGACCAGCGCAAGATCGCTCGCGCCGTGAAGAACGCCCGCGAGATGGCTCTGCTGCCCTACTCCCACGCGGCTCGCTGAGAAAGGATCGACTGATATGGCAAAGCTGATCCTCACCCACGAGGTTCCCCAGCTCGGCAAGGCCGGCGACGTTGTTGAGGTCAAGGACGGTTACGCACGTAACTACCTGGTGCCCCGCAATCTGGCCACCCCGTGGACCAAGGGCGCACAGCGTCAGATCGACCAGATGAAGGCTGCTGCGCGCGCTCGCGAGATCTCCTCCATCGACGCCGCTCAGAACGCCCGCGACAAGGTGCAGTCCGCTCCGGTCACCGTCACCGCCAAGGTTGGTCAGGCTGGCCGCCTGTTTGGTGCCGTGTCCACCGCTGACGTCGCCGCTGCCATCAAGGCTGCTCACGACGTTGCCGTGGACCGTCGCAAGATCCACATCGAGCACCCGATCAAGGCTGCTGGTAACTACACCGTCTCCGTGCGTCTGCACGACGACGTGGTTGCCAACGTCAAGGTTGCCGTGGTCGCTGCCTGATTTCAGGTAGGCGCTGGCCGGGCCGGGAGGAGTAATCCTTCCGGCCCGGCCTTTTGCTGCCCCACGCGCCTTTTGCGGGACCTACGGGCCGCCGACGTTGCCGGGCGCCGGTTCGCCGGGGCGCCGCCCCTTTTCTGCGGGCGTGTGCTGGCCGACGTTGCCGGGCGCCGGTTCGCCGGGGCGCCGCTCCCTCTGTGGCCTTGTCTGCCTCCGCCGCCCGCGCCGGCGGCCTTACTGCGCGCGCCGCCCCGCTGGCTAGTACCAGTCAGAGGTCGCCGCCCGGCGCCCGTTGGCGAGGGCGCGTCCCACCATGAACACGCCCGCGAAACCGAGGGTGAGCAGGCTGAGCGCCCAGGGCTCGCCGACCTGGCGGGAGAGCCAGGTCAGCCCTGCCAGCGCCGGCAGGTGGATGGAGAGGATCACCAGGCCCGCCTTGGCCAGGTAGCGGCCGTCCCCGGCCCCGATTAGCACGCCGTCGAGGATGAACACGTAGGAGGCCAGCGGGAAGAGCGGGCCGGCCAGCGCCAGCGCCCACGTGGCGGAGGCGTGCACAGAGCCCGCCGCGAAGAGCGCGGCCCACTGCTCCGCCCACCATTGCCCCTGGCCGGGGCTGGCGGCGCTGGGGGCCAGGTGGGCGCCAAAGATCAGCGGCAGCCAGGGGGAGAGCACCAGCATGGCCGCCCCCACCAGTGCGCCGCTGCGGGTGGCCCACTGCGTGGAGCGGCGCAGCGTGGCGCGCAGCAGGGCGGTGTCCCCCGCGCCGATCGCTTTGCCGGTCAGCGCCTGGGCGGCGATGGCCAGCGCGTCCAGGCCGAAGGCCGCCAGGTTCCACACGGAGTTGACCACCTGGTAGCCGGCGAGTGTGACCTCGCCCGCGACGGTGGCGCCCCAGACGGCGGCCAGCATGGCTACGCGCATGGACAGGGTGCGGACGAACAGCGGCCAGCCGTCCTTGGCGCTGGCCAGCACGCCTCCAAACTTGGGCAGGAGACTGACCTGGTGGCGGCGCGCGGCCCGCGCGACGGCCAGGGCGAGGGCGACGGCCATGAGCATCTCCGTGACCGCAGTGCCGAGGCCGGCGCCGCCCACCCCCATGTCCAGCCCGTAGATGAAGAGGTAGTTCAGGGGCACGTTGACCACTGCGCCGGCGGTGGCTACCCAGAGCGGGGTGCGCGCGTCCAGCATGCCGCGCAGCGCCCCGGTGGCCGCTAGAGCCAGCAGCATGCCCACCAGGCCGGGGGAAATCAGGCGGAGGTAGGTGGTGGCGCCGATGGCAACGTCGGGGGAGGGGGAGAACCAGGAGACCACGGGGGAGGCGCCCAGCAGGAGGACCGCGAAAAGCAGCGCGCCCAGGAGGGCGCCCAGCCACATGCCGTCCAGGCCGGCGCTGATGGCCTGCTTGTGCTTGCCGGCTCCCATCAGCCGGGAGGCGGTGGAGGTGGTGGCGTAGGCCAGAAACACGCACAGGCCAGTGATGGTGGAGACGATGGTGGTGGCCAGCGCCAGGGCTGCCAGGGGGGCGGTGCCCAGGTGCCCAACCATTGCCGAGTCCACGATCAGCAGGAGCGGCTGCACCAGCAGGGTGCCCAGGGAGGGCAGCGCCAGCGCCACGATCCGCCGGTCTATTTCCCGCACCTGCGCGCGGGCTGCCTGGTCGCGGCGGGCGGCGGGCGTGGTGGGCATGTGGGCTCCTCGGGTGGACTGCCCTCAGCATACGAAGAAGAAGTCTCAACTTAACGTTGAGACTGGCCTGTGGATTCGGGCGTGTCAGCTGGGGAGAAATGCACAGGTTTATCCACAGGTTGTGTGTATCTCTTGGGGAAACTAAATCTCGGAGGCCCGAAATCGCGCCCAAATGTGCCTGTGGAGAAAGTGGAAGCGGCTGCGGCTTCATCCACAGGCCTGCGCACCCCCTCAAGCGGGGGGATGCGTGTCTATACCAGTGATCTAGGTAACTAACGCGCAGATAAGTCGAGCTAAACGCCCGGCCTCAACGCCGACTGGAAGGTTGTGGATAAATTCGCGCCTCTCGGTCCGCGTCTCAACATGTGGAACCCGCCGCCTCGCCCGCCCGCTAAAAGCCCGCAATTGCAACGGAAAATCCCGCCCCAATCCGCCTTGCCCCCAGCCTGTCCCCAGGCAATGCACACACTTGCCCACAACCAAATGCTTGCCGCGCGGAACGTCGTCCACAAGTTATCCACAGGTGCAAAAGTGGCGAATGAATCCAGATTGCAAGCCCAGGGGGTGGCCCGGTAGGTTCGCGCGAGGCGGCAACACGGAGGGAGAAAGCAGTGGAGTCAAGGGACGAGTTCGATCGCACTCCACCGCAAGACATCGAGGCCGAACAGTCGGTCCTCGGCGCGATGCTCCTGTCCAAGGAGGCCATTAGCGAGGTCAGCGAGGTGCTGCGGGTGGAGGACTTCTACCGCCCCGTCCACGCGATGATCTTCGACGTCATCATCTCCCTCTTCGGCAAGAACGAGCCCGCGGACAACATCACGGTGGCCGGCGAGCTCAACCGGCGCGGCGAGCTGGTGCGCGTGGGCGGCGCGGACTACCTCCACACGCTGATCGCCGGCGTGCCCACCGCCGCCAACGCCATGTACTACGCGGCCCTGGTGCGCGAGCGTGCCATGCTGCGCCGCCTGGTCGAGGTCGGCACCCGCATCGTCCAGCTCGGCTACGCCAGCGACGGCGGCGACGCCTACGAGATCGTCAACCAGGCGCAGGCGGAGGTCATGCGCGCCACCGAGTCCCGCCAGCGCACCGACTACGTGCAGCTAGGCGAGGTACTCCACCCGGTCTTCGAGGAGATCGAGGCCGTCAGGGGCGGCAAGGTCAGCGAGGGCACCGTCGCCACCGGCTTCCGCGACCTGGACGACCTCACCCACGGCCTGCACCCGGGCCAGATGATCATCGTCGCCGCCCGCCCCGGCGTGGGAAAGTCCACGCTCTCGCTAGACATCTGCCGCCACGCCGCTATCCGCAACAACCAGGCCTGCGTCATCTTCTCCCTGGAGATGAGCGCCGCCGAGATCACCAAGCGCCTCCTGTCCGCCGAGGCCAAGATCTTCCAGAACTCCCTGTCTAACGGCACGGTCTCCAGCGACGAGATGCAGAAACTGGGCGACGTGATCGGCCGGATCGGCGACGCTCCGCTCTTCATCGACGACTCCCCCAACCTGACCATGCCGGAGATCCGCGCCAAGGCCCGGCGGCTCAAGATGGAAAACGACCTGAAGCTGATCGTCGTGGACTACCTGCAGCTCATGAGCTCCGGGCGCAAGGTGGAGTCCCGCCAGCAAGAGGTCTCCGAGTTCTCCCGCTCTTTGAAGCTGCTGGCAAAGGAGCTGGAGGTACCGCTGATCGCCGTGGCACAGCTCAACCGCTCCTCCGAGCAGCGCTCCGACAAGAAGCCCACCATGAGCGACCTGCGCGAGTCCGGCTCGCTGGAGCAGGACGCGGACATCGTCATCCTGCTGCACCGTCCCAACTACGAGAAAGAGGACGAGCGACAGGGCGAGGTGGATATCATCGTGGACAAGCACCGCGCCGGCCCCACCGCTACCATCCCGGTGCTGCACCAGGGCCACTACTCGCGCTTCGTGGACAAGCACCGCGACTAGCGCCCCGCCTCTCTGTCTCCCCGTGGACGCTCGGCGGGGTGGCTGCTCGATTCGAGCGGTGGGCGGGAGCGTCGGCCACCCAAGGCAAGGCGCATGCTGGGGGCGACGTCGCTCGCGGCTAAGTGAGGGTAGGGCGGGCGCGGGCCGGCCGGTTTTCGTTGCGAGTGGCCGACGTTTCGCCACCTGCCCCCAGGGGGTGACCCCCTTTGATGTGCGGCATCCAACAGGGGCAGACCGATAGAGCATTAGTGCGAATGGTTATCATTTCAAGGTCAGTTGTGTAACTCTCTTTAGAAAGAGACTGATGACCATCTCTACCCACGAAAACGTGCAGGCCTCCCGCTTTGGCCGCCTGGGCGCGGTGGGCGCCGGTGTCGCGGTTGCTCTGGCGGGAATCCTCCTGCCGACCTCCGCTAGCGCCGCTGCCAACGCCCTGCCGGACGACTCCAACCTGACCGTTGCGCCCATTGGCCACGTCGACAGCCCTAAGACCTACTTTGAGAACGACGAGTTCGTCCTCAAAGGACACTTTGGTCGCAACAACAACGTCCCGCTGGACACCGCCTTGCACCACCTGGGCAAGTCCTACCTGGGCAGCCGCAACATGTACGTCTTCACCGTCCCCGAGAACGCCCCGGAGCTGGACTTCCTGGGCGAGGCAGGCGACAACTGGTACATGGGCTACTTCGGCTCCGACGTCGCCCGCATCGCCATCTGGGCCGGCTTTGGCGCAGAGAGTAACATCCCGGTCGAGGAATTCCGCGACGCCACCTTCACTCTGGACCTGGTGAGCGTTGATGGTCCCGGGCGCGTGGAGCTGTTTACGTGGGCGGAAGGCTTTGAAGAGGAAGAGGCAGGCATGCTCGGCCGCATGTTCTCCTCCACGGATCCGGCCTTTCGCAGCTTCTTTATGGTGCCGGGCAGCCACACCCACAACTACACGCTCTTCAGCGCCCCTGGCCGCTACGACGTTAAGTACCGCGCCACCGCCCGCAAAGCGGACGGAACCCTCCTGACCAGCCGAGAGTCCGTCGCCCGCTGGCAGGTGGGTGGCGCTCGCCCGCCAACCGCCGGCCTCTCCACCTCCAGCACCCGTACCGCCACCGTGCCTACCCTGACCGTCGGCCCGGCCACCGGCGCTAATGAGCCCGACTCTCGGGTGGTGCCGAAGCTGGACCGCCTGCGCGTTGACATGGGCGCCGACGTTGCCGGTACTGCCACCTTCCTCATCAACGGTTACAAGCTGGCAGACGTCGCCCTCTCCAATGGCGTGGCGGAGATGGTGGATCTACTTGGCAGCGCTGAGAACGAGATCCAGGCGCAGGTGCGCGGCGTCGATGGGCAGGTGGTGTTCACCTCCGACCCCGTCTCCTACGAGCACGGTGGTCAGGCAGCTACTACCACTGCCACCGCAGAGGCACTGGTGGACAAGTCCCCGGCTCCCTCTCTGCACTTCCCGATCACCGAGGTTACCGCTGCAGCCGACCCGGTCGTCAACATCACCCTGGCTCCCGGCGAGCGCGGCACCCTGCAGGGCACCTTCACCGTGTCTGACCCGACCGCGCTGGGCAAGGTCCAGGTCGCTGCCTACTCTAAGTCCACCGACAAGACCTGGCAGGTGGACATGAACTTCTTTGCCGGGGGGAAGACCGGCCCGTTCGTTGGCCAGATTTCCGACGGCGCCTTCTACCAAGACCACTATGTGGTGGCCCGCTTCATCCCGCATCCCTTCATGACCAACTTGCGCACGTCCGAGGTCATCGTTACCGAGGCCCTGAACCCGTCTGAGACCACGACCGTCACCCTGACTGTGGTGCGCGACGAGGAGCCGGAGCCGAGCGAGTCCGCCTCTGCTAGCGCTACCCCGACCCCGGAGGTCTCTGTCACCGCTACCCCGGAGGTTTCCGCCTCTGCTTCCACGACCGCTTCCGC
>JAUMWR010000029.1:23967-25821 GCA_030529545.1 Buchananella hordeovulneris
CCGCCTCTGCCGAGCCGACGGCCACGGCCCCCGCTGATCCGGTTGCGCCGGCCCCGGTGGTCGAGCAGTGCCCGGCTGGCGCTCCGCAGTCCGACGAGGGGAAGGAGTTCGAGCTTTACGGCGGGCGCATCGCCATCGAGGACGGTCACATCGACCTCGCTGCCGTGGAGGTGGGCGACAAGCTCACCCTGCGCGTGAAGGACGACTCCCGCACCGCCTCCAACGGCACGGTCTTCCGCCCGGCCTGCCACGTGGCAGTGATCGTGCCTGCAGCGGCCAAGCTCAAGCGCTCCCCGGCCGGTAACGGTTGGGACGCGGTGCTGCCGACCGACGGCACCTTCGGCTGGCTGCTGCCCTCCCTGCAGCGCCCCGGCCTGCCGTGGCCCGGCTACTCCACCGAGAACCTGGACTTCGCTAAGTTCGGCGACGATCTCAAGCTGGACCTGATCTCCGTCGAAGGCCCCGGCGACGTGTCCCTCCTCAACTACGACGCCGTCGAGCGCAAGGTCGACGTGCTGCTGGGCAGCCGCGCGGGCGCCCCCCGCACCCTGGAGATCGACGGCTCCGTGCACGCGCACCCCGCCTGGGCCTTCACCAAGGCCGGCGAGTACAAGGTGGGCCTGCGCTATCGCGGCACCGCCAAGGGCGGCGTGAAGTTGACCGGCCAGGTGGGCGAGGTCGTGTTCGTGGTCAAGGACCGCACCGCCCCGACCCAGACTCCTTCGGCTACCCCGTCCGTTTCCGCTGCGCCGTCGGTGACCGCGGTTCCGACGGTGACGGCTGTGCCGACTGTTTCGGCGGTTCCGTCGGTTTCTGCTGTGCCGACGGTGGCTCCTTCGGTTAGCCCGTCTGTGTCTGTGGTTCCGTCGCCGTCGGTGTCGGTGAAGCCGACGTTGCCGGCGCCGGTGTCTGTGGTGCGTGCTGGTGGCGTGGACCGGGTGGACACGGCGGTGCGGGTGGCTGAGTTGGTGCCGGTTGCATCGGATGTGGCTGTGCTGGCTACCGGGGTGGACTGGCCTGACGCGTTGGCTTCTGCCCCGTTGGCTAGGGCGTTGAAGGCGCCTTTGTTCCTCACCGGTGGCAAGGTGTTGGAGACCAACGTTTCTCAGGCGTTGGCCAAGCGTGGGGTGAAGAGGGTTGTCATCGTTGGTGGCTTGAACTCCGTTTCGGCTGGCGTGGCAAATGCTCTGACCCGGGCTGGTCTCAAGGTAGAGCGCGTGGAGGGCGAGGACCGTTTTGCTACCTCGGTGGAGGTGGCCAAGTGGGTGCAGAAGATTGATCCCAGCGTGGAGCGTGTGTTTGTGGCTACCGGTTTGAATTATCCCGATGCGCTGGCTGCGGGTAGTGTTTCTGGCCCGGCTAAGTCGCTCACCGTGCTCTCCAACGGCGCGGTGCTGCCGGCGCAGGTGGTTTCTTACTTGAAGTCTTCCAAGCTGCGTGTGGAGGTTGTTGGTGGGGCCCCGGTTGCTGGGCTGGCTCAGGCTGGTATCGAGGTGGCTGCTACCCACAAGGGTGTGGATCGTTACGCCAGCGCGGTAGAGGTTGCTAAGGCCTTTGCGTCTCCGGGTAGCGCGGTGGTGGTTTCCTCTGGCCAGGGCTTTGCTGATGCTCTTGGTGGGGCGGCCCTGGCCGCGAACACCGATGGTGTGCTGGTCCTGACCCGCTCTGCCAGCCTGCCGGCCAAGGTGGTTGAGCTCTTTGCCAAGATCGGGCGCCCGGCCAGCCTGACCATCACTGGTGGGAACAACACGGTCAGCCCGGCCGTGGCCAGCGAACTAGCCAAGCTAACCCGCTAACCACCCACACACACTGGTGGGGAGCACTTCACAACGAAGCGCTCCCCACCAGCGGTTT
>JAUMWR010000002.1:0-98246 GCA_030529545.1 Buchananella hordeovulneris
TCGGGGTTCTTGACCTCGAGGATGTTCAGCTGAACCTGCTTGCCGGTGAGCTTCTCCAGGCTGCCGCGCAGGCGGTCAGCCTCGGCGCCGCGGCGACCGATCACGATGCCCGGGCGGGCGGTGTGCAGGTCAACGCGAACGCGGTCACGGGTGCGCTCGATGTCGACCTTGGCGACACCGGCGCGGTCCAGGCCCTCCTCCAGGAGGCGACGGATAGCGACGTCCTCCTTGACGTAGTCAGCGTAACGCTGACCCGGCTTGCTGGAGTCGGCGAACCACCGGGAGCGGTGGAACGTGGTGATACCCAGGCGGAAACCGGTGGGGTTTACCTTCTGACCCATTACTTGGTCTCCTTCCCCTCGTTGTTGCCGACCACCACGGTGATGTGGCTGGTCCGCTTCAGGATGCGGCCGGCGCGCCCCTGGGCACGCGGACGGATCCGCTTGAGGGTCGGGCCCTCGTCTACGAAAGCGGCGACGATGCGCAGCTTGTCGTACTCAAACTTTTCGCCGTCGCGCTCGGCCTTGACCTGCGCGTTAGCGGCTGCGCTCTCAACCACCTTGCGGACGACCTCGGCCGCCTGCTGCGGTGCGAAACGCAGAATGTCAATTGCCTCTGCAACGCGCTTGCCCCGGACGACGTCCACGATGCGGCGCGCCTTCATCGGCGTGGTGCGGACGAACCGCGCCTGCGCCTTGGCTTCCATTTGCTGCCCCATTCTTTCAGCTAGCGACGCGCCTTAGCGGCGACGTCCCTTGCGGTCGTCCTTCTCGTGCCCGCGGAAAGTGCGGGTCGGCGCAAACTCGCCGAGCTTGTGGCCCACCATCGACTCGGTGACGAAGACGGGCACGTGCTTGCGACCGTCGTGCACAGCGAAGGTGTGGCCGAGGAAGTCGGGCGTAATGACCGACCGGCGCGACCAGGTCTTGATGACGTTCTTGGTCCCCGCCTCGTTCTGAGCGTCCACCTTCTTGTAGAGGTGGTCGTCGACGAAGGGACCCTTCTTCAGGCTGCGTGGCATCTGTTATCCCCCTCAGCGGTTCTTGCCGGTCTTGCGACGACGCACGATCAGCTTGTCGCTCGGCTTGTTCGGACGGCGGGTACGACCCTCGGGCTTACCCCACGGGCTCACGGGGTGACGACCACCAGAAGTGCGGCCCTCACCACCACCGTGCGGGTGGTCCACCGGGTTCATGACGACACCGCGCACGGTCGGGCGGATGCCCTTCCAGCGCATACGGCCGGCCTTACCCCAGTTGATGTTGGACTGCTCGGCGTTGCCGACCTCACCGATGGTGGCGCGGCAGCGAGCGTCAACGTTGCGGATTTCGCCGGACGGCATACGCAGCTGGGCGTACGGGCCGTCCTTGGCCACCAGCTGCACGGAGGCGCCAGCGGAACGGGCGATCTTGGCGCCGCCACCCGGACGCAGCTCCACGGCGTGGATCACGGTACCGAGCGGGATGTTGCGCAGCGGCAGGTTGTTACCGGGCTTGATGTCGGCACCCGGGCCCTGCTCGATGCGGTCACCCTGCTGCAGCTTGGCGGGGGCGATGATGTAGCGCTTCTCGCCGTCTGCGTAGTGCAGCAGGGCGATGCGGGCGGTGCGGTTGGGGTCGTACTCGATGTGAGCGACCTTGGCCGGCACGCCGTCCTTGTCGTGACGACGGAAGTCAATCATGCGGTAAGCGCGCTTGTGACCGCCACCCTTGTGGCGAGTGGTAATACGACCAGACGCATTGCGACCACCGGTCTTGGAGAGCGGGCGAACCAGCGACTTCTCCGGCTCCGAGCGGGTGATCTCAACGAAGTCGGCCACGGACGCGCCACGGCGGCCGGGCGTCGTCGGCTTGTACTTACGGATTCCCATAACGATCCTCTATCTCGTTAGCGGCCGCGCTCAGAGCGCGACTTCGCCAAAGATGTCGATGGTGCCCTCACGAAGCGTGACGATCGCTCGCTTGGTGTCCTTACGGCGGCCAGCCCCGAAACGGGTCCGGCTGGTCTTGCCCTGGCGGTTAGCCGTGTTCACGGAATCCACCTTGACGTCGAAAATCTTCTCGATCGCGATCTTGATCTCGGTCTTGTTCGAGCGCGGGTCCACCAGGAAGGTGTACTTGCCCTCGTCCATCAGCGCGTAGCTCTTCTCCGAGACGACCGGGCCGAGGATGATGTCGCGCGGGTTCTTCGCGGACTCGATGCTCACTTGGCACCCTCCTCGTCGGTACCGAGGAACGCGGCGAGCGCCTCGGTGGTGAAGACGACGTCCTCGTTAACCAGCACGTCGTAGGTGTTCAGCTGGTCGGCCCACAGCAGGTGAACCTCGGCCAGGTTGCGCAGCGACAGCGCGGAAGCGAAGTCGGAGCGGTCCAGCACCACCAGAGCGCGACGCTCGGTGATGTTGTGCAGGGCGGCCTTGGCGGTCTTGGTGGAGGGAACGTCGGTCACGCCGAAGTTCTCCACCACGTGCACGCGGCCGTTGCGAGCGCGGTCAGACAGGGCGCCACGCAGAGCGGCAGCCTTCATCTTCTTGGGGGTGCGCTGGCTGTAGTCGCGCGGCTGCGGGCCGTGCACCACGCCACCACCGGTGAAGTGGGGAGCGCGGATGGAGCCCTGTCGAGCGTTACCGGTGCCCTTCTGCTTGTAGGGCTTGCGGCCACCACCGGAGACCGCAGCGCGGTTCTTCACGGCGTGGGTGCCCTGGCGAGCAGCGGCGCGCTGGGCCACCACAACCTGGTGGATCAGCGGGATGTTCGGCTCGACGTCGAAAATGGCGGCGGGCAGCTCAGCGGTGCCGGCCTTCTTGCCCTCGGCGTTGATGATGTCAACAGCGGTCATGTCATGCCCCCTTCACAGCGGTGCGGACCATGACAACGCCGTTCTTGGGGCCCGGGATCGCACCGGTCACCAGCAGAACGCCGCGCTCGGCGTCCACAGCGTGGATGGTCAGGTTCTGGACGGTGCGGCGGGCGTTGCCCATGCGGCCAGCCATGCGCAGACCCTTGAACACGCGGCCCGGGGTGGCGCAGGCGCCGATGGAACCCGGCTTGCGGTGGTTGCGGTGAGCACCGTGAGAAGCGGAAACACCGGCAAAGCCGTGACGCTTCATAACACCGGCGAAGCCCTTACCCTTGCTGGTGCCGGTGACGTCTACCTTGGCGCCGGCCTCGAAGGTCTCCACGGTGAGCTCCTGGCCCACGGAGTACTCGTTGGCGTCCGCGGTGCGGATCTCAGCCAAGTGGCGGCGGGGCTCAACGGAAGCCTTGGCGAAGTGGCCGGTCAGCGGCTTGTTCACCTTGTTCGCCTTGATCTCACCGAAAGCGACCTGCACGGCGGAGTAGCCGTCGGTCTCGACGTTGCGCACCTGGGTGACGACGTTGGGGCTGACCTGGACGACGGTGACGGGAACCAGACGACCGTCAGCGTCCCACACCTGGGTCATGCCGAGCTTCTTGCCGAAAACGGCCTTGCGAGTTACGGAGTCGCGATAAGTAGCAGTCATATCGGCGTCCTCAGAGCTTAATCTCGATGTTGACCTCAGCCGGCAGGTCGAGTCGCATGAGCGAGTCGACGGCCTTCGGCGTCGGTTCGATGATGTCGATCAGCCGCTTGTGAGTCCTCTGCTCGAAGTGCTCACGGCTGTCCTTGTACTTGTGCGGCGACCGGATAACAACGAACACGTTCTTCTCGGTCGGCAGCGGCACCGGGCCCACAACTCGCGCGCCCGCGCGGGTCACCGTCTCGACGATCTTGCGCGCCGAGCTGTCGATGACCTCGTGGTCGTACGACTTGAGCCGGATGCGGATCTTCTGTTCCGCCATGGCGTCGATCTACCTCTCTACTTACCAGCCGGCCCCCGCACTCGGGCGTGTCGCAGTTTTGTAGCTGCGCCCACCCGGCGCTTTACCTGGTGGCGGGGCCGAAATCCTGTGTCCCCTGGGTTACCCCCGGGGCCCGGACGTCTATATGAAACCTGAACCTAATTCAGGCAACCGGACAAGTTTGGCACACAAATGCCCTGGAAATCCAGAGCTTTTGCGAAACTTAGAGCGTGAGGTGAGCTACAGCAGTGCGCAGCCTGGAGCCTCGCGCCGTTTTCCGGCTCGGCAACTTTAGCAACACCTCCCCGCCCCGCCGCAAGGCGAAAAGGACCGGATGGCGGTGAAGCGCCTCACGCCGGTTTCCGCGATTTCTCAACACCTGCCCCCGCACAGATCCCCCGACACGCCCGAGTGCAGGGGTCGGGTGACAACGGTGGTTTGACTGCGATTACTCGGTTTTCGGCCCCTGCGGCCCGCTTAGGCGCCACGCCCGAGTGCGGGGGTCGGGGACGACGTCGCCGGACGGCCGCGCGGCGCAAGTCACACCGCCGCAAACCGGCCGATAGTGTGGGGCCCAATCACGAGGGGCGGGGCGGCCGGGTGGGCCGCCACCAAAGCGCGACCCCCGGCGAGGGCGCCGCACAGCTGCTACGCGGCGCCGTCGGCCACGCATACGCGGGCGCCGGCGGGAACGTCGGCCACCATACAACGACCCCGGCGGGCAGGCCGTACAGACAAAGATCCCCGGCGGGCGCTAGGCACCCACCGGGGATCAGTCAGGCAGTGATCAGAGCACGCCCACGATGTCGGTCACGAACACGAGAGTCGCGCCACCGGCGATGCCGGCCTGCGGCACGCCGCGCTCGCCGTAACCCAGCTCGGCCGGGATGGACAGCAGCACGCGGGAGCCCACGCGCTGGCCCACCAGGCCCTCGTCCCAGCCGCGGATAACCTGGCCCACCCCAATCATGAAGGACAGTGGCTGGCCGCGGTCGAAGGAGTTGTCAAACACCTTGCCCGCCCAGGACTGGCCCAAGTAGTGGCACACGATGGTGTCCCCGGCCTCCACCACGGCGCCACCGCCCTGGTGCAGGACCTCCACCTGCAGGCCCTCGGGCGCAGCGCCCGCCGGGAAGGAAAGGGCGGGCTTGCTGCCGTACTCGCCGGTGACCGTGATGTTGGTGCTCATATGGGCTCCTCCAGATTTCGCCAACCCGCCTGCTGCGGGCCAGCCTCCAGCGCAATTATTGGCCACGCGCCACCCAGGCACCAACCCCACGCACGCAAAAGCGCCGGGTGGGGCATCACTCCCCCACCCGGCGCCCTTAGCCGCTAGCGCGTTAGTCCCTGGCGATCGCCAGCAGGCGCAGGAACTCCACGTACAGCCAGATCAGCGTGACCAGCAGGCCGAAAGCGGCGGACCAGGCGTACTTGCGGGGAGCGCCGGAGGCCACGCCGCGGTCGATCGCCTCAAAGTCCATCAGCAGGGAGAACGCGGCCAGCAGCACCGCGATCAGGCCGATGCCGATGCCGAGCGGCACGCCCATGACCTCGATACCGCGCACACCCCACGGGTTGTCCAGCAGGCCAGTGGCCACCAGCACGAAGTTGATGAGGCTGAAGGCCGCGTATGAGATCAGCGCGATCAGCATGAAGCGCTTGAACTTGCCGCTCATGCGGACCTTGCCGCTGCGATACAGCATCAGGCTGGCAGCGAAGGTAACCACCGTGGCCAGAATGGCCTGGATAACGATGCCGGGGGCGCCCAGCTCCAAGAAGCCAGAGATACCGCCCAGGAACAGGCCCTCAGCCAGCGCGTAAGCGCTGATGAGCGCCGGGGAGGGCTCGCGCTTGAAGGCGTTGACCAGCCCGAGGACGACTCCCGCGATCAGGCCGCCGAAGGTCAGCGCCCCGCCCAGGGAAGAGCCCACCAGGGAGAAGGAGATAGCGCCAGCCACGACCACCAGGGCGAGCATCGCACCGGTGCGCATGGTGACGTCCTCGTAGGTCATGACGTCCTGCTGGCCGGCCACCGGGCCCAGGTAGGGCTGCGGGGCGTAGCCGGCCTGCGGGGCGTAGCCCGGCTGCGTGCCTGCGGGCTGCTGGTAGGGGGCGTAGCCGTTCTGGTAATCGGCGGCGTAACCGCCCTGGGTGTATCCGCCCTGGGTGGGAGCCTGCCCAGGGGTCTGGTACTGCACCCACTGGCCGGCGTTAGGAGCCTGCGTCTGAGTCTCCCTGCCGCCAAATATCTTGCTGTTGCTGAGCACCGGGTTTGCCACTTGGTCCTCCTATAAAGACTGTGCTGGGTCAACGGTAACAAGAGCGCCCCAGCCCGGCATCCCCCCACGGGCGCATCTCCTTCCAACGGATGAACCTCACCCTGCCGGAGAGCAGGAGCAGGCCCCCGCAAGTTCACCCGCGCGGTCGAAGCTCCTGGCGCCTGCCTGTTCATAACCTGGAGATATCCCGAAAGGAGCCAACATGATCAAGGCAGAAGGCCTCACTAAGCGCTACGGCACCAAGCTCGCCGTAGACAACATCAGCTTTGAAATCTCCGCCGGTTGCGTCACCGGCTTCCTGGGCCCCAACGGCGCGGGCAAGTCCACCACCATGCGCATGATCATGGGTCTGGACACCCCCACCGCCGGCACGGTCACCGTGAACGGCAAGCCCTTCCGCCAGCACAGCAACCCCGCCCAGCAGGTGGGTGCCCTGCTGGACGCCAAGGGGATCCACCCCGGCCGCAGCGCCCGTGCCCACCTGAAGGCGCTCGCGCTCAGCAACAACATCCCGCTGCGCCGCGTGGACGAGGTGCTGGAGCTGACCGGCCTGACTGAGGTAGCCAAGCGCCGCGCCGGCGGGTTTTCCCTCGGCATGGGCCAGCGCCTGGGCATCGCCGCTGCCCTACTGGGTGACCCGCAGGTCCTCATCTTCGACGAGCCCGTCAACGGGCTGGACCCCGAGGGCGTGCGCTGGGTGCGTCAGATGTGCCGCTCACTGGCGGAGCAGGGCCGCACCGTGTTCGTCTCCTCGCATCTGATGAGCGAGATGGCGCAGACAGCTGACCACCTCCTCGTGATCGGCAAGGGCCGCATCCTCACCCACGGTCCCGTGGATGAGGTCATCGCTGCCGTCACCTCCACCTCCGTGGTGGTGCGCTCCCCGCGTCTGGCCGACCTGGGCCAGCTGCTGGTCAACGCCGGTGCCGGCGTGGCCGACCGTGGCGACGGCGCCCTGACCCTGACCGGCATCGAGGCACCAGTCGTGGGTGAGCTCGCTGCCCAGCACGGACTGCCGCTGCACGAACTGACCACCGTCAAGGCTTCCCTCGAGGAGGCATACCTGACCCTGACCGCGGACCAGGTCGAGTACCGCACCACCCAGATGGGAGAGATCCGATGAGCGCCACCACCACTGTTCCCACCCGCCGCGTCCCCGCAGTCGGAGCCACCAAGGTCACCGCCTTCTCCGTGCTGCGCGCCGAATGGGCCAAGGCGTGGTCCCTGCGTTCCACCTACTGGGTGTCGCTGGTGTGCTTCCTTACCACCGTGGGCATCGGTTCCCTGGCGGCACTCGCCATCAACGCCATGCCGGCGGATGCGCTCGACGGCGCCGGTGCCGTCGCCTCCCTGGTTAGTCTGCCATCCTACTTCGTGGCGATGTTCGCTGCCTCCCTGGGCGTGCTGTTCATTACCGGCGAGTACTCCACCGGGCAGATCCGCTCCACGCTGTCTGCGGTGCCGAGCCGCTGGCCGGTCTTCGTGGCCAAGGCTCTCACCGCCGCACTGTTTGCGGCGCTGGTCTCCCTGGTCTCCAACCTAGCGCTGTTGCCGGTGGGGCAGCTGATCGTGAAGATGGATTCCTTCAACGTCTTCTCCACGGTTGGTCTTAAGGCCGTCGCCTTCACCGCCCTCTTCCACACCTTCATGGCCATCATGGGCGCCGGACTCGGCTTCCTGCTGCGCCACACGGCAGGTGCGGTCACCGCCGTGGCCGTGATCCTGTTCGTGCTGGTGCTCGCGCTCCAGATTTCTGGCGGCATGCTGGCCCGGCTGTGGGAGCCCCTGGGTGATCTGATCAACTACCTGCCCGCCATGGCTGGCCTGGAGATGATCTCCGGCACCAACGTAACCACCAACCTGCTCACCCTGTCCGGCTGGGCGCTGGTGCCGCTGGTGATCGGCGCCGTGCTCTTCATGCGCCGCGACGCCTGAGAGCAGGCGCGAGGCTGAGCCAAGATCTGAATTTCGGGATTACCGGGCCGGGTGCGTGAGCGCCCGGCCCGGCCCCTTTTGGGGACGACGCTCCTCCGCCCGGCCCCTTTGCGACGCCCTTCCGCCTAGTCACATTTGGGAGGCGACGCCCCTCCGCCTAGTCACATTTGGGAGGCGACGCCCCTCCGACCCCGGTGCACGAGGGCACTCGCCCTCGTGATTAGCTTTGAGAGTGAAAATGCCTAGCTGGTTAACTGCCCCCGACCCGGCGAGCGCCGCCTGGCCCCGCCAGACCTCCTCCTGGTTCTGGCGCCTAACGAGCAACCCTGCTCTCACCGACGCCGTGGTGACGCTCGCCTTCGCCCTGCTGGCCGTGGTGGTGTGGACGTTTACTTCCTCCGCCGGGAGCCCGGCGCACAGCGAGCCGATGGCGGACCTGGCGCTGGTCATCACGTTCATCGTGGCGGTGGCGATCCGGCGCATTTTCCCCCCGCTTTCCCTGGCGCTGGCCACCATCGCACCGCTGGCGGTGAACCTGGTGGGCCTGTTCAGCGACGAGGAGCTGCCCCAGCCGTGGATGCAGTCCGCGTTCGGCCCTGACTCCTTCCTGATAGGGCTGGCGGCGGTGGGCCTAATCCTCTTCACCATTTCCACGCTCTACCACGTGACCATTGCTTGGGCGGCCACCTTCCTGGCGATCGTGATCTACACGGCGGATACGTTCGCGCGCGGTTACCCGCCGCTGGCGATCGGTTTCGTGGTCACCCTGTACTCGATGGCGCTCGCGATCGTGACGCTGGTGGGCATTTCGGTGCGCCTGCAGCGGCTGCGAATGGTGCAGTTGGAGCACTTGGCGGCGCGCCTGGCGTTGGAGCGCGACCAGCGCGAGCAATTGGCGGTCTCCGCCGAGCGCACCCGCATCGCCCGGGAGATGCACGACGTGTTAGCCCACTCGCTGGCGATCATCGTAACGATGGCGGACGGCGCGGCGGCCAACCTGGAGCGCAATCCCAAGATGGCGGCCATGGCGATTGAGCAGCTTTCTTCCACCGGCCGCGCCGCATTGGCGGACACGCGCCGCCTGGTGGGGGTGCTGCGCACCGAGCCCGCGACCGCCAACTCGCTGGTGGGAGCTCCGTTGGCCGACGTTGCCGCCAGCACCCCCCTGCCCGGCGCCGAGTTCGCGCCCGCGCCGGTCACGCCCCCGGTGGCCCCGCCCACTCCGAGCGGCGGCGGGCTCTTTGCCCGGGCGATCGAGAAGCTGGCCCGGGAGGCGCAGCCGGCCGCGCCCGCCCCGCAGCCAACGGTGGCGCCGCCGCCCGCGCCGGCCGCCGAGCGCGCGGTCCTGTTGGGAGAGCAGCTCGACAGTGCCGCCCCGCTGGGCCCGGCGCCCGCAGAGGAGGAGCTGGCGGAGCTGGTGGCCCAGTTCCGCGGCACCGGCTTGCCCATCCGGTTCGAGCGGGTGGGCGGAGCGCTGCCGGAGGACAAGGGGCTGCAGTTGGCCCTCTACCGGATCTGCCAGGAGGCGCTGACCAACATCCTGCGCTACTCCCCCAACAGCCCTTCGATCCTGGTGCAGCTCACGCGCTCCACGGGCACGGTGGAGCTGGTGGTGCGAAACACCGCCGGCTCCCACGCGACCCCTATGCGGGGCTCTGGCAAGGGGGTGGTGGGCATGCAGGAGCGCGCCGCAGTTTATGGTGGACGCGTAGAAGCTGGACCGACGGAAGATGGCTGGCAAGTTCGCGCGATAATGCACTGGAACGAAGCCGAGAGCGAGGTAACCCCGTGGATGCTGCCGCGATGACCGAGAACATCACCGTGCTGCTGGCCGACGACCAGTCGCTGATGCGCATGGGTTTTCGGATGGTGCTCGACGCCGAGGACGGCATCGAGGTTATTGGCGAAGCCGCAGACGGGGCCACCGCGATCGCTATGGTGCGCTCGTTGCGTCCCGACGTGGTGCTCATGGACGTGCGCATGCCGGGGATCAACGGCATCGAGGCCACTGAACAGATTGCGCGGGAGTTCCCCACCACCAAGGTGCTGATCCTGACCACATTCGACCTGGACGAGTACGCGTTCGCGGGCCTGCGGGCCGGTGCCTCCGGGTTCCTGCTGAAGGACACGCGCCCCACCGAGCTGGCGGAGGCCATCCGGACGGTGGCGAGCGGTGAGGCGGTGGTCTCTCCGCGCGTGACTAGGCGCATGCTGGAGATGTTCGCCGGCCAGCTGCCGGGCAGAGGTGCCAGCCCCGAGGAGGCCGGCGAGGTCGCCGCGAGCGACCCGGGCATCGAGTCGCTGACCGCCCGCGAGCGCGAGGTCCTGGAACTGATTGCCCAGGGCATGAGCAACGCGGAGATCGCCGACCATCTGGTGCTCTCCTCCACCACGATCAAGACCCACGTCGGCAACGTGCTGGCCAAGTTGGAGGTGCGAGACCGCGTGCAGGCGGTAGTGCGGGCTTACGAGGCCGGCTTGATGCACCGCTAGGCGGAGGCCCTCCAGCGGCCCGCCGGCTGCGCTTACGGGGAGGGGCCTGTGGCAAGGCGGCGGCGGCGCCTGCGTCCCCCCACCCCTCACGGCAAAAGAGTGGTCAAGAATGCATAAAGCATGGTCGTGCTGCGGCGCTCGGTGCTGTGACCAGGTGGCTACAATTTTGCGGTGGCGTTCCCCGGGCCCCACGGCGGGGGCCGGCAGCGCCCGCAACGGGAGGAACAATGCACCGGATCGGCTTTGACCGCGAAAAGTACCTAGAACTGCAATCCCGGCACATCGCGGAGCGCAGAGCGCAATTTGGCGGCAAGCTCTACCTGGAGTTCGGCGGCAAGCTGGTTGACGACATGCACGCTGCGCGTGTGCTGCCCGGTTTCACTCCGGACAACAAGATCGTCATGCTAGCTGAGCTCGCCAGCGAGGTAGAGATCGTGGTGGTGGTCAACGCTGCCGACTTCGCCCGCAACAAGGTGCGCGCCGACCTGGGTATTCCCTACGAGGACGACGTGCTGCGACACATCGACGAGTTCCGCGACTACGGGCTCTACGTGGGTTCCGTGGTGATCACCCACTGGTCCGATGACAATCACCAGGCGGAAGCTTTCAAGACCAAGCTCATCAAGCTCGGCATTCCCGTCTACCGCCACTACCCCATCGCTGGCTATCCGCACGACGTGGCGCGCATCGTCTCCGACGAGGGCTACGGCCGCAACGAGTACATCGAGACCACCCGCGACTTGATCGTCGTTACCGCCCCCGGCCCCGGCTCCGGCAAGATGGCCACCTGTCTCTCCCAGCTCTACCACGACCACAAGCGTGGTATTTCCAGCGGGTACGCCAAGTTCGAGACCTTCCCGATCTGGAACCTGCCGCTGGACCACCCGGTCAATATCGCCTACGAGGCCGCCACCGCTGACCTGGACGACGTCAACATGATTGACCACTTCCACCTGGCTGCCCACGGCGAGCAGACGGTCAACTACAACCGGGACATCGAGATCTTCCCCGTGCTCTCCCGCCTCTTCGAGCAGATCCTAGGCACCTCCCCCTACGCCTCCCCCACCGACATGGGCGTGAACATGGCCGGCCACTGCATCAGCGACGACGCGGCTTGCCGAGAGGCTTCTAAGCAAGAGGTGATTCGCCGTTACTACAAGGCCCTAGTACAGGAGCGCCGCAACGAGGTCGAGGCCAACGAGTCCAACAAGATCGGCCTTCTCATGGCGTCTCTGGGGATCAAAGACACCGACCGCCCGGTGGTTACCCCTTGCGTGGAGCTGGCCGAGCAAACCGGCGCTCCCGCCGCCGCAATAGAGCTGGCCAACGGCGAGATCGAGGTGGGCAAGACCTCCCCGTTGCTGGGTGCCTGCGCCGCCATGCTGTTGAACGCGTTGAAGAAGCTGGCCGGGATCGACCCGCGCGTGGACCTGCTGGCCCCCGCCTCCATCGAGCCCATCCAGCGGCTCAAGACCACCCACCTGGGCTCCAAGAATCCGCGCCTTCACACCGATGAGGTCCTGATTGCGCTGGCGGTATCCGCCAATGGTGACGACAACGCCCGGCGCGCGCTGGAGTGCCTGGGCGAGCTGCGCGGCTGCGACGTGCACACTTCCACAATCCTAGGTTCCGTCGACGAGGGCATCTTCCGCTCTCTGGGCGTGCAGGTGACCAATGAGCCCGTGTTCGCCACCAGGAGCCTGTACCGCAAACGGTGAGATGAATCCAGCGCAGTGACGCAAAGCTCACGCCGGCAGTCATCTGTTCTGTCGGCGTGAGCTTTGCCCGGAAACAGGCAGAAAAACTTGGTGCCCCCAGTGGGACTCGAACCCACAACACGCAGATTTTAAGTCTGCTGCCTCTGCCAATTGGGCCATAGGGGCTGACCGCAACTATCTTAGATCAGGCACCGGAAGGATAGTGATGAGCAAGCGCAAGCCCGACAAGCCCCACAGCAGGACTCCGCACCGCAAGACCACTCACGTAGTGTCCAAGAAGCGTGACAAGGGCGCCCCCCTACGGCCGCAACGCGATCCCCGCTCTGGAAGAAAAACCATGCGCGCGCGCTTGCCCAAGCGCGTCACCGAGCACCCCGCATTTGGTGCGCTCTTTGACGTATTGCCTGGCAAGCTGCGCGACGAGACCTTCGCCGGCCTGCTGGTCATCGCCGCCGCCTTCTTGGCGCTGGTCCTGGCCAACACCCCCGCGCAGCACTGGTATCACCACCTCGCGGACGTCCACATTGGCCCGGCCTCCTGGGGTCTCAACCTCTCCCTGGAGCATTGGGCCGCCGATGGCCTCTTGGCGATTTTCTTCTTCGTAGTCGGCCTAGAGCTCAAGACCGAGTTCTCTGTCGGGGCGTTGCGCGACGTCCGTCAAGCCGCCCTGCCCATGCTCGCCGCCGTCTTTGGCATGGTGGGCCCCGCCCTGTTCTACGTCGGCACTCAGCTCGTTGGCGACGGCAGTCACATGCACGGCTGGGCCATCCCCACGGCCACCGACATCGCCTTCGCGGTGGCGGTGCTGGGCATCCTGGGCAGGGGCCTTCCCTCCGGCGTGCGTACCTTCCTGCTCACCCTGGCCGTGGTGGACGACCTGCTGGCCATCATCATCATTGCGGCCTTCTACAGCTCTGACCTGAACTTCGCCTACCTAGGCGGCGCCCTGGCCACCGTATTCGTCTTTGGTGTCCTAGCCCGCAAGCGTATTTTCAAGCGTTACCTGCTGATCCCGCTTGCGCTCCTGACCTGGTACTTCATGCTGCAAAGCGGCATCCACGCCACCATCGCCGGTGTGCTGCTGGGCTTGGTTATTCCGGCTCGCCGCCACGCGGACCTGGACGACGACCTGGACCACGGCGGCTGGACCCACGCCATCGCCCACCGCGTCGGCCCCATCAGTGCTGGCCTGGCCCTCCCGGTCTTCGCGTTCTTCGCTGCCGGCGTCACCGTCATCGGTTCCGAGGGCGGACTCGTCTCTGCCCTTACCGACCCCGTTTCCATCGGCGTCTACCTCGGTCTGCCGCTGGGCAAACTGGTAGGAATCGCCGGCTCTGTATGGTTCCTGGTCAAGTTCACCCCGCTCTCGCTCGGCAAGGGCGTGGTCATGAAGGACATCGCTGCGGTCGGTCTGCTCTCCGGCATCGGCTTCACCGTATCGCTACTGATCGCCTCCCTGGCGTTTCCCACCGAACCGATTGAGTCTGACCACGCAGCCATCGCGGTCATCCTCGGTTCCCTGGTCTCAGCCGTCCTCGGCGGCGCGATCGTGCACCACCGCGCCGTGGTGCACGCCCGCGAAGACGGCATCGACCTCTAGGCTCGCCGGTCCGCAGCGCAACGGAGGGGCTCCCGGATTTGGATCCGGGAGCCCCTCCGTTGGCGTGACGGCCGCCCTCTGGGCGCGCCCTGGCTTGAGCTAGCCCCAGCGCGGTGGCGGCGTTGCCGGGCCACTGCGCGGCGGCTTGGCCCACTCAGGCCCGGCGGCCCGCTACCGAGAGCGCGATGCCGTCCAGGATGTCGTGCTCGCTGGTGGTGACGTGGCGCAGCTTCCCGCCGCGCGCCTCCACGGCCGCAGCGATGCCGCTGACGACCTCGGACCACACGATTGCGCCGGCCCCGATCACGTCGCGCCGGGCCGGGTGCAGGAAGCCCATGGCCTCGCGCTCGGCGCGCGTGGAGAACAGCATCCGCTCACAGGAGTCCAGCACCTTCTCCACCGGCAGGCGGGCGCCGTTGATGCGCTCGCGCTCGTACTGCCCCAGGCCCAGGGCGTGGGCGGTCAGCGTCGTCACCGAGCCGGCCAATCCCACCAGTTCGTCCGTCTGCCCCAGCTCCAGGGCCGCGATCGCCGGGGCCAGTAGCGCCCGCACGTCCGCACGCGCGACCGCGACGGCCGCCCGGCTGGGGCGGCCTGCGGCGTCCAGGCCGGCGGCCAGGTGCCGCTCGGTCATGCGCACGCAGCCCATGTCCAGGCTCTGCGCCGCCACCGGGGCCTCCACGCCGCGCACCAGCTCCGTGGAGCCGCCGCCGATGTCCACCACCGTGCGCTGACGGCCCCCTGCCGGGGCGCTCCCCTCGGCGCCGCCGCGCGGGGCGGCCGCGTCCTCACCGGCGCCGGCGGGAACGTCGTCCACCCCCAAAGCCACCAGGGCGCCAGAGAAGGACAGCGTGGCCTCCTCCTGGCCGCTAATCACCTCCGGCTCCAACCCCAGGCGGGCGCGAATCCCCTCCACGAACACGTCCCGATTGCGCGCATCCCGCGTGGCGGAGGTGGCCACAAAACGAGCGGCCTCGACGCCGTGCTCGCGCATCAAGGCCCCGTAGTCTGCCGCCGCCGCGAACGTGCGCTCCAACGCCTGCGCGTCCAGCTCCCCCGTGGCGTCCACGCCGTGCCCAAGGCGCACAATGCGCATCAAACGGACGACGTCAACCAGCCGGCCATCGGCACCGACTTCGGAAATGAGCAGACGAATGGAGTTAGTTCCACAGTCAATAGCGGCAATACGGGTCATACCCACAATGCTGCCACCTGCGGCCAACAATCATTCACACGAGCACTTGGACTTATCCCACAGCCCGCGCTCGCGTGCGATCTCCAGCGCCCGGTCCCCCACGGGGTTCACGCCCTCGCCGGCGGCCAGCGAGTGGCCCGCCAGCGCGTGCAGGCACTTGATGCGCGTGGGCATCCCGCCCGCGCTCACGCCCGCGATCTCCGGGACATCCCCCAGGGCGGCACGGTCCGCCAGGTAGGCCTGGTGGGCGGCCTGGTAGGCCTCCTGCATCTCCTGGCTCTGCGACAGCTCAGCCTTGAGGTCCTCCATCGTGTGCTCGGCCTCGAGCGTGCTCATAGCCTTCACCGCACCAGGGTGGGTCAGGTAGAGAGTGGTGGGGAACGGCGTACCGTCGTCCAGGCGCGGCAGGGTGCGCACCACGGCCGGGCGGCCGCACACGCAGCGCGCCGCGATGGAGTGCACGCCCCGGGCCGGGCGGCCCAGCTGCTCCTGCAGCGCCACCATGTCCGCTTCCGTCACCTGCTCGCTCGGCACCTGGCCGCCCGCCTTTTCCTGGCTCATTTGTTCTCCCCTTCAGTGATGATTCCCGGCGGTGCAGTGGGCTGCTGGTTGCGCGGGATCGAGCTAGGGGACTGCCCCTGCCACAGTGAGTAGACCCAAGAATCGGGCTTCCTGTCCACTCGAAGCTGCGGATCGGCGGTTTCTTGCGTCTGCGGCTGCGCCACCGAGGAGTCCGTGACGATATAGATTCGCTCGCCCGGCTGCACGAATCCGAGCCGGTCGCGTGCCTCCCGGCGCACCACGTTGGGGTCCTCCCACTGGGCCAGCTCCCGGCGCATCTCCTCGTTGCGCTGGCGGGCCTCTGCCAGCTCCTGGACCAAAGCCGCGCGCTCGGCGCGCTGGTCAAGCCAGGTGCGCATGGGGCCCACCACGATCGTGGCCGCGATGACCGCGCTCATGACGAGCACCAGCACCGCCATTGGACGGGACATGCCCTTCTCGCTGGCCACCTGGGCCGGGGCCTCCACCTGCGGGGTGGGGGTGGTGAGGCGCGCCTGCTCCGTCTCCCGGGAGGCCGGGCGGCGCCGAGCGCTGCGGGCCCCCGCCGTGGGGCGGGTGCTCGGGCCGTTGCTGCGGTGAATCTGGGCGGCGCGCGGGCCGGTCCTGCCCTGCGGGGCGCGGTTCTCCGCCGCCTGCGCGGCACTCTCCACAGCCTGGGCGCGCCTATCTACGTGCGTGGTTCCCGCGCGCACCACCGGGCCACCGCCGGCGCGGGTCCGGTGCGGGGCGATGCCGGTGGGCGAGAGATCGAGGGAGGCCTGCGCGCCCTGCCCGGCGGGCACCACGGCCCGCCCCTGAGACGGCTTGCCCGGTTTGACGGCCGGGGCAGCCTGCCTACCGGCGGCGGGACGAGCGGCAGCGGCGCTGCCTGCGCGCTTTTCCGCAGGGATGACGCCCCGCGCGGCGCCCTCCTGGGGGCGGCCGGTCGCTGTCTCACGGGTGGGGGCGACCGGGCCGCTGCTGGCCGCCGGACGCGCGGTGCTCTGCTGCCGGCTGGCGGCGCCCGAGTGGGGGGCCGAGTCTGAGCGGGGGTTCGGGCCCTGCCCGGCGGGGGCCTGGCCGGAAGGAGCCCAGCGAGCAGGGGCTTGGCCCGCGTGCTGGCCCGCCGCAGCTCCGGCGCCCTGGCTCGCGTCGCGCGCGGTGCCCGCACCGCCCCGGGAGCGGGGCATGGCTGGGCGGCGAGGAGAGTGCGGCATGGCCCTATCGTCTCGCATTTGCCGCGCAGAAGCTCGGCGAACACTCCGGGGCCCGGCAAAGCCGGGCAGGGGAGACAAAACGGCCCGCCACCGGGAGGTGACGGGCCGTTTCGGTTAGGCGCTAGCGCCTACGCAAGCGGTTCAGCGGCCGTAGCGACGCGGGAACGCGGAACGACCGGCGTAAACGGCGGCGTCGTCCAGCTCGTCCTCGATGCGCAGCAGCTGGTTGTACTTGTTGACGCGCTCGCCACGGGCCGGGGCACCGGTCTTGATCTGGCCGGAGTTGGTGGCAACGGCCAGGTCGGCGATGGTGGTGTCCTCGGTCTCGCCGGAGCGGTGAGAGGTCATGGAGGCGAAGCCGGCGCGGTGAGCGTTCTCCACGGCCTCCAGGGTCTCGGACAGGGAGCCGATCTGGTTGACCTTGACCAGCAGGGCGTTGGCGATGCCCTCGCGGATACCGCGGGCCAGGCGCTCCGGGTTGGTCACGAAGAGGTCGTCACCCACCAGCTGCACCTTGTCACCGACGGCGACGGTCAGGGCCTTCCAAGCGTCCCACTCGTCCTCGGACAGCGGGTCCTCGATGGAGACGACCGGGAAGTCCTCGATCAGCTTGGTGTAGTAGTCCACCATGTACTCGGTGGACTGAGCGGCACCCTCGAAGTTATAGGCGCCGTCCTTGAAGAACTCGGTGGAGGCCACGTCCAGGGCCAGGGCCACGTCGTCGCCAGCCTTCAGGCCGGTCTTCTCGATGGCCTCAACGATCAGCTCGAGAGCTGCACGGTTGGACTCCAGGTTGGGGGCGAAGCCACCCTCGTCGCCCAGACCGGTGGCCAGGCCACGGCCCTTGAGGACGGACTTCAGAGCGTGGTAGACCTCGGCGCCCCAGCGCAGGGACTCCTTGAAGGTGGGGGCGCCCACGGGGGCGATCATGAACTCCTGGATGTCAACGTTGGAGTCTGCGTGAGAACCACCGTTGAGGATGTTCATCATCGGCACCGGCAGGGTGCGGGCGTTGGGGCCACCCAGGTAGCGGAACAGCGGCAGGCCAGCGGAGTCAGCAGCGGCCTTGGCCACGGCCAGGGAGACACCCAGGATGGCGTTGGCGCCCAGCTTGGACTTGTTGGGGGTGCCGTCCAGCTCGATCAGGGTCTCGTCGATCAGACGCTGCTCGGAGGCGTCGAAGCCAACCAGCTCGGGAGCAATGATGTCGTCAACGGCGTCAACAGCACCCTGCACGCCCTTGCCGCCGTAGCGGGCTTCGCCGTCGCGGCGCTCAACGGCCTCGAAGGCACCGGTGGAGGCACCGGAGGGCACGGCAGCGCGAGCCATGGTGCCGTCGTCAAGGATTACCTCGACCTCAACAGTGGGGTTACCGCGAGAGTCCAGAATCTCACGACCGCCGATAGCGAGAATGGTAGCCACATGTACTCCTTAGTAGATCTGTGGTCGATGCTCATCGAACAGTGCCCACACTAGTGCGCTTGGGTCCCTCGCGGCCATGACTTTAGGCCGTTTCGCGAGCGGTGAAGCTCCCAAAATTCTGGCAGTGGGCGCAAAAAAGCCAGGGCGCGGGGTGGCAAGAGAGCACTTGCCACCCCGCGCCCTGGCGCTGCCAGGCTGTACTGACGCGCAAACGCACCGGCTGGGACTACTGCCCGCCCAGTTCCAGGGGGAGCTGTGGCTCCAGCGGCAGCAGCCACTTCAGGTTGAGGTTACCCATCTGGTCGCGCGGCGTGTACTTCGGGTTGAAGGTGATGTCGCCGTTGCTGCTGGCGGTGGAGAAGATCTCCGGGAGGGCCTCACCAAAACCGGCCGTGTTCATCTGCGCCAGGATCTGGTTGCTGCGGAAGAAGTCCACCAGCCCCTGGGCCGGCTCCTGGCCCTCCGGCAGTGCGCCGGGCAAGCCCTGCAGCAGCTGACCGCTCTTGATGCCCTTGATGACCTCTGCCTCCGGCACGTCGAACTCCCCGGCGTGGTGAAGTACGAAGGCCGCCTGGACGGCCAGCGGCACCAGGTTCTCCGCCGGGGTCTCCATCGTGTTGAGGGCCGTGGCCTGGGCGGCGAACTCCTCCAGGTAGTCGGCGGAGATGGGCTCGCCGTAGACGACGGCGGCGTTGTTCGGGCTGGTGTTGCAGCCAGCCAAGAGGGCCAGCGCAGCGGCGGCCACGCCCAACCGAGAGATTACCTTGCGCATTGCACGCTCCTTCCTAACGGGCCAGCCTAGTCCACTCCTATTGCAGAGCGCGCAGCAGCTTAGCCACCCACTCCAGCAATTCGTCGTCTTCCAGGGGCGTGTCCGTGATGCCGGTCCCCCGGGGCAGGGGCACGGTGACCGCCCGCAGGGCGGGCTTGACGGAGGAGCCCGGGTAGAGGCGCTTGAGGCGCATTTGCAGGGAGTCGGGCACCTCGAGCGGGGCTAGGCGCAGCTGCTTGCCCATGGCCACCAGCTCGCTGAGCCCCAGCGCGCGGGCGGTGGAGCGCAGGCGCGCCAGCTCCAGCAGGCGCGTCACCTGCACGGGCAGCGGCCCGTAGCGGTCGGTCAGCTCCTCCGTGATGGCACGCAGGTCCGCTTCGGTGCGGGCGGCGGAGATCTTGGTGTAGATCTCCAGGCGCAGCCGCTCGTGCTCCACGTAGCTGGTGGGCACGTGCGCGTCCACCGGCAGGTCGATGCGGACCTCCTCTTCCACCGCGCTCTTTTCTCCCCGGTACTGGGCCACGGCGTCGGCCACCATGCGCACGTACAGGTCGAAGCCCACGCCGGCGATGTGCCCGGACTGCTCCCCGCCCAGGAGGTTGCCCGCGCCGCGGATCTCCAGGTCCTTCATGGCCACGTGCATGCCGCTGCCCAGATCGGTGTGGGCGGCGATGGTGCGCAGGCGTTCGTGGGCGGTCTCGGTGAGCGGCTTGTGGGTGTGGTAGAGGAAGTAGGCGTAGGCGCGTTCCCGCGAGCGCCCCACGCGTCCGCGCAGCTGGTGGAGCTGGGAGAGGCCAAAGGCGTCGGCCCTATCCACGATGAGGGTGTTGGCGTTGGAGATGTCCAGGCCGGTTTCCACGATGGTGGTGCACACCAGGACGTCGAACTCCTGGTTCCAGAAGTCCTCGATCACCCGCTCGAGCTGCTGCTCGCCCATCTGTCCGTGCGCCACGGCCACGCGGGCCTCCGGCACCAGCTTGGCGATCTTGGCGGCCGTGTCCTGGATGGACTGGACGCGGTTGTGCACAAAGAACACCTGGCCGTCGCGCAGCAGCTCGCGGCGGATCGCGGCGGCCACCTGCCGGTCCTCGTAGGCGCCGACGTAGGTGAGGACGGGGTGGCGCTCCTCGGGCGGGGTGGCCAGGGTGGACATCTCGCGGATGCCGGTCACCGCCATCTCCAGGGTGCGCGGGATGGGGGTGGCGCTCATGGCCAGGACGTCCACGTTGGCGCGCAGCGCCTTCAGGGTCTCCTTGTGCTCCACGCCAAAGCGCTGCTCTTCGTCGATGATGACCAGGCCCAGGTCCTTGAAGCGTACCTCGCCGGTGAGGAGGCGGTGGGTGCCGATCAAAACGTCGATCTCCCCCTTGCGGGTGGCGTCCTTGATTTCCTGCGCCTCCTTTTCGCTCTGGAAGCGGGAGAGCGCGGCCACGCGCACCGGGAAGTTCTCATACCGACTGGAGAAGGTCTCCAGGTGCTGGCTGACTAGCAGGGTGGTGGGCACTAGCACGGCCACCTGCTTGCCGTCCTGCACGGCCTTGAAGGCGGCGCGCACGGCCAGCTCGGTCTTGCCGTAGCCGACGTCCCCGCACAGCAGGCGGTCCATGGGGACCTCGCGTTCCATGTCCGCCTTGATCTCTTCCATGGTGGCCAGCTGGTCGGGGGTCTCCACGTAGGCGAAGGACTCCTCCAGCTCGCGCTGCCACGGGGTGTCCGGGGAGAACGCGTGGCCCTTGGTGGCCATGCGGGCGGCGTAGAGGCGCAGCAGTTCCTTGGCGATGTCCTTCACCGCCGCGCGGGCTTTGTTCTTGGCCTTGGCCCAGTCGGCGCCACCCATCTTGGAGAGCGCGGGGGCCTCGCCGCCGGTGTACTTGGTCACCAGGTCCAGGCTGTCGGTGGGCACGAACAGGCGGTCGCCCGGCTGGCCGCGCTTGGAGGGCGCGTACTCGATGACCAGGTATTCGCGCCGCCCGGCTTTGGCTCCGTGGCCGACGTTCCGCGAGATCAGTTCGATAAAGCGGCCCACGCCGTGCACCTCGTGCACTACGTAGTCGCCGGCCTGTAGTTGCAGGGGGTCCACCGCGTTCTTGCGGCGGGCGGGCACGGCCTTGTCTCGGCTGACCTCGCGCGCCGCCTTGCCGGTGATGTCAGCCTCGCCGATCACCACCAGGGCGGCGGGGCATTCGTAGCCCACGAGCTGGCTGGCGGTGGTGACGGTGAGCGTGCCCGGCTCGGGCGCCTGCGCCACTGCCTCCACCACCTTGGCGGGCAGCTCGGCCGCCGCGAACTGCTCGGCGAACCGCCTGGCCACGCCCGGCCCTTGGGCGATGACCACCACCCGCTGGCCGCCGCGCAGCCAGCGTGAAACATCCGTGAAAAGCGCAGGGATGTTGCCCCGGTAGGGCGTGAGCTCGCGCAATTGCGGCTTTTCGGCCGACACTGCCGGCGCGCCCGCCTCCACAAAGGCACCGCCCTCCGGCCCGGCCGCTGCGGGACGGCTCGCCTCGCTCTGCTCCCCCTCCTGGGGGGCGCGGGCGGCAACGTCGTCCGCCAGATCGATAGGGCGAAGGGAGGTCAGCTCCCACCAGCCCAGGCCGCGCTCGATGGCGGTGGCGCGGATCGCGGGCAGCGGCAGGAAGGAGGCGCGGCGCAGGTCGATCGGAGTGCCGCCGCCGGCCGCGGCGGAGTGCCACGCGGCGGCCAGGAACTCGTCCGTGGTGGCCAGCAGGTCCTCCACGCGGCGGCGGATGCGCTCCGGCTCGTGGAGCAGCACCAGCGCGGCGGGGGAGACCAGGGAGAGGAGGGGTACCAGCTCGTCCACCAGCGCCGGGGTGAGGGCCTCCATGCCCTCCGGGGTCTGGCCGTCCGCGATCCGCTCCAGCAGCTCGGCGGCGCCCGGGAGCTTGGAGACCAGGGCGGCGGCGCGCTCGCGCACCTGCGCGGTGAGCGGGATTTCGCGGCAGGGCGGGGCCCACAGCTGCAGCTCGGCCGGCGCGGCGGCGGGCGCCTGGCGCGGGGCGGCCTGGCTGGCGGCGTCGGCCTCCCCAGCCGCCGGCGCGGCGCTCACGCCCAGCTTCTGCGGGCGCGCCGCGGCGGCCACGGGGGCCTGGTCGGCGGGCGGGGCGGGGGCGATCGAGCGCTGGTCGGCCACCGTGAAGGCGCGGATCTCATCTACCTCGTCGCCAAAGAACTCCACGCGCAGCGGGTGCCGGTCAATGGGGACGAACACGTCCAGGATGCCGCCGCGCACGGCGAACTCGCCGCGTCGCTCCACCATGTCCACCCGCGAGTAGCCGCCGGCCACCAGCGCGGCGATCACGTCCTCCATGGGCATCTCATCGCCCACGCGCAGGTGCAGGGGCTCGCGCTCCCCCAAGCCACCCACGATCGGCGCGGCCGCAGCGCGCACCGGGGCCAGCAGCACCCGCACGGGGCCGGCGTGGGGGTCCCCCTCCACGGGGTGGGCCAGGCGGCGGGCCACGGCCGCGCGCCGGGCCATGGTGTCCGAGCGCGGCGAGAGCTTCTCGTGCGGCAGCGTCTCCCAGGCCGGGAACACGGCCACGCCGCCCGCCTCGCCCGCCGGCAGGTGGTCTCGCACCGCCGCCGCCAGGTCCTCCGCCTCCCGCGTGGTGGCAGTCAGCAACACCAGGGGGCGCTTAGCGCTCAGCGCCGCCAGCAGGGCGCCGCGCGGGGCCAGCGGGAGGGAGAAGGTGCGCTCCCCCCTGCCCGGCGCAGCCTCTAGCGCGGCAGCAAAGACGGGGTCGGTAACCAGGAGGGGCAGCAGTCCGGAAAGTAGCACCCCTCCAGCCTACGCGCTGGCGGCGGCCCGCCCGACGCTGTGCTACGTGCTGCGTGCTGCGTTGCGCAGTGGCCGGGGCAGGCGGCCCCTCCCGCGACCATGCTGCGCGCCCCTCCCGTTGGTCGGAGCTCCCCGGCTAGGAAGTGTGCAGGCGCATCTGCGCCAGCTCCAGCCCGCGCGCCACCACGTCCTCCACGGCGTCGGCGGCCAGCTCCAGACTCACACCGAGGTCCGCCTTCTCACCGGCGGCGAAGTCGGAGAGCACGTAGTCGGCCGGATCCTGGGAGCCCGGCGGGCGCCCCACGCCAAAGCGCAGGCGCAGGTAGTCGCGCGTGCCCAGGGACTGGGAGAACGAGCGCAGACCGTTGTGGCCACCCTCGCCGCCGCCGCACTTCAGGCGCAGCGTCCAGGCCGGCAGGTCGAGCTCGTCGTGAATCACCAGGATTCGCTCCGGCGGAATCTGGAAGTAGCCCGCGAGCGCCTTCAGCGGCCCGCCGGAGACGTTCATGTAGCCCATCGTGTAGGCGAGGACCGCGCGCGGGCCGGGTACGCCGCCGGGCCCCATGCCCAACCTGGCCTCCGCCATGAGGGTCTGGGAGGAGTGCCGCGAGAGCGAGACCCCGGCGCGCTTGGCCAGCACGTCCACCACCATGCGGCCCACGTTGTGCCGGTTGCCCTCGTACTTGCGGCCCGTGTTGCCCAGGCCGGCGATCAGCCAAGTCTCGCTCATTGCTGTCCTCCCGCTTTCCGCCGCCGAGCCTACCTGCTATCGGCGCTGTCTCTCGCGCCCTGGCCGCTGCACTCCCCGGGGTGCGCGGCGCCCGCAGGAAGAGAAGCGGCCCCGCCTCCTTGAGGCGGGGCCGCACAGCTAAGCGCTGGATCAGCGTTGGCTCACAGAACCAGCAGGTCCACGTGCTCGATGATGGTGGTGACCGGGTCACGCTGGATGTCCTGAACGCGTACCTTGAACTCCTTGCCCTCGTGGGTCACGGTCAGCTCGGCCTTCGGGTTGCCCTTGACGGCCAGGAACAGAGCGTGAGCCGGGACGGTCAGGTGCAGGGTCTCCTGGCCCTTGCCGTACAGCACGACCGGGGTCTTGCCGGAGGCGCGCAGGCGGCGGGCAACGCCCTTGCCGAACTCGGTGCGGGTCTCAGCGTCCAGACGGGAACGGTCCTCGAGAATCTCAGCCATTTGGCTCTCCTTTTCAGTGTGGGCGGCGGGCAATGCGGGCCGCTGGCCCACACCGCGTCGATAACGAAAGCAGGGCGCTTTCCTCGCCGAGGTACCCGCCTACTTTACCGGCCCTCGCCACCGCTGCGCCATGCTGCGCGGCGCGGCCCGTGTCACAGCTCCCGCCCGCGCGCACCAGCTGGCTGGCGTTCCCGCCCCGGTCACGTGTGAAAATAGCGCCGTGCGTGATCTCAACCTGCTTCCCAAGACGCACCTTCACCTCCACTTCACCGGCTCCATGCGGCCCTCCACGCTGCGCGAGCTGGCACTCGAGAAGGGCGTGCGCCTACCGGCTACTTTGACGGACGACGTTTATGACGTCCCCGCCGATCAGCGCGGCTGGTTTCGCTTCCAACGCTCCTACGACGCCGCTCGCGCGCTCGTGCGCAGCGAGGCCGTCATGCGCCGCCTGGTGCGGGAGGCCGCAGAGGACGACGCCGCCGAGGGGTCGCGCCGCCTAGAGATCCAGATCGATCCCACCAGCTACGCACCCTTCACCGGCGGGATCACCCCCGCGCTGGAGATCGTCCTGGATGAGGCCAAGTCCGCCTCCGCCGCCACCGGCGTGGAGGTGGCCGTCATCGTCGCCGCCTCCCGCACCCGGCACCCGCTGGAGGCGCGCACCCTGGCCCGCCTGGCGGCCCGCTACGCCGGCCAGGGCCCGGGCGAGGTGGTGGGTTTTGGTCTCTCCAACGACGAGCGCCGGGGCGTGACCTCCGAGTGGGCGCATGCCTTCAAGATTGCCCGCAACGCCGGGCTGGCCGCCCTGCCCCACGGCGGGGAGCTGCTGGGCGCCGAACACGTGCGTGAGGTCGTCACCCACCTAGGCCCCACCCGCCTGGGCCACGGGGTGCGCACTGCCGAGGACCCGCGCCTGCTGGAGCAGGTGGTGGCCGCCGGGATCGCCTTCGAGGTCTGCCCCGCTTCCAACGTGTCCCTGGGTGTGTTCACCGAGACCCGGCACGTTCCCCTGCAGGCCCTCATGCAGGCTGGGGCGATGATCGCGCTGGGCGCCGACGACCCCCTCATTTTCGGTTCGCGCCTCACCGCCCAGTACGAGGCGACGCAGAACAGCCACGACCTCAGCGACGCCCAGATGGCCCAGCTGGCCCGCACCTCCGTCCTGGCCAGCCTGGCCAGCGAGGACTCCAAGCGCAAGTGGCTGGCGCAGATCGACGCCTGGGAGGCAGCAGCCATTCCCGTCGCCGCACCCGGCCAAGGACGCGCGTAACCCAACGCGGCGCGCAAGCAGCCGGCTCACGCGGACACAGAGCGCTTGCTTGGCCCTAGTGACGCGCCACGCGCGCGGCCAACAGGATCCCGCGGGCAGAGAGCACTCGGCCCAATGCCCGGCTCCTTCGGGCCGCCCGGCTCCGCCCTCCTCCAGCGCTGCAGAGACCGTGCTTAGACGCGCACCGGCTCCGCTTCGAGCTCGATACCGAACTTCGCCCGCACGCCGGCGACCACGGCCGCCGCCACCGCCTCCACGTCGGCCGCGCTCGCGCTGCCCCGGTTGGTGATGGCCAGCGAGTGCTTGGTGGACAAGCACGCCCGCCCCTCGGTGAGCTCCAGCCCAAAGCCGCGCTCAAAGCCGGCGTTGCTGATCAGCCACGCCGCCGACGTCTTCACCACGCCCGGCACCACCGGCCCCTGTACGCCGATGTTGGACGCCAGGGCACCATCGCGCACCTCGAAGCGCGGTGCCCCCTCCGGCAGGCCGGCGGCAACGTCGGCCGTCAACACCGGATTCAAGAAGAAAGAGCCGGCAGAGAACGTGTCCGGGTCGGCGTCGTCCAGCAACATCCCCTTGCCCCGGCGCAGCTCCAGCACTGCGGCGCGCACGTCCGCACTCGGGGCGCGCTCACCCAGCTCCACGCCCAGCTTGGCGGCCAGCTCCTTGTAGCGCACGGGAGCGGACAGGGAGGCGTGGCGCAGCTGCCAGTTAGTCGAGAGCACCACGTAGCGGCCCGTCGGGCCCCACTGCCCGCTCTGGCGGGAAGTCTTCAGCACCGAGGTGCGGTAGCCCAGCTCGAGCTCCCCCACCGCCAGCAGGCGAACCCGGCCCCGCTCGCGGTCAAAGACGCGCACGCTCGCCAGCGTCTGCGACACCTCGCTACCGTACGCCCCCACGTTCTGCACCGGCGCGGCGCCCACGGTCCCCGGGATGCCGGACAGAGCCTCCAGGCCCATCCAGTCCTCGCTCACCGCGCGGGCAACCAGCTCGTCCCACGGCAGACCCGCCGTGACCCGCAGGGAGACCCCGCCGCAGGAATCGTTGGCCTCCACCTCGATCTCCTGGCGCGCATCGCGTAGCACCACGCCCGGGAAGTCAGCGTCGCTGGCCAGGATGTTAGAGCCGCCGCCCAACACCAGCAGGGGCGCGCCGGCGGCGTCGGCCTCCTTGATGGTGGCAACCATCTCCTCCTCGCTGGCCGCCTCCACGTAGGAGGCCACCGCGCCGCCCACACGCAGCGTGGTCAAATCCGCCAAGCGCGGGGCGCTCACCGAGCCAATCTGCGCGCGCAGGGACTTTACCGGGGGTACGACGTTGCTCATGACGCCACCTTAGCCGCGCCGCCCGGCTCACCGGCGCCCGGCTCACCGGCGCCCCGGCCCGCCGTGACCTCGCTGGGACGCAGCGGGCGGGCCGCACCCGAGAACAACAGGCCCACCGCCACCGGCAGCGCCAACACGCCCAGGGTGGGGCGGTAGCCGATGTACTCGGCCAGTTCGCCCAGCAGCGGCGGGCCCACCAGGAACGCGCCGTAGCCCAGCGTGGAGACCGCAGAGATCGTGGCCGCCGCCTTCAGCGGATCGTCCCCCGCCGCGCCCAGTGCCAGCGGGAAGCCGAGCGCGCTGCCCGCGCCCCACGCCAGCGCTCCCACAAAGGCCAGCCACACCCACGGGGAGAGCACAAAGACCGTGACGCCCGCCAGGGCCAACACGAACGACAGGCGCAGCGCCCCCACGCGGCCCCGCTTGGCCACCAGGGCCGTGCCGGCAAACCGGACGCTGGTCATGCCGACCACGAAGATGCCGTAGCCCACCGCCGCGAGCGCGTTGGAGATCCCAAAGGCCTCGATGCTGGCCAGCGCCAGCCAGTCGGCCGCCGCGCCCTCCGTCAGTGCGATGCCCAGCAGCACCATGCCGAGCGCCCACGTGCGCTTCTCCCGCCAAGCGCGCGCCGAGCTGTAGTGGGGGTAATGCTTGCGCTCCTGCTTCTTGGGGCGCGGCTCATCCGGCAGGAAGTAGCGGATCGAGTACCAGATGGCCGGCACCGTGAGCGCCCCCAGGGCACCCACGTGCCACTGGACCGGGATGTGCAACGCGGAGGCCGCAGCGCCCAGGCCGGCGCCCGCCACCGTGCCCAGCGAGAACCCCCCGTGGAACTGGGGCATGCGCTCCTCCCCGCTGGTGCGGTCCACGTGGGCGCCGTGCATGTTGACCGCCACGTCGTAGAGACCAAAGCCGATGTTGACGACGAACAGCGCCCCGGCCACCGCCACCATCACGCCTGCGGCCGTGAGCCCCGCCGCAGCCGCGTAGCCGAGCGCGATCAGCGGGTAGAAGAAGGCCACCGCGCGGCGCACCCCGATGCGGGCGCTCACCGCCCCGGCGATCGGCAAAGTCGCAATCGAGCCCAGCGAGGCAACGAACATAATCCGGCCCAGCTGGGAGGCGGACAGGTCAAGGGCGTCGCGCACCGCCGGCAGGCGGCTCATCCACGAGGAGAACACCAGGCCGGGCCAGAAATAAGACAGGAACGTCACCCACTGGGTAAAGCGCATAGCCCGACTCACGGCGGGCTGCGGGGACGGCGGCTGCGGGGAATGACTCACTCCCCCATGATTCCCCCTCAGGGGCTAGTCCCACAATTTGGGCAGGCGCGTCCAGGGCCGGTGGGGCGGCCGCGCGCCAGCGCGGCCGCAGCCAGCCCCGCTGCCCGCCTGGCCCAAACCGGCGGCTTTTAGCCCTCAGCCACCACTGCGGAAGCCCGGGACAGCACCGGCTTGCCCCCGCTGGTGACGTTCAAAGTCACCTTGCCGCCCTCGCCGCGCTCGCCGGAGATCAGCAGCTCAGCACCCTGCACCGGGTCCACCACCACCATGCCGGAGAACGAGGCGCGCAGCTCCTTGACCTTGCCACAGCCCGCGTAGCTCTCCACCGCAGATGCCACCAGGGCCAGCGTCAGCATCCCGTGCGCGATCACGCCCGGCAGACCCGCGCCCTTAGCCACCGCCGGGTTGTGGTGAATCGGGTTGAAGTCCCGCGACGCCCCTGCGTAACGCACCAGGTCAGTCAGGCTCAGCACTACCCGGAAGGCAAAATCGGCGCCCTCCACCTCCACGGCTTCCAACTCCGGCGGCGTCAGGCTCCACTCCGCCAGGCTCTGCCCGCTGGCCTGCCACGGCGCCACGTGCTGCGCCTCCTGCGCCCCCTCCGGGGCCGCAGTGCCCTCCGCACTCTCCGGGCCGGCCGTGCCAGCGGCGGTCCCCTGCTCCCCCGCCCCGGCGGCGGGCGCCGGCGGCATCACCGCCAGCGTCGACTCGACCACCGCGGCCAAGCCGCGCGGCCCGTGTACCTCCGTCCGGGACGCCAGCGTGCGCAGCGGACCGCGCTCCACCAGGCGCTTAACCCCCGGCAGGGCGGTCAGCTCATCGCCGGCCAGGATCGGCTCGTGCAAGACAATGGACTCGCTGCCGTGCAACACCCGGGAAAAGTCCACACCCAACTCCGGGTCCGCGATCAGCACCGCAGCGGCGCGCTGCGCCACGACGGCGGCGAACGTGGGGGCGGCCGGCGGAACGTCGTCCCCCACCCCGCCAACCGGGGCGGGCTCCCCCATCCCAGGGGTGGCCTTCCCCCACGGGCGCGCCGTGGCGGTGTTGAAGAAAGCCAGGTGCTCGGCACCCACGTGATAGGAGATCGGGGCGTACTTGCCGGCTACTGCGTTGTCCATACCCACAGCCTAGTTACGCCCGGGCTCCCTCCGTCTTGCCGTCTCCCACCACACCCATCCCGCTGCACTGGTGGAATCCACCAAGTAAGTCCGGGAAGCAAGAGGGGCTCGGGGCCCGCGCCTTTCGTCGCGGACCCCGAGCCCATTTGGAGCTAGCTACTACTGCTCCTTACGGCGGCGCAGCATCAGCATGAACACGCCACCAGCCAGCAACGCGAGCGCGGCAGAACCCACCACAATCGCGTCGCTACCGGTCTTGGCCAGCTTGCCGCCCTTGCCGCCCTTGCCTGCAGACGGAGCCACAGAGGGCTGCCCAGCGGAGGGAGCCGGGGTCGGGGTGGCCGTGGGGCCGGGCACTACGACCTTGGTGTAGACGTTCTCGAACTTAATGGCCACAACCTGGTCCTTCGCCGCAATCTCTGCGGTCTGCGGGGCCTGGGGAGCCAGCGTGTAACCGGAGAGCGCAGCGGATGCGGCGTCCTCGGTCACCGTGCACAGGGTACCCACGCGGAGGTCCTTGGCCACCTCGACAGCAACGCCATCGCCCTTGACCATCGCCTGGCCAGAGGCCTCGCCACAGGTCCAGGAGAACTTGAAGTCCTTGCCGGTAGCATCGGCGCCCTTGACGGTCTTGGCCAGGGTGAGAGAGCCAACGTGCGCGGTGTAAGTGTTGGCAGCCGCCACGACAACCGCAGCGCCCTTGTCAACGTCGAACTCCACCTTGCTGCCCGCAGTGACGACGCCGGCCGCAGTGAAGGCGGTGACCAGGTCGGTGTTAGCCACAGCCGCGTCAGCCTCAGTCACAACGCACTTACCAGTCGGGACCTCCTCCACGGTCTTGGACTGGCCAGCCTTCAGCTCGAAGGCGCCCTTCTTCTCTGCGCCGTCGACGCCGGTGCAGGTGTAGTCGAAGGAGAACGCCTTGTCCTTGGCCAGGTCGCTTCCGGTTCCCGCAACCGTCTTGGTCACCGTGAAGCTGCCCAGGTCGCGCACATAGGTGTTCACGAACGTAGCCTCGACCGGGCCGTCCTTGACGATGGTTACTTCCACCGGGGCCGGGGCGGCAAGGGTGAATCCGGTCTCGCTGGCGTTGGTGGCGTCCTCGGAGACCGTGCACTTGGTGCCGACGCGGAAGTTCTTGCCAACCGGCACGGCCACGCCATCGCCCTTAGCGGTCAGGATGCCGGACTCCCCACCACAGGTCCAGTTGAACGTGAAGTCCTTGGCGGCGACGGAGGCAGGCCCACCGGAGACGGTCTTCTTCACCTGGAAGCTGCCCACGTGAGCGGTGTAGACGTTGTCCACCACCACGGCAGTAGTCTTGCCCTTGATAATCGGGACGCCGATGAACTCGGTGGTGACTGCCTCACCGTCCACGGTGGAAACAGCGGTGAAGTCCGCATTGTCCACGGCGGTCTCGATCTCCTGCAGGCCACATGCCCCCACCGGGAGGTCGGAGAACGTCGCGGTCTTGCCGACCTCTACGGTGACCACACCCGAGGACTCGGTGCCATCCACGCCCAGGCAAGTCCAGTTGAACTTGAACTGCTTGCCAGCGGCCAGATCAGCGCCAGTGCCGCTGACCTTCTTCTCCAGGGTGAAGCCACCCTTGTCCTGGGCATAAGTGTTGGTCACGGTCACCAGCTTGGGCGCGCCCTCGGTGACGGTGAAGGTCTGCGCCACCGGCGCGGTCAGGGTGTAACCCAAGACCCCGGCGGTAGCAGCGTTCTCAGTCACCGTGCACTCGGTGCCAGTCGGGAACTGCTTGCCCGCCGCAACAGCGACCCCGTCGCCCTTAGCGGTAAGGGTGCCGCTCTCCTGGCCACACGTCCAGTTGAACGTGAAGTCCTTGTCAGCCACCTTGGCAGCGGCGATGCCGGCAACGGCCTTCTTCACCTCGAAGCTACCCATCTTGCGGGCGTAGGTGTTGGTGAAGGTAATCTCCGCCGGAGCGGCGCCCTCCACGATCTCAACGGTCTGCGCCGCAGGAGCGGTCAGCGTGTAGTTGTCGATGGCTGCGCTCGCGGCGTCCTCGGTGACGGAGCAGGAGCTGCCCACCGGGAACTGCTGGCCCGCCGCAACAGCGACCCCGTCGCCCTTAGCGGTAAGGGTGCCGCTCTCCTGGCCACACGTCCAGTTGAACGTGAAGTCCTTGTCAGCCACTTCGGCAGCCGGCACGCCGGTGACAGCCTTCTTCACCTGGAAGGTAGCCATCTTGCGGGTGTAGGCGTTGGTGAAGGTGACAGCCTTCGTCTCGCCCTTGACGATCGCGATGGTCTGCGCCGGCGGCACGGACAGGTTGTATCCCGCGATGACGGCGCCGGCCGCATCCTCGGTGATGGTGCAGCTAGTGCCAGCGCGGAAGTCCTTACCTACCGCGACGGCCACGCCATCGCCCTTAACGGTGAGGTTGCCATTCTCCTGACCGCAGGTCCAGTTGAACGTGAAGTCCTTACCGGCAGGCTCTACGCCGGTAACGCTCTTGGCCACGGTGAACGTACCCACGTGAGCGGTGTAAACGTTCTCCACCACCACGGCGGGGGACGTTCCCGGCTCGACTACAACGCCGATCGCCGGCGTCGTGACTGCCGCGCCGTCCACAGTCCGCACCACCCGCAAATCGGTGTTGGCGATCTCCGCGTCCCGTTCCTCGACTGCGCACGCGCCAGCGGGCACGTCGGTGAAGGTCTTGGTGGCGCCAGCCGCGAGCTTGAAAGTCTCGGTGGTCTCCGCCCCGTCCACGGAACGGCAGGTCAACTGGAAGTTGAACTCCTTGCCCGCAGCCAGGTCAGCACCAGTACCGCTGACCTTCTTCTGCACGGTGAAGTCACCCTTGCCCACGGTGTAGGCGTTTGCAAAGGCAGCCTCGTGGTCATCGCCGGTGGCGATAGTGAAGGTCTGCGCTGCCGGGACGGTGAGCTCGTAGCCGCGCACCGCAGCGGCGGCAGCGTCCTCCGTCACCGTGCACTCGGTGCCAGTCGGGAACTGCTGGCCCGCCGCAACAGCGGCCCCGTCGCCCTTAGCAGTGATGGTGCCGCTCTCCTGGCCACACGTCCAGTTGAACGTGTAGTCCTTGGCCGCCGCCGCAGCAGCGGGGATGCCGGTAACCGTCTTCTTGACGTGGAAGGTGCCGGTCTGCTGGCTGTAAACGTTGGTAAAGCTGAGCTGAGTGTTGCCGTCCTTGGCGATCGGGATCTCCTGAACAAGCGGCTCGGTCAGGGTGTAACCCGGAATCTGTGCCGAGTCTGCCTTCTCACCCACGGTGCAGACGGTCCCGGCAGCAAACTGCCGGCCCGCCGGCACGGCAGTGCCATCGCCCCGGGCAACGATCTCTCCCTCGACTCCGCCACAGTTGTAGGTGAAGGTGTAGTAATTCGCGCTGGCGGTAGCCGGTCCGCCCTGGACCGTCTTCGCAACGGAGAAGGTGCCCTTGTGACCAGTGACCTCGTTGGTCACAACGACGTCCACCTTTTGGTCCTTCACCACCGTAACGTTGACAGAATCAGCAACGACCGGGGCGGCGTTACCTACAGCGATCTTGGTGACCACGTCGGCGTTTGCCACGTTCTTTCCGGTCTCCGTCAACGTGCAGGTACCTACCGGCAGCCCAGTGAGGACCTTGGAGTTACCGCCAGTGAGGTTGAAGTCACCCCGGACAGGAGCCCCCTCAGCCGGGGTGCAGGTGTAGGAGAACTCGAACTCGGTCTGGGCCGCGAGAGCCGCGTCGGGACCGGCAACTTCCTTGCGCACCTCGATAGAGCCCGCGTCCTTGGTGTACACGTTCTCGAACTCTGCAAGATTGACCTCGTTGGCCAGGATGGTGATGGTCTGCGCGGGCACGGGGGCCAGGCTGTAGCCCGGAATAATCGCGCTCACGCCTAACTCTGCCACCCGGCACTCATGTCCGACCGGAATCGCCGCGTTCACGTCGACCGGCACGCCATTGCCCTTGACGGTGACCTCGTGAGACCTGCCGGGCTCGGCGTTAGGCTCCTGGCACTGGTAAACGAAGCGATAGTCCTTATCCGTGGCATCTACTGGTCCGCCCGTCACGCCCTTCTTGATCATGAAGGAGCCAGTCTGGCGCGTGTAGGCGTTGACGAACTCGAGGGCGGCGCCGTCCTCAGCAATCGTCACCTGCTGCGGCTGTGGCAGGGCGGGGAGGTCGTAGTTCGGCAGTTGTGCCTGGTCCGCTACTTCCTCCACGGTGCATACGGTGCCCGGCAAGAAGGTCTCGTCAGAGATACCCTCCTCCCCGTCACCGTTGACGCGGAAGACGCCCTCGGATCCGCCGCAACTGTATGAGAACGCGAAGCGGTGGTTGGCGGCACTGGCCGGGCCTCCCTCGACTCGCTTGATTACCTTGATCGGGTACTTGGGCACCGACCGCAAGCGGTTGGTGAGCTTGACCGCAGTGATCTTCTGGTCATTGATGGTGAAAGAGGCGCCCGGCGCACCGCCCACCTCGAAGGTGTGGGAATCCCAGACGTAACCTTCAGGCGCCTGGGCGGGAGCCGCGATCTCACGCAGCGTGACACGGGTGTTGGCCGGGAAGGTGACCGGGGCAGACGGGCCGTAGAAGGTGACCTTGCTGCCCACACGAGCACGCAGCTCTACGGTGCCCGTGACGTTGTCCTGGTTGAGGGTGCCGGGTGCTACCCAGTTCGGGTAGGTGCTTGCCGCAGCAGGCAGCGTGTAATCGGCGATAACGGGGAACTCCGCCCCGTCTGCAACCAGGGAGGCGCCGGGGCCGGCCACGAACTTGGTGACAGCGAAAGTGCCGTAACCAAGGGACATGGTTACATCAGAGGTAAAGGCCTGCGCAAAGGAGCGAGTCAGGTTCGCCTTAGCCAGGGTACCGTCCGCCACGATCTCATTGTCGTAGTTGAAGCCGGGCTTCAGCTCCGGCAGTTTCCTGCCGTCAGGAACATCACAGGTTTCTGCGGCGCTAGAGCAAACCGAGTACTGCAGCGAGTAGTTGGCCTGCGTTGTGAAAGGACCGGTGATGGTGATGCGCGCAACCTGGCCGTCCGGGGTCATCTTGCCTAGCTCGACGTCAATAGAAAACTCGCCATCGGCCGTGGTGGTTGCCCCCGGCGCACCGGTATCCAGCAAGAGCCGCTGGGGGCCAGCAGGAGTGTTCTCGCGATAGAGGCTCCACTTTTCCGGGCCAAAGAAACGCTGGCCTGAACCTAGCTTGTCTGTGAAAGTGACGGAGTGCACCTGGGTGCCGTCGAACGCCTGGTCGTAACCCGCATCCTTCAGGTACTGGCCCAGCGTCTTGCTAGCCAACCCAAAGCCGATCGGAACGTTGTAGTTGATCTGCCGCACGCCGGTACCGATGCCCTGAGAGCCCTTAGCAAAGCGGGAGGGAGCGAAGTTGAAGGGGTTGACCACCTTAGCCTTGATCCCACCGTTACCGGGCAGATCCACCAGCACGGGGGAAGTTGCGCCGGTGAAGGTGAATGGGAGCGCTTCCTCCGTGGTGGCCTGGACGGCCTGGAGTTGGACGCTGACGTTTCCCTTCACGTCGCGCCAGCCACCGTCCATGAGCTCCTTGGCCTTCGCGTTGAAGGTACAGCGCACTTCCTGCGGCACTACTAGGCAGGTGCCGATTGCGGTCTCGGGAGAACCGTCGCCATTGTGGTCGACCATCAGGGAGGGCGTGCCCAACCCACCGGCGGAGGTGATGGCCGACTTCAGCTGCGGGGGAATCGTTACCGCAAAGGAGTCCCCATCGTTGAGGGTCTGCCCCGCCTCCAGGTTCCAGGAAAAGGAGAACTTAGCCTTGTCCTCTACCGTGAGCTGGGAGTTGTCCGAGACCGGTTCATCCCCAGCACCGAGCTTTTGGAGCTGGGTGTTGGAGAACTTGATGTGGGGATTGTCAGCGGCGCTCGCGTTGCCGGCCAGCGCCAACGTTCCCGTGAGCGCCATGGCGCCGGTCGCCACAAACGCCCAAACTCTGAGCGCGATGCCCGGGCTTTTCGCCTTGGCTGTCATGCTTTGCCTTTCGGTAGAGAGACCCGTGAACCACTTTGGTGGCCGGGCACATTCCATCGAAATATACGTGGTGTCGGGGCAAAGTTGAATAGGTTAGCCCGCCCACCGGGGCGCTGGCCGTTCTCGCTAGGTGCCTAGTTTTCCTCGGCAGTGCATGCCAAAGTTCTCCTGCCGCGTCGGCCCCGCCCGCGCGCCGTATGGCCCACTCCACACGATCTTGTGCTGCGGTTTTTGGCGCGCCTCTTTCTTTGACTCTGGTGGCCACCTCCACATGTTGAGCGCGCCGTGTTGCATGCATTGCCCGACGTTCTTTCCCGCCGCCCCGCTCCCACCGATCCGCGCGCAGCTCGGCACTCGCGCGGAGTGGGCCTTTACGGTGTAGTCAACGCCTCTCGCCCCGCCCGCGCGGCACCAAATGCCGAATCTGTTGGCGTTGGGGAAAACAATTGGCCTGGGGGTCCACCCCCAGGCCAACAATCTCACCCAACGCCAACAACTGCGGCGGTTTCACAACTCCAGCCCGACCCGGATTTCCCTCCGCATCCCGGAAAAACGACTTGGCCCCCGAGGAAAACCTCGGGGGCCATAGTTTCGCCGAACTACTCAGCGGGTCTCGCGGTGCGACGTCTTGGCGTTGCAACGCGGGCAGTACTTGTTAATCTCCAGGCGATCCGGCGTGTTACGACGGTTCTTCTTGGTGATGTAGTTGCGCTCCTTGCAGCCGCTGCAAGCCAGCGTGATCTTGGGGCGCACATCCGCGGACTTCGAAGCCACGATTCCTCACTTCTTTCAAAATCCGGCCATATGGCCACTGTGGTCTACTTCAGTAGTAGCGAGGGCGGGGCTCGAACCCGCGACCTCACGATTATGAGTCGTGCGCTCTGACCAGCTGAGCTACCCCGCCACGTTGAGTTACATCCTCCACTACTGGTGGCAAACTCAGAGCCCCGAAAGGGAATCGAACCCTTGACCTTCTCCTTACCATGGAGACGCTCTGCCGACTGAGCTATCGGGGCGGCGAGCAGAAACTTTACCGGACGTCTTTGGCATTTGCCAAATCGGAACTGTGTGGTTCCCGCCATACCCTGAACTTTCGTTCTGGGCGGGCGGACTTACGTCCGCCCACTCCGGATTGCTCCGGAGCTTGGTGGCAGGTGAGGGATTCGAACCCCCGAAGCTTGCGCGACTGATTTACAGTCAGTTCCCTTTGGCCACTCGGGTAACCTGCCAGGCGCGGATGACTTTACAGAAGCCGGAGCGGTTTTGCCAATCCAGTTTGCCGTGAGCCGCCTCACCCGCGCCGCGCCGCGCCCGTTTTTTGGCCCAAACCCGCCAGTTTCGGGCCACAATAGTGGCTAGCATCGGCATCGCCGCCCATTCGAGTTAGGAGCTTTCATGGCCTCGGATTCCTCTTTCGACATCGTCTCCAAGGTTGACCGCCAGGAGGTGGACAACGCCGTGAACCAGACGGCCAAGGAGATTTCCACTCGCTACGACTTCAAGGGAGTGGGCGCCTCGATCACGCTCGCGGGTGACACTGTGACGATGGTCGCCAACTCGGCCGAGCGCGTGAAGGCGATCGTGGACGTGCTGGAGACCAAGCTGTTCCGGCGCGGCGTTTCCCTGAAGGCCCTTGACCTGGGGGACGGCGAGCCCAAGGCCTCCGGGAAGGAGTACCGCCTGGCTGGCGCGATCCGGGAGGGTCTGACGCAGGAAGTGGCGAAGAAGATCACGAAGGTGATCCGCGACGAGGGCCCCAAGGGCGCCAAGGCCCTCATTCAGGGCGACGAGGTGCGCGTCTCCTCCAAGTCTCGCGACGACCTGCAGGCCGTGATCGCCCTGCTCAAGCAGCAGGACTTTGACGCCGCCCTGCAGTTCGTGAACTACCGCTGACGCGCCTACCGGGCTTTTGGTGGCCGACGTTGCCGCCCGCCGCCCCCTCTTGCCGCCGGCTGCGCGAGCTGACGGGCCCAAGGGGGCACACAGGCCGTCCTTACCGTGGCAATCGCCCCCTGACGGGCCCGTAGGCCCCCAGAAAGACGTTTTGGCCCGCCACCCAGCGGGTGGGGGGCCAAAACGCTTGCGGGGGGGGGGGGCGAGAGCAGCGGTCCGGCCCACACCACGCCGCGCGAGCTCGCGGTCATGGCCTCGCGGGAGACCACCTTGACGCGCTCGCGCCCGGCGGCCTCGCCCAGGTTGCGCTCGTACTCATCCAGGGTGATCCAGCCGTCGGAGGTGGTGTACTTAACGCCCCTCTCCTCCAGCCAGGGCAGGAGGGTCGCCGCTCCCCCGCGCTCCACGCCGTCGCCAGCCACCACGCCCGAGTCGACGTCGGCCAGCAGGTTGGCAATGGTCTCCTGGGCGTCGGACTTGGTGGATCCAATCAGTCCCACCGGCCCGCGCTTGATCCAGCCGGTCGCGTAGAGGCCGGCCACGTTCTGGGCTCCCTCTGCGGGACTCTCCACTACTCGGCCGCCCATGTTGGGGACCAGTCCGCGCTTGGCGTCGTACGGCACACCCTCCACCGGGGAGGAGAAGTAGCCGATCGCGCGGTAGACCTGGGAGACGGGCCAGTCGGTCATCTCGCCGGTGCCCTCGACGTTGCCGTCGCCGGTCAGGCGGGTGCGCTCGGTGCGCAGGCCCACCACGCGCCCATCCTCCCCCAGTACCTCGACCGGGGACTCAAACAGGTGGATGTGGATGCGTCGCGGCGCGGTGCGCTCCTCCGGCTCCACCATCGCGTAGTCAGTGAGGGTCTTGACCACCATCTTGGTCTGCTTAGAGCTGGCGATCGCCGCCTGCGAGCCCTCGTCGAACTCCATGTCCTCCTCACGCACCACTACGTCCACGCCGGGCACGTGGCCCAGCTCGCGCAGCTCCAGCGGGGTGAACTTCACCTGGGCAGGGCCGCGCCGGCCAAAGACGTGGACGTCGGTGACGGTCTTGCGGCGCAGCACCTCCTCCACGTTCGCGGGGATCTCGGTGACCATGAGGTCATCGACGTGCTTGGCCAGGATGCGTGCCACGTCCAGGCCGACGTTGCCTACGCCCAGGACGGCGACGTGCTCGCCCTCAATGTTCCACTCGCGCGGGTAGTCCGGGTGGCCGTCGTACCAGGCCACAAAGTCGGCGGCGCCGTAGCAGCCCTCCAGGTCCACGCCCGGAATCTTGAGCGGGGCGTCCAGGTCGGAGCCGGTGGCGATGATGACCGCGTCGTAGTGCTCGCGCAGCTGCTCGATCGTGACGTCCTTGCCCACCTCGATGTTGCCGATCAGGTGCACCTCGCCCTTGGCGATGATGCCGTAGAGGGCGTTGATGATCTGCTTGATGCGCGGGTGGTCGGGGGCCACTCCGTAGCGCACCAGCCCGTAGGGGGCGGGCAGGCGCTCGAAGATGTCGATCTTCACGTCCCTACCGGACTTGGAGAGGATGTCAGCCGCGTAGATGCCAGCCGGGCCGGCACCCACCACTGCTACGTTCAAAACGCTCATTGAGAGTCCTTCGCTGGGGTTTATCTGCCACGAATCTTAGCCGGGCCTAACCGGGCCAGGCCGGGGCCAGGACGTGAGTTTGCCCGGCGGCGCGAACGCCACCGGGCCACTCAACTCCTTAGGCGGTGCGTTCCACCGAGTAACGGGCGAACTCCCGCAGGGCGTCCACCACCTCGCCGGTGGGCAGCTCAGCTAGCTCCGCCACGGCCTCGTCGGCCCACTGCTTGGCCATCGCGGCCGTGCGGGCGGTGACCTCGTGCTCGCGCAGCGCCTTCACGACGCTCGCCAGGTGCGCGTCGTCATGCAAGTCGCTCTCCAGAGCGGCCAGGATCTTCTGCCCGTCCGCGTCGAGCGTGCCCTCGCGTTGCGCGGCGCGCAGCAGCAGGACGGGCATGGTGTCCACGCCCTCGCGCAGGTCCGTGCCCGCCACCTTGCCGGTGTCAGCGTCGGACAAATCGATCACGTCGTCGGCCAACTGGAAGGCCACGCCAACCTTGTCGCCGTAGGAGGCCAGGGCGTCGCCAAAGTGGGCAGCGCCGGACTTCTCCGCGCCGTAGCGGGCGGCCAGCGCCACCAGGGAGCCGGTCTTGTCCGCCAGCACCTGCAGGTAGAAGTCCACCGGGTTGTGCTCGGCGCGCGGACCGATCGTCTCGTTGAGCTGGCCGCGGCACAGACGCTCGAACGTCTCCGCGTGCTGCTTGACGGAATCCGGGCCCAGCGCGGCGGTGAGGCTGGAGGCGCGCGCAAAGAGCACGTCGCCCGCCAGGATCGCCACGGAGTTACCCCACAGGCGGTGCACCGTGGGGGCCCCGCGCCGCACGGGGGCGGCGTCCATCACGTCGTCGTGGTAGAGCGTGGCCAAGTGAGTCAGCTCCACCGCCAGTGCAGACCGCATGACCAGCTCACGGCGCGCTGGAGCGGAAAAATCGCCCAGTCGCGCCGTGAGGAGGGTCAGTGCAGGGCGCATCCGCTTCCCACCCGCTGCGCGCAGGTGACCAGTGATCTCGCCCAGAACCGCGTCGGAGTCCTTGACCAGCTCAGTGAGCCTCTCCTCCACCTCCTGAAGGTCGGCAAGGATGTCGTCACTGAAAGGGCTGGCAACTGTCATGGAAGCAAGAATGCCGCATTTTCGACCCAAGCGATAACCGGGGCCGGGAAAACACCCAAAATCACCGTTCCGCCGGCCGCGATTGCCAGCGCCACCAGGGCCGGGCCCTCGGTGCGAACGGCCACCACACGCTCACCCTCCGGCTCCCGGAAGTACATGAGCATGATGAGGCGCAGGTAGAAGAACGCGGTGGCGGCGGAGCACAGGATCGCTACCACGACCAGCCCCACCTGGTCGCCGGCCACACCGGAGGCGAAAGCGAGGTACTTGCCCATGAAGCCCGCCGTGAGCGGGATACCCGCGAAGGAGAGGAGGAACAGCGTCATCAGCGCGGCGATCACGGGGTGGCGCTTGCCCAGGCCCGCCCACTGGTTGATGTTGGTGGCCTCTCCCAGCACGTTGCCGTCGGAGTCCACCTCCCGCACCAGGTAGACGATGCCGAACGCCCCCACGGAGGCCAGGCCGTAGGCAAGCAGGTAGAACAGCGAGGCCGCGATGCCCTGCTGCTGCAGGGAGAACACGGCGATCAGGATGAAGCCCGCGTGCGCTACGGAGGAATAGGCCAGCATGCGCTTGACGTCGCTCTGGATAACACCCATGACCGTACCGACGACCATCGTGGTGATGGCGACGATCCACACCAGCGGGGTGATGTCCCAGCCGCGCGAAACGCCGATCACGTAGAAGAAGCGCACCAACGCGAACGTGGCGGCGGCCTTGGTGCCCGCAGCCATGAAGCCGGTGATCGGGGTGGGAGCACCCTGGTAGACGTCAGGCGTCCAGGAGTGGAACGGGGCCGCACCGATCTTGAACAGCAGGCCGACCGTCACCAGGACGATGCCCCCCACCAGCAGAGCGTCGGAGCCCTGGCCCGGGAACGCGGACAGGGTGAAGGCCCCGAAGCGCAGCGATCCGGCGTAGCCGTAGAGGAACGCGATACCCATCAGGGTGAAGGCGGAGGCGAACGCACCCAGCAGGAAGTACTTCAGGGCCGCCTCCTGGCTGAGCAGGCGGCGACGGCGCGCCATGGCAGTGAGCACATACAGCGGCAGGGAGAGAACCTCCAGCGCCACGAACAGGGTGACGAACGTGCCAGCGACCGGGAAGGCCAGCATGCCGCCGAGCGCAAAGAGCACCAGCGGGAACAGCTCGGTCTGCACCAGGCCGGCGCGCTGAGATGCGCTCTCCTGGGCGCTGCCCGGGCGGTCAGCGGCGTGGGCCGCGAACGCCCCATCGCCCACTTCGGTGCGGTCTGCGATCACCAGCAGGGCAACGAAACCACACAGCGCGATGATCGCCTGAGCGGCCAGGCCAGCGGGGTCCTCGATAAAGGCGCCGCCCACCAGCTCCTGCGCGGCCACGTGATCGGTGCCGGGGGAGACCTCGAGCCAGCGCAGCGCGATTGCGACCAGGGCGGACAGGACCGCACCCAGGGAAAGGACCAGCTGCACCGGGCGGCGCAGACGCGGACCGACGAACGCCTCAACCAGGACGCCGACGACGGCGGCAAGGAGAACGATCAGCAGGGGGCTGAGTGCCGCCCACTGAATAACGGGGGCAACGAACTCGTTCACTGGTTGTTTCCTTCCTGCATGTCAGCGGGCGCCATCTCCAAGTCCACGATCTGAATCCTGGGCGGGGTCATGTCGATGTAGGAGATGACGTGACCGGGCTGCAAACCGAGCCAGGCGATCAGCACCACCAGCGGAGCGATGGCAGCGATCTCAAGGGGGCGCAGGTCGGAGAGCTTGGTGCCCACCTTTGCCTCCTCCTTGGGGCCGGTAAAGACCTTTTGGTAAGGCCACAGAATGTAGAGGGCGCTGAGCACCACGCCACCCATGGCAACAACGCCGGCCCAGAATTTGGTGGACAGCGTGCCCATGAGCACCAGGTACTCCGGCACGAAGCCGGACAGGCCGGGCAGGGCGATGGAGGCCAGGCCGCCAAAGAGCCACAGGCCCGCGAGCAGCGGGGTGACGCGCTGCATGCCGCGGAAGTCAGCGATCTGCTGGGTGCCGGCGCGCTTGGTGAGGAAACCTGTCAGCAGGAACATCACCGCGATGGACAGGCCGTGGGCAACCATGTAGAGCATCGCGCCGATCATGGCGGCCTGGGAGCCGACGTAGATGCCGAGCACAATGAAGCCGAAGTGGCTGATGGAGGTGTAGGACACCAGCCGCATCAGGTCCTTCTGGCCGATCGCCATGATGGCGCCGTAGATGACCGAGACCAGCGCCAGGACGATGATCACCGGGGCGGCCCAAGCGGAGGCCTCGGGGAACAGCGGCAGGCACAGCACGATCATGCCGTAGGTACCGATCTTGTCCAGGACACCCACCAGGATGGTGGAGACGCCGGGGTGGGCCTGCGCGGCCGTGTCCGGCAGCCAGGTGTGCACCGGCACCATCGGGGCCTTGATAGCGAAGGCCACGAAGAAGGTCAGGAAGATCGCCTTGCCGGCGCCGCCCGTGACGGGGGCATACATCAGGCTGGTGATGAGGAAGCCGTCCGGGCCACCCGGGCCCAGCACGCCAAGGGCAACCACGCCACCGAGCATAACCAGACCACCAAAGAGGCTGAAGAGCAGGAACTTCATGGCGGCGCGGCGGCGCTGTTCGCCACCGTAGTTGCCCACCAGGAAGTAGCCCGGCACCAGCATGGCCTCAAAGGCGAGGTAGAAGAGGAACACGTCCTGGGCGGTGAAGATCAAGACGATGAACGCCTGCATGGCCAGGGTGAGGGCCACGAAGTTGGAGCCCTTGCGGGATACCCCGCCGTCCTCGCCCGGGAAGTCGTTCCAGGAGGCGAGCATGACCACCGGCACCAGCACGGCGGCCATGGCCACCATCGCCAGGCCCAGGCCGTTTACGCCGAGCGCCCAGGAGACGCTGATCTGCGGGATCCAGGCGTAGGTCTCGGTGAGCTGCGGGGCCATCTGCTCCGTATCGAAGAGGACCACGGCGTAGATGGCTAGGCCCAGCACGGCCAGCGAGACGGCCATGCCGAGCTCGCGGGCGCGGCTAGCCAGCGGGCGAACCAGCCACAGCAGCAGCGCCCCGATGAAGGGCGCCGCCACCATGACGGAGAGAAGAGGCCAAGTAGATTCCATGTTCTTTTCTCCTTACAGGCTCGCCAGGAGGACGGCGGCGGTCACGACGACGATTCCGATCAGGACGGTGGCCGCGTAGGAGCGGGTGTAGCCGTTCTGGAGGGGGCGCAGCCAGCGGCCCGTAGTGCCCACGGCCTTGGCGCTGCCCTCCACGACTCCGTCCACCACGATCTTGTCGGCTGCCACCACACCGGCGGTGACGGCAAGACCGGGCTTCATGAACAGGGTCTCGTTGATCGCGTCCGCGTACAGGTCGTTGCGGGCGGCGGTCGGGATGACACCGGTGGGGGCCTGCAGCGGCACCGGGCGGCGCACGTACATGACGTAGGCGAGCGCAACGCCCAGGACCACCAGGGTCAGGGTGAGGGCCATGATGGCCGGGATCGGCAGCACGGGCTCGTGGTGCTCGGCGTGGCCCACCACCGGCTCCAGCCAGGTGGTGAACTTGTCGCCCATCGCCAGGAACCAGCCCAGGCCGACGGAGAAGACCGACAGGATCATCATGGGAACGGTCATCAGCAGCGGGGACTCGTGCGGGTGGGCGGCGCCACCGAGCTCGGTCTCCTTCTTGGTGGGCCAGCGCTTCTCGCCGTGGAAGGTCATGAAGAACAGGCGCGACATGTAGAAGGCGGTGATGCCCGCACCGACCAGGGTGACGGTGCCGAAGACCCACGGGGCCGCGCCCTCACCAACGAAGGCAGCCTCGATGATCTTGTCCTTGGAGAAGAAGCCCGCGAAGGGCGGCACCCCCAGGATCGCCAGCCAGCCGATGCCGAAGGTGATCCACGTGATCTTCATGGCCTTGGACAGACCGCCAAAGCGGCGCATGTTGACCTGGTCGTTCATGCCGTGCATGACGGAGCCAGCGCCGAGGAACATCTGGGCCTTGAAGAAGCCGTGGGTGAGCAGGTGGAAGATCGCGAACGCGTAACCGATCGGGCCCAGGCCGGCGGCCAGCATCATGTAGCCCAGCTGGCTCATGGTGGAGGCGGCCAGGACCTTCTTCAGGTCGTCCTTGGCGGAACCAACGATCGCACCGAAGATCAGCGTGACGGCACCGACGATCGCCACGGCCATCTGCGCGGTGGGGGCACCGGCGTAGATCGGGGCGGAGCGAACCATCAGGTAGACACCGGCGGTGACCATGGTGGCGGCGTGGATGAGCGCAGAGACGGGGGTCGGGCCGGCCATGGCGTCGCCCAGCCAGGCCTGCAGCGGCACCTGGGCGGACTTACCGCAGGCGGCCAGCAGCAGGAAGAAGCCGATCGCGGTCAGCCAGCCCTCGCTCACGGCGGGGGCGCCGGCCTGCACCAGCACGAAGTTGGTGGAGCCGATGGTGGCGAACAGGCTTCCCATGCCGAGCAGCAGGCCGACGTCACCGACGCGGTTCATGACGAACGCCTTCTTGGCGGCCACCGCGTAGTCGGGGTTGTAGTTCCAGAAGCCGATCAGCAGATAGGAGGCCAGACCCACGCCTTCCCAACCGACGAACAGCACCGCGAAGGAGTCTGCCAGCACCAGGGTGAGCATGGCGGCGATGAACAGGTTGAGGTAGGCAAAGAAGCGGCGCCGGTCAACGTCGTGCTCCATGTAAGCCACGGCGTAGAAGTGGATCAGAGTGCCCACGAACGTCACCAGCAGCACGAAGGTGAGCGAGAGCGGGTCGATCTGCAGCCCGGCGTCTACCGTGATCTCGCCGGCGTTGATCCAGCTGAACAGTGGCACGCCCATGACGCGGGCGCCGCCCTCCAGCCCGAGGAGCTGGAAGAGGATCACGATCGCGTAGACGGCGGAGAAGCTGGAGGCAGCAACGGAGACCCAGTGGCCGAACTTGTCGGTCTTGCGCCCGGCCAGCAGCAGGAGCAGTGAGCTGAGCAGCGGCACGGCGATCAGCAGCCAAGCGTTGGCGGCTGCGCCGGTGGCCTCAACCAGGTGAGGAGTCACGATTTCGGTGGCAAATAGATTCGTCATCGCTCCTGCCTTCAGTTCTTGAGCAGAGTCACGTCGTCAACGGACGCGGACTTTGCGTTGCGGAAGATGGACACGATGATCGCCAGGCCGATCACGACTTCCGCTGCGGCCACGACCATCACGAAGAAGGCCATGATCTGGCCCTCCAGGTTGCCGTGGAGGCGGGAGAAGGTGATGAGGGCGAGGTTGGCGGAGTTCAGCATGAGCTCCACTCCCATGAGGGAGATGACTGCGGAGCGGCGCAGCAGCACGGTGAGCGCACCGATGGTGAATACCACCACGGCGAGGATGAGGTACGCGGTCAGCGGCATCGCTTACTCACCTTCCTTCTGGTCGTTCTCGGTGGACGACGTTTCGCCAGCCGCTTCGATCTGCGCGGCGGGAGGCGCGAAGGCGCCGCCCAGCAGGCCGCCCGTGGCGTGGGGGGCCACTTCCGGGGCCTTCTCGCGGCCCGGCATGCCGATGGAGCCGGAGCGGTAGACGGCCTTGGAGGCCTCCGGACCGTGGACTGCCTGGCCGGAGCCGATGGCCGCCACCATGTTCGGGGCGACCTCCGCCAGGGACTGGGCCTGGCCACGGACGCGCAGCACGCGGGGCACGGAGCCCTCGACGGTCTTGCCGCCGGCGCCGAACGCGGGAGCGGTAGCGGCGTTGGTGGAGGCGTAGACACCGGGCGTGGGCAGCTGGCCGATGTGCTCGCCCTTCTCCGCGTAGGCCTTCATCTTGGCGGCGGCAGTGGCGGCGAGGTCGGCCTTGGGGCCGTGGCGGTGCTTGTGCGTGAGGGTCATGGCGCCCAGGGCGGCCACGATCAGCAACGCACCAGTGAGCTCCATGGCGCCCACGTGGGTGCCGAACAGGAGCTTGGCCAGGGCCACCGGGTTGGTCTCCGCGTTGGCGAGCTCCAGGCCGGCGGGCGTGACGCCGGCGGTGCCGCGCACGACGATGGCGATGAGCAGGGAGACGGTGCCGAGGCCGGCCAGGACGGCGGCAGGCATCTGGCCGCGCAGTCGCTCCCGGCGGGTCTCAGTGGCGCCCACACCGACCAGCATGATGACGAACAGGAAGAGCATCATGACGGCGCCGGTGTAGACAATCACCTGCACGGCGCCCACGAAGGAGGCCTCCTGCGCAAAGTAGATCACTGCGAGCGGGATCATCACGAAGATCATGGAGACGGCCGCGTGGACTGGCTTCTTGGCCAGTAGCACGCCCGCGGCGGCGACCACGATCAGCGGGGCACACACCCAGAACAGGATGGTTTCCCCCATGGTCAGGTTCCCGGCCGCGTTCACGGCGAGGGGTACCAGGGTGTTCACGCGTGCACCTCCTTAGTGCTGGCGCTGCGGCGGGATTCTACCCACTCGCGCTGTGCCGGGTGTACGCCGGTCACCTCGCCGCGGTAGTAGTCCCCATCGGTGGTGCCCGGCACCATCGGGTGCGGGGCGGCGAGCATGTCCTCACCCAGCGGGGCCAGCAGGTCCTGCTTCTCGTAGATGAGGCCCTCGCGGGTGGTGTCTGCGAGCTCGAACTCGTTGGACATGGTCAGGGCGCGCGTGGGGCACGCCTCGATGCACATGCCGCAGAAGATGCAGCGCAGGTAGTTGATCTGGTACACGCGGCCGTAGCGCTCACCCGGGGAGTACTGGGCCTCCGGGGTGTTGTTGCCGGCCTCGACCAGGATGGCGTCCGCCGGGCAGGCCCACGCGCACAGCTCACAGCCGATGCACTTCTCCAGGCCGTCGGCGTAGCGGTTGAGCTGGTGGCGGCCGTGGAAGCGCGGCTGGGTGGGAACCCGCTCGAAGGGGTACTGCTCGGTGACCGTGGGGCGGAACATCGAAGACAGCGTGATCCCGTAGCCGGCCACGGGGGCAAAGAACTTGCCCAGGGCGCCCTTCTCGTCGGGCTCGTAGCTGACGGTGGGCTGGTAGGTGAAGCCAGCCGCGGTGGTGTACTCGCGGTCAGTCATCGGTGTCCTCCTCAGCGGAAACGGTAACTACCTCCACCACGGCGGCACGGCGAGCGGCGCGGGGCGAGGGCGGCAGGGTCTGGCCCGGCAGCGGCGGAACGGGGTAACCGCCGGCGAACGGGTCGATCTCGCCTTCTTGGGGGGTGGGGCCGGCCAGCTTGGCCTGCTCGTCCGCCTCCGACTTCTCGGGTAGCAGGAAGATGATCGCCAGCGCCACCAGGGCAACACCGCCGATGCCGAGCGAGAGCTGCAGCGGGGTCAGCCCCACGAACTGGCGCAGACCCTGCAGGGTGGCCAGGCCCACGATCCACACGAGGGAGGACGGGATGAGGATCTTCCAGCCGATCGCCATGAACTGGTCGTAGCGGAAGCGCAGCAGCGTTCCACGGGTCCAGACCATGAAGAACATGAACAGCCAGACCTTGAACACGAACCAGAGGATGGGCCACCAGCCGGTGTTGAACATGCCGTCGCCGATCAGGGACAGCGGCCACGGTGCGCGCCAACCGCCCAGGAACAGGGTGGTGGCCACGGCGGAGACGTTCAGCATGTTGATGTACTCGGCCAGGAAGAACCAGGCGAACTTCATGGAGGAGTACTCGACCATGTGACCGGCAACCAGCTCACCCTCGGCCTCGGGCAGGTCGAAGGGCAGACGGTTTACCTCACCGATCATCGAGATCACGTAGATGACGAAGGCCGGGAAGAGCGGGATGAACCACCACAGGTCGGTCTGCTGGTTGACGATCTGGCTCGTGGACATGGAGCCGGAGACCAGGAAGACGCTCAGCAGGCTCATGCCCATGGAGAGCTCGTAGGAGATCACCTGGGCGGAGGAGCGGACCGAACCGAGCAGCGGGTAGGAAGAGTGGGAGGACCAGCCGCCCAGGACAATGCCGTACACGCCGAAGGCCGTGATGGCCAGGATCAGCAGGACGGAGACCGGGGAGTCCAGGAGCTGCAGCGGCGTGGTGTGCCCAAACATGGACACCTCCGGCCCGAACGGGATCACCGAGTAGACGGTGAACGCGGTCAGCGCGGCGATGATGGGGGCCAGGACGTAGATGAACTTGTCCGCGCCGCCCAGCCAGAAGTCCTCCTTGAGGATCAGCTTGGCCGCGTCACCCACCGCCTGCAGCAAACCGAAGGGGCCGTGGTAGTTCGGGCCCGGCCGGGTCTGCATGCGGGCCAAACCGCGACGCTCCACCCACAGGGCGAGGAGCACCGACAGCAGCAGGAAGGTGATGATCGCCCCCGCCTTGATCAGGGAGATCCACCACGGGTCGTGGAAAGTGAACGCCGGTCCGGCGTTGAGAGCGGAAATGCCGGTCATCACTTTGCCTCCACCTTGAGCTGGACGACGCCGCCGGCGGCGGTGCCAAGAGTTGAGTGCACGTCGCTACCGGCAGAGCACTGCGGCAGCCACACGACGCGGTCGGGCAGGTCCGCCACCACCAGGGGCAGCGTGACGGTGCCGGCCGGGCCGACAACGCTGATGTTCTGCCCCTCGACGGCCCCCAGGGCGGTGGCGGTCGAGGCGGCCAGCGCCACGACGCTGCGGCGGGCGGTGCCGGCCAGGAAGGGCTCGCCCACCAGGCAGGCGCCCTCGTCGATCATCGGCTTGTGCGTGGCCAGCACGGCCTCGCCTGCCGCCGGGGCCGCCAGCGGGGCGGGCGCCACCGCGTGGAAGGCCAGCGGTGCGCTCCACGGCAGGCAGTTCGCCAGCTGGGCGTGAACGTCGTCCAAACGGGCGGTATCCAGCTCGACGTCCAGCTCGGCGGCCAGGCGGTCCAGCACTTCGCGGTCCGGCATGGCGCGGGAGGTCAGCACCTGCCCGAACGGGCGGCGGCGGCCCTCCCAGTTGATGTAGGTGCCGCCCTTCTCCACCGGCGGCGCCACCGGCAGCACGACGGTGGCCAGGGCGGTGACGGCGGAGGGACGCACCTCCAGGGAGATGACGTCGGCGCGCTCGAAGGCAGCGCGGGCGGTGGCGGCGTCCGGGAAGTCGCGCGGGTCCACACCACCCACCACGAGGGTGGACAGGTCGCCGGCGGCAGCGGCGGCCAGCATCTGCGCGCTGTCCAGGCCCGCCTCGGCGGGCAAGTCGCCCCACTCGAGGGAGGCGCGGGCAGCAGCGTCGGCCACCGGACGGTTACCGGGCAGCAGGCTTGGCAGCGCGCCGGCCTCCAGCGCGGCGCGCTCACCGCTCCGGCGCGGAATCCACGCCAGGCGGGCGCCCACGCGCTCGGCCAGCTCGACCACGGCGGAGAGCAGGCCCGGTACGGCAGCGGCGCGCTCGCCCACGACGATCACGCCGCCGGCCAGAGCGTCGGCCAACTCGGCGTTAGCGGCGCCGGCCGCGACGGTGCCCAGCACCTCTGCCTCGGTACCCGGGGCGGCGTGCAGCACGGTGGCGTGCATCTTCTCGCTGCCGCGCGTGGTGAACGGGGCCACCGTGGACACCTTCACCGAGCCAGCCAGCACGCCCTTGCGCAGGCGCAGGAACACGCTGCCGCACTCGTCCTCCGCCTCGAAACCCACCAGCAGCACCTGCCCGGCCTTCTCCAGGTCCGTGTAGGTGACCGGCGCCTGGGTCAAAACCTTGGCGGAGAGGAACTCGCTCTCCTCCTGGCTGACCGCGCGAACGCGGGCGTCAATGTTGTTGGTCTTGGCCACGACGCGGGCGAAGCGGGACCAGGCGAACGCGTCCTCGAAGGGCAGGCGGCCACCGGGCAGGAAGCCCACGTCGTCGGCCTTGCGCAGCAGGTTCGCGGCCACTTCCAGGGCGTCGGCCCAGGAGGTGGGAACCAGCTCGCCGTTCTCGTCTCGCACCATCGGCGCGGTGAAGCGCTGCAGGGACTGCCACGGGAATGCGAAGCGGTCCTTGTCGGTGATCCACTCCTCGTTGACCTCCGGGTCGTTGCCGGCCAGGCGGCGCAGCACCGTGCCGCGGCGAACGTCCACGCGGATCGCGCTACCGGAAGCGTCGTGCTCGGTGACGGAGTCCAGGCTCATCAGGTCGAACGGGCGGGAGCGGAAGCGGTAGGCGGCGCTGGTCAGCGCACCCACCGGGCAGATCTGGATCGTGTTGCCGGAGAAGTAGGAGGCAAACGCGCGGCCGGAGAGGTCCTCCTCGGCAGCACCGATCGGGCCCGGGTGCAGGGCGCCCCCGAAACCGGCCTCGCCCGCCGGGCCCGCGTACTGCGGGGCCAGCTCGCGGCCCGCGAAGTCCGGGTCCGCGTAGCCGAGGGTGGCGGAGTCGAACGGACCGATCTGGGCCTTGGCACCACGGGTCTGCAGGTCGATGAACGGGTCACCCGCGATCTCCTTGGAGAAGCGGATGCAGCGCTGGCACAGCACACAGCGGTCGCGGTCCAGCAGGATCTGCGTGGAGATCGCGATCGGCTTGGGGTAGGAGCGCTTCTTGTCGATGAAACGGGAAGCAGCCTGGCCGTGCGTCAGCGCCTGGTTCTGCAGCGGGCACTCACCACCCTTGTCGCAGACCGGGCAGTCCAGCGGGTGGTTGATGAGCAGGAACTCCAGCACACCCTCCTGGGCCTTCTTGGCCGTCGGGGAGGAGAGCTGGGTCTTGACCTCCATGCCCGGCATGACCGTCATGGTGCAGGAGGCCTGCGGCTTGGGCATGGGGCGCACTACGCCCTCGCGGTCGGGCATAGCCACGTCCACGAGGCACTGGCGGCAAGCTCCCACCGGCTTCAGCAGCGGGTGGTCGCAGAAGCGCGGGATGTGGATCCCGGCCTGCTCGGCCGCGCGGATGATGAGCGTACCCTTGGGCACCTCCACCGCCTGGCCGTCGATAGTCACAGTGACGAGTTCAGTCATGACGCAGCTCCCAACGCGGAGGCCTCGTAGGGGAAGAGCTCGCGGGCAGGCGTGTGGTAGCCGGCCTCAAACTCCTCGCGGAATCGCTTGATTCCGCTTTGGATCGGGGAAGCGGAGGCGTCGCCCAGCGCGCAGAAGGAACGGCCCGCGATGTTGCCCGCGATGTCGAGCAGCAGGTCCACGTCGCCTTCCACGCCCTTGCCCGCCTCCAGGCGGTGCATGATGGCGCGCATCCAGTAGGTGCCTTCGCGGCACGGGGTGCACTTGCCGCAAGACTCGTGCGCGTAAAAGTCGGTCCAGCGGGAGACCACGCGGACCACGGAGGTGGTCTCATCGAATACCTGCAGCGCGCGGGTACCTAGCATGGAGCCGGCGGCGCCCACGGACTCGTAGTCCAGCGGCGTGTCCAGCTCCTCCTCCGTGAAGATCGGGGTGGAGGAACCACCGGGGGTCCAGAACTTCAGCTTGTGCCCGGCGCGGATACCGCCGGCCATCTCGATCAGCTCACGCATGGTGATGCCGAACGGGGCCTCGAACTGGCCCGGGCGCTCGACGTGACCGGAGATGGAGAACAGGCCGTGGCCCGGGGAACGCTCGGTGCCCATGGCCTTGAACCAGTCCTCACCGAAGCGCAGGATGCCCGGCACAGAGGCGATGGACTCCACGTTGTTCACCACGGTGGGACGGGCGTACAGACCGGCCACGGCGGGGAACGGCGGCTTCAGGCGCGGGTGGCCGCGGCGGCCCTCCAGGGAGTCCAGCAGCGCGGTCTCCTCACCACAGATGTAGGCACCGGCGCCGGCGTGGACGGTGAGCTTCAACTCGCCGCCGTCGCGGGCGGTGCGCAGCAGGCCGGCCTCGCGCGCCTCGCGGGCCGCGGCCAGCAGGCGGCGGTAGACGTGCACGACCTCACCGCGCAGGTAGATGAACGCGTGCTCACAACCGATGGCGCGGGAGGTGATGGCCACGCCCTCGATCAGCGAGTGCGGGTTGCCCATCATGGTCGGGATGTCCTTGCAGGTACCCGGCTCGGACTCGTCGGCGTTGACCACGAGGTAGCGCGGGCCGCCGTCGGCCGGCGGGAGGAAGGACCACTTCAGGCCGGTGGGGAAGCCAGCGCCACCACGGCCGCGCAGGCCGGAGCCCTTGATGAGGTTGGTCAGGTCCGCAGGCTCGATGTCCCACGCCTTCTCCAGGCCCTCGTAGCCACCCTTGGCGCGGTAGGTCTCCAGGGTCCAGGAACGCGGAGCGTCCCACATGTCGCTCAGCACCGGCGCTAGCGTGCCGGGGGCGGTGAATGCCGGGCTCACTTCTCCTCCTCCGTGGCCGGGGCAGACTCGCTGCCCGGGACAAGCTGCGGGGCAGTCCAGCCGCGCTCGCGCGCGATCTTCAGGCCGCGCAGGGTGGGCTCGCCGGTGCCGCCCTGGTCCACCAGGCCGTCCTCGAAGCCCGCCAGCGTGCGGGAAACCTGCTTGAACGTGGGCACCTGCTCCGGGCCACGCGTGGAGGCCACCGGGTTGCCGGCGCGCAGGTCGTCCACAATCTTCAGAGTGCCCTCGACGGTGGAGTTGTCGAAGAACTCCCAGTTGACCATCACCACGGGGGCGTAGTCACAGGCAGCGTTGCACTCCAGGCGCTCCAGGGAGATGGAGCCGTCCTCCAGGGCCTCGTTGTGGCCGATGCCCAGGTGGGCGGAGACCGCCTCCCAGATCTGGTCACCACCCAGCACCGCGCACAGGGAGTTGGTGCACACGCCCACGTGGTACTCGCCGCCCGGGGCGCGGCGGTACTGGCTGTAGAACGTCGCCACCGCGCTCACCTCGGCGCGCGAGATGCCCAGCAGCTCGGCGCACAGGACCACGCCGCGCGGGGAGGTGTAACCATCCACGGACTGGATCAGGTGCAGCATCGGCAGCAGGGCGCTGCGCTCGTAGCCGGCCGGGTAACGGGCAATGATCTCGGCAGCGTCGGCGCGCAGCTGCGCCTCGACTTCCGGTTCCCACGTTTGCGTCATCGGTCCACGCCTCCCAACACGGGGTCGATCGAAGCAAGCGTGACGACCACGTCGGCCAACTGGCCGCCCTCGGACATCATCGCTGCGGACTGCAGGTTGCTGAACGAGGGCTCGCGGAAGTGCACGCGGTAGGGGCGGGTGCCGCCGTCGCTAACCAGGTGCACGCCCATGACGCCCTTGGCGTGCTCAATCTGCGTAAAGACCTGGCCGGCCGGGACGCGGAAGCCCTCGGTGACCAGCTTGAAGTGGTGGATGAGGGCCTCCATGGAGGTGCCCATGATCTCGCGGATGTGCTCCAGCGAGTTGCCCTGGCCGTCGGAGCCGATCGAGAGCTGCGCGGGCCAGGCGATCTTCTTGTCCTCGACCATGACCGGGCCGGGGGTGGCGTCCAGGCGGGCGAGCGCCTGGTCAACGATCTTGATGGACTCGTAGATCTCGTCGAAGCGCACACGCGCACGGTTGTAGCCGTCCGACTTGTTGTAGGTCGGCACGTCGAAGTCGAAGGTCTCGTAACCGCAGTAGGGCTGCATCTTGCGCATGTCCAGCGGCAGGCCGGCGGCGCGCAGGCACGGGCCGGTCAGGCCCAGCGCCATCGCGGCGGGCAGGTCGATCGTGCCCACGTCCACGTGACGCAGCTTGTAGATGGGGTTGGCCATCACGATGTCCCGCATCTCGCCCACGTCGTTGCGGATCGAGGGCAGCAGGGAGCGGATGTAGTCGGTGGTGCCGGCCGGCAGGTCCTGCACCACGCCACCCGGGCGGATGTACGCGTGGTTCATGCGCAGGCCCGTGACGCGCTCGAAGATCCGCAGGATCTCCTCACGCGCGCGGAAGGCGATCGTCATCATCGTGGTGGAGCCGAGCTCGTTGCTGGAGGTACCGAGCGCCACCAGGTGGGAGGCGATGCGGTTGAGCTCCATCATGAGCACGCGGATCAGGTTGGCGCGTTCCGGGACCTGATCGGTGATGCCCAGCAGCTTCTCCACGGCCAGGCAGTAGGCCACCTCCTGGAACAGCGGGGCAACGTAGTCCATGCGGGTGGCGAAGGTGACGCCCTGCGTGAACGTGCGGTACTCCATGTTCTTCTCGATACCGGTGTGGAGGTAACCGGTGCCGACGCGCAGCTCGCGCACGGTCTCGCCGTCAATCTCCAGGATCAGGCGCAGCACGCCGTGCGTGGAGGGGTGGACGGGGCCCATGTTGACCACGATGCGCTCGTTGGCCAGTTCCTCGACCTCGGCGGCGATGTCGCTCCAGTCGCCACCGAAAGCGGTGAACTCCGGAGTCTGCTCGTCTACCGGCAGGGCTGGGGCGGTGGCGTAAACGCCGCCAGCGGCGTTCTTGCTTGCGTTCATTAGCTGTAAGACCTCCGCGTGTCGGCCGGGGGAACGGTGGCGCCCTTGTACTCCACCGGGATACCGCCCAGCGGGTAGTCCTTGCGTTGCGGGTGGCCTACCCAGTCGTCCGGCATGGCCGTGCGGGTCAGGGACGGGTGGCCGGTGAAGACGATGCCCATGAGGTCCCAGGTCTCCCGCTCGTGCCAGTCGTTGGCCGGGTAGACGGAGACCACCGACGGGATGGTCGGGTCCTCGTCCGGGCAGGTGACCTCGAGGCGCAGCAGGCGGTTGTGCGTGACGGACATGAGGGCGTAGGCGGCGTGCAGCTCGCGGCCTTTGTCACCGGGGTAGTGCACGCCGTTGACGCCCAGGCACAGCTCGAAGCGCAGGTCCGGGTCGTCGCGCAGGATGGAGCACACCGTCACCACGTGCTCGCGCACGATGAAGATGGTCAGCTCACCGCGGTCCACCACGACGCGCTCGATCACGTCGGCCACGTTCAGGCCGCGCTCGACGAGCACCTCCTCCAGGACGTCGACGATCTCGTCAAAGTAGCCGCCGTAGGGGCGCTCGCTCTGGCCGGGCAGGCTCACCACGCGCACCAGGCCGCCCATGCCGGAGGTGTCGGAGGAGCCGTGCACGCCAAACAGGCCGGTGCGTACCTCCAGGACCTCGCCCTCGGGGCGGCCGTGAGTGGGGGCAGCGGCGGCAACGTCGGCCACCACGGCACCCGCTTCCTGAATCTCGTTCTCGCTCACGCCAGCAGGCCCTTCATCTGGTGGGTGGGGGTAGCGGCCAGGGCGGCGGCCTCAACGGCGCGGGCCACCTTGGCGCGGTTGGCGCCTAGCGGCTGGCCCTTGATGCACTGCTTCTTCAGCTCCAGCAGAGCGTGCAGCAGCATCTCGGGGCGCGGCGGGCAGCCGGGCAGGTAGATGTCGACCGGCACCACGTGGTCCACGCCCTGCACGATCGCGTAGTTGTTGAACATGCCGCCGGAGGACGCGCACGCGCCCATGGAGAGCACCCACTTGGGCTCGGCCATGGAGTCGTAAACGTTGCGCACCACCGGGGCCATCTTGTGGGACAGGCGCCCGGACAGGATCATCAGGTCCGCGTGACGCGGGGAGGCGCGGAAGACCTCCATACCGAAGCGGGAGATGTCAAAGCGCGGGCCGGCGGTGGCCATCATTTCGATAGCGCAGCAAGCCAGACCCATGGTGACGGGCCAAATGGAGGTCTCGCGGGCCAGGCCGGCCAGCTTCTCCACGCTGGTCAGCAGGAAACCGGAGGGTACCTGCTCCTCAATTCCGATCTTCACTGGTGTCCTTTCAGTCCCAGTCCAAGCCGCCCCGGCGCCATTCGTAGATGAACGGCACGGTAATGAGGGCAATGAAGAAGAGGGCAGCGCCGAGGCCAAAGAGGCCGAGCGTGCCGAAAGAGACGGCCCACGGGTAAAGGAAGACCACCTCGATGTCGAAGACGATGAACGTCATGGCCACCAGGTAGTACTTCACGGGGAAGCGACCGTGGTCACCGGCGCTGGGCGTGGGGTCAATACCGCACTCGTAGTTGGCCACCTTGACGCGGTTGAACCGCTTGGGGCCCACGATGGCAGAGATCGCCAGGCCACCAACGGCCACCAGCATCGCCACCCCCAGCATGATGAGGAAGGGGAGGTAGTTTTCCATCGGTTCTCCCTAGAGCGCGGATCTACGTTCTTAACTTTTGCGTGCGTTTTTGTGCACACCACCGGGGCTGTTCTGACACGAGTCGGCACAGTCCTGGCGAATGTCGAGACTACCGGCGCGGTTTTGCCATGCCTGCCCCGCCGGAGCGTAAACCGCTTTTTTGGCAATATTCGGGGCAATACTCCTTCTCGCGGGACGCCCTTGGTAGTCAACTTCTAGGCCTTTGGACCGTGATTTACGGCAAGGTGACTGCGCGTATTGCTCGCGCCACACTTTGTGGGCGCCTTTCCCCCTTTGGACGACGTTGCCACCCGGCCCCTTTCTCCTGGGGCCGGGCGGCAATTAGGCCAGCCTTGCCGGCGTTGGCGCGACCGGGTTAGCTGAGGGGCTTGAAACCTCGGTGCAGGGCGACGATGCCGCAGGTGAGGTTGCGGTAGCCCACCCGCTCCCAGCCGCAATCGCGCATGAGCTGGGCCAGCTCGCCCTGAGCGGGCCAGGCAAGGATGGACTCAGCCAGGTAGTCGTAGGCCTCAGTGTTGGTGGCCACCAGCTTGGAGATGGCGGGCATTACTTTGCCCAGGTAGAAGTGGTAGGGGCGGCGCACCAGCGCGTGGGGCGGGGTGGAGAACTCGCAGATGATGACGTGACCGCCGGGCTTGGTCACTCGCAGCATCTCCTGCAGGGCCTTGTCGGTGCCCTGGACGTTGCGCAGCGCGAAGGAGATGGTGGAGGCGTCGAAGGAGTTGTCCTCGAAGGGCAACGCGGTGGCGTCGCCCTGCACGAACTCCAGGTAGGGGTAGCGGCGCTTGCCCTCCGCGATCATTCCAGCCGAGAGGTCGCAGGCCACCACGTCGGCGCCGTCCTCGTAGTACTCGGCGGCGGAGGTGCCGGTGCCGGCCCCCAGGTCCAGCACCCGCATGCCGGGGTGGGAACCCAGCGCGCGCCGGGTGGCGCGGCGCCACAGGCGGTCCTGCCACAGCGAGGCGACGTCGTTGGTGAGGTCGTAGCGCTTTGCCACGCCGTCGAACATGCTGGCGATCGCCTGCGGGTCCTTCTCGAGGGTTGCTCTCATGGGTCCAATTGTGGCAGGTGCAGCGCTGTGCCTGTAGCGGCGCCCTTTTTAGCGCTAGATTGGCCCGCGATGATCGCTCCCACCATTCCCCAGCTTTGCGCCCGCACTCGCGAGGTCACCGGGCATCCGCTGTTGCCCGTCTCGCTCCTAGAGGCGCTGCCTGCCCAGTCCGGTTTGGCGTGGGTGCGCCGCGGCGAGGGCTTTGTGGGCGGCGGGCAGGTGGCGCGCCTGAGCGCCCGGGGCCCGCAGCGCTTTGCCGCCCTGGAGCGGCAGTGGCGCGCAGTGGTGGCCCTGGCGCAGGTGGACGACCAGGTGGGACTGCCCGGCAGCGGCCTGATCGCGGCCGGCTCTTTCGCCTTTACCGACACCTCCTCCTCCGAGTCCTTCCTCCTGGTGCCGCGCTTCGTGCTGGGCTGCCGCGAGGGCCGCTGGTGGTTTACCCACATTTGGGTGGCCGACGACGCCTCTGCGGCCGCCCCGCCCACGGCGGCCGACGGCGCCCCGGCCGGGGCGGAGTCCGCCGCTCTGGCCGGGACGGGCGCCCAGCTCGACGAGGAGCTGGCGGCGTTCCTGGCGCTGGGCCGCGCGCCCGTCGCTTCCCCCGGGGTGGTCTCCACCTCCAGCGGCGCGCACCGGCGCTCCGAGTGGGCCGGGGTGGTGGAGGCGGCCATCGCCGCGATGGCGGCCGGGCGCGCCCAGAAGGTGGTGCTGGCCCGCGACCTGTACGTGCACACCTCTGCCCCGCTGGACCCCCGCCTGCCGCTGCGCTCGCTGGGCGCCAACTACGACGGCTGCTGGACCTTCCAGGTGGGACCGTGGCTGGGGGCCACCCCCGAGCTGCTGGTGCGCCTGGACCGAGGCCTGGTGGCGGCCCGCGTGCTGGCCGGCACCATCCAGCGCACCGGCGACGACGCGGCGGACCTGCTGCGCGCCGGCAACCTGGCCCGCTCCTCCAAGGACCTGGCCGAGCACGAGTTCGCGGTGGACTCCGTAGCTCAGGCGCTGCGCGGCTTCTGCGCCACCCTGAACGTGCCCGAGCAGCCCTTCGTGCTGCACCTGCCCAACGTCATGCACCTGGCCACCGACGTCACCGGCGTGCTCCGGGCCGGCGGGGCCACCTCCCTCTCCCTGGCCGGCGCCCTGCACCCCTCCGCCGCAGTGGGCGGCACGCCGCGCACCGCCGCCCTCGAGGTGATCGCGGAGCTAGAGGGCATGGACCGCGCCAACTACGCCGCCCCCGTGGGCTGGATGGACGCCGGCGGCGACGGCGAGTGGTGCATTGCGCTGCGCTGCGGCGTCATCGAGCCGCAGCCGCTCCCCCACTCCCCCGCCCAGAGCGCTGGCCGGGAGATGGGGGCGAACGGCGGGAACGTCGGCCCCCAAGACGCCCCCGCAGACCACGCCGCGCAGGCGGGCAGCACCATCCGCGTCTTCGCCGGCGGCGGCATCCTGCCGCAATCCTTGCCGCAGGCCGAGGTCGCGGAGACCAGCGCCAAGCTGGCCCCCATGCTCGGGGCGCTCGGGGTGCAAACGGCCTAACTCGGGCAGCCCGGTCGGGCGCAGGGCCGGACCTTCAACCAGGCCCGGCCGCGCGCCGGCTCAGGCGTTCTCGTCGCGCGTCTTCAGGGTGGCGCTCAGCTTCACCCGCTCGGTGCCGCGCAGGAGCTCCAGCTCCACCTTGGCGCCCACCGGCACCTCCCGCACCGAGGCCATCAGGCCCTCCACGGAGGAGATCTTCTTGCCGTTGAAGCTCAGGATGACGTCGCCTGCCTTCACGCCGGCCTCCTCGGCCGCGCTGGCAGGCGTCACCTCCTTGACCTCCGCGCCCAGGTAGCCGGCACCGTCGATCTCCACCTGGGCATCCCCCAAGCTGACCCCCAGAAACGCGTGCTGTACCCCGCCCGCGCCCATGATCTGGTCAACGATCAGCTTCACCAAGTCCACCGGGATCGCAAAGCCGAGGCCGATCGAGCCGGCCCTCTCCTCCGTGGCGCTCACCGTGGCGATCGAGGAGTTGATGCCGATGACCCGGCCCGCCGCGTCAAACAGCGGACCGCCAGAGTTACCCGGGTTGATCGAGGCGTCGATTTGGATGGCGTTCGTGACGGAGAAGGCGGAGGAGGCATCCCCCGTGGCCTGTTCCTGCTCCGTGGAGACCGGGCGGTCCAGCGCGGAGATGATTCCAGTGGTCATCGTGGAGGCGTAACCCAGCGGGTTGCCGATCGCCGCCACCGACTGGCCCACGTACAGCTCCTGGGAGGTGCCCAGCGTGGCCACCGCCAGGTCCGCCGGAGCGTTCTCCAGCTTCACCACCGCCAAGTCAGTGGCCGAGTCCGATCCCACCACCTTGCCGCCGTAGATGCGACCGTCCGCCAACGCCACCGAGACCTTGCCGTCGGGCGCGCCAGCCACCACGTGGTGGTTGGTGACGATGTGGCCCTCCTTGTCGATGATGACGCCGGAGCCGGAGGAGCCGCCGGTCTCCGAACGCAGCTCGATGGAGACCACCGAGTTGCCCACCGCCGCCTGCACCGCCTGCCAGTTGGGGGCCTCCCCCGCAGAGGTGACCACCGGGGCAACGTTCGCCGCCGGGGCGGGGAACGGGGGCGAGGACTCCGAGGCCAGCTGCGACATCACCGCGATGGAACCGACCGAGGCCGCCAACGAGCAGGCCAAGGCAACGCCCACCACCCCGGCCCAGGTGGGCTGGCGGCGGCGCTTGGTGCGCCCGGCGCGGCTGCGCAACTGCTGCTCGTTGGCCAAAGGCGCGAAGGACGCCCGGGCGGCGGCCGGGCTCTGCCAGGGCGTCTGCGAAGCGGAGTACAGGTCCGGGGCCGGGTCGGCGGCGGAGTGCGCCGGGGCGGAAAACGAGGAGTGCGCCGCCGGGAAGTAGGGGGCGGGCAGCTCGTTGGCGTCGCGCGCGAACTGCGGGCTGGACAGCGGGCTGGTCTGCGAGGCGAGTGCGGCGGCGCGCCAGCCGGGCTGCGTCTTCTCTGCGGCGTGGGCTCCAGCATGGGCCGGAGCCGACGTGTGGAGGTGCGCGCTCTGGGCCTGCCGCAGGCCCGCCGCGGCGAAGACGCCGCCGGAGACCGAGACCCCCTGCGGGGAGGTGGCGGTTTGGTCGCCCGCGCTAGCTGCGCGCGGGCTGGCGGCGGCTGCGGGTGAGGCCGGGACCGCCGGGGGGCGCGGGGCGGGCCGAGCGGGCGCAGCGTAGGGGCTAGCGACGGGGGCGGCCGGCTGGGCGGCGCGCGCCGCCAGGGTAGGCGTTACGAAGGGGCCGGGAGCGGGCAGCGTGGGCTCCTCGGTGCGCACCCCGGGGGCGGCGGGGTCGGCGCCAGTTCCGGCGCTGAACGCGGGGCCGGGCAGGACCAAGCCCCCGTCTGCGAGCTGCTGGCCGCCGGCGGCCGGCCAAGCGCCGGCGGGAGCGCCGCCGCCCTGGGCGGGGCCCGACGGAGAGGCCAGGGAGTGACCGGTGGGCAGCGCCCACTGGGGGGAACCAGCCCCGCGTGCGCGCGAGGGGTCAAAGGCGTTCTGTCCGTGCGTGGAGTTTTCCAAGAGAGTGCCTTTCTGCCGTCACCGGTTGCTGGCGGTTACTTAACCACCGCAGCCTCACCCAATTCTGCAAGCTTTCTCAAAACATGCTGGAGACCACATTCGGCCCGGCGGGCTGCGCCCTCACCCGTCCAAGCGCGTGCTCTTCCCAGCGGGACAAACGCACGCCAGACCCGCACCCTTCCCGTACGAACTTGGCCAAAGGCGTACAGACTTGGCCCTACAGGGCGCTATAAGACCAAGGCCGAGCGCCTACGAGCACAGTCGAGCGGAATTGGGGGCGCTAAACCCCGCGCGCGGCCGCCAACGCCGCCTGCGCTGCCTGCGCCGCCACGCGGCTGAGCTCCTGCCCGGCACGGCGGGCGTCGCGCCCGGCGCACGCGACCTCGACCACGCGCCGCCCCCGTGGGGAGGCCGCCAGGGCCGCGTCCAGCTCCGCCAGCGTTTCCACCCGCACGTAACCGCACTTGTAGGCGGTCGCGAGCGCCTCGATGTCCACGTCCTGCGGGGTGCCCCAGAAGCGCTCGTAGTGCTCGCCCACGCGCCCGTCGCCGGCCTCGAGTCCCGCAAAGATCGCACCGCCGACGTCGTTGAGGACGATCACGTCCAGGTCCACGTCGGCCTCGTGCGCGCCGCGCAGCAGAGAGCCGGCGTCGTGCAGGAAGGTCAGGTCGCCCACGACGCACCGCACGCCACACCCCAGCGCCGCGCCGAGGCCCGCAGCGGTGGCGATGGTGCCGTCGATGCCGGCCAGGCCGCGGTTGGCGACCACGCTGCGGGAGGCGAGCACCCGCGCCGCGAGCGAGCTACCGCCTTGCCCGGCACCGCCCACCTCGCCGCCGGCCACCTCTCCGCACTGGGCCCCGGCCAGGAGGTCGAAGTAGCGGATTCCCGCCGACGCCCCGATGACCAGGTAGCTCCCGGAGCGCGCCTCAAGCGGGCGGCCCACCTCCGGGAGATCGCTCCCTTCGCTCAGGCCGCTCCCCTCCCCGGCTCCATCGCCCTCCCCGAGCTCGTCGCCCTCACCGAGCCCGCCGGCCCAGTCGGCCAGGTGCGCCCGCCAGACGCGCTCGCACGCGCCCTCGGAGCTCATCTGCCCGGCCAGGTGCGCCAGCAGCGCGTCCTGCGCCGCCCGCCCGGCCTCCCGCCAGGCCGCGGTCCACGCCGCGACTTCCGCGCGCTCGGTCTCCTTCACCATCGCCAGGGCGGCGGGGACCACGGCGCTGGCATTGGCGGCAACGTCGGTCCACCGGGCGCTGCGGTCGACCACGATCACCTCGACGTCCGCGCGCGCCAGCAGGTGGGAGACGGGACGCGAGAGCGTGGGGTGGCCAAAGACCACCGCCTGCTTGATCCGCTGGCCCAGTTCCCCGGCCAGCATGGCCCGGTACGGCCCCACGGCCAGATCCTCGCAGCGCACCCCCGAGGACGGCTCGGCAAAGAGCGGCAGGTTGCCGGCCAGCGCGAACAGCGCCGCGCCCCGCCCGGCGTCGCCGGCCACGACCACGCTGCCGGCCCCCACCTCGACTGGGGTGGGGACGACGCTCCCGCGCGCCGGCACCGGCCCCGCCGGCCGCCCGGCACCCAGCCGCTCAGACCCGACCGCTTCGTCGCCCGGCCAGTGCCACTCCCCCGCCTGGGGGTCCAGCAGCGGGTCGCGCAGCGCCACGTTCAGGTGGACCGGACCAAAGGCGGCGCGCTCCTCCCAGCCCAGGCCCGCCAGGACGGAGAGCGGGTGGCTGGCAGGCGAGAACGGCTCACGCCCGGAGTCGGCCAGCCCCACCGGCGGCAGCACCCAGTTGCCCACGGCTGCGGCGGCCGCGCGAGGGATCACGCTGCCAAGCGGGGCGTCGGCGGGAACGTCGGCGGAAAACCGCACGGCGGAGCCAAAGAGGCCCACCTGGTCGGCGGTCTGGGAGGCACCGACGCCGCGCATCTCGTGGGGGCGGTCGGCGGTGAGCAGGATCAGGGGGATGCGGCTGTGGTGGGCCTCCAGCACGGCCGGGTGCAGGTTAGCCACGGCGGTGCCGGAGGTGACGACCAGGGCCACCAGCGGGGCGCGGGTGCCGCTTGCCAGCAGGGCGGCGCGCGCCAGCCCCAGCGCGTAGAAGCCAGCGCCGCGCTCGTCCAGGCGCACGTGGGCGCGCAACTTGCCTGCGGCCTCGGCCTGCGCCACCGCGAGCGCCAGCGGCCCGGAGCGGGACCCGGGGCAGACCACGACGTGCCCCACGCCGGCCTGCACCAGCCCAGCGATGATCCCGCGCGCCGTTTCGGTTGCGTTCACAGGTATTCCTCCATGCTCTCCAGGCGCGCTTGCCAGCGGGCGGCTAGGTCTTCGTTGGGGGTCAGGCGGGCCTGCACCCCGGAGGTGATCTCGGCGTAGCCGGGCAGGTCGGCCTCCCACAGGGCCGCGCCGCGCGGGGCAAGCGGGTTATCCACCACGTCCCCAGCTAACAGGCTGGCCGTGCCCAGGCCGGCGGGCCGCGCCACGGCCAGGCCCTCGGCAGCCGCGAGCGCGCTGGCCATGCGGTAGCCGGCGGCCAGGCCGATGCTCGTGTCGAGCGCGCTGGAGGCGATCGCGGGGATTCCCACCTGCGCCGCCACGCGCACCGCCGCCAGCGGCCCGCCCAGCGGGGCCGCCTTCAAAACCATGTAGTCGGCGGCGTCCTGGCGGGCCACCTCCAGCGGGTCGTCCGCGTGCCGGATCGACTCGTCGGCCGCGATCGGGCAGATTCTGGCCGCGCGCACCTGCGCCAGCTCGGCCACGCTGGGGCAGGGTTGCTCGCAGTACTCCAGCCCGCCGGCCGCCTCGTTGATCGCGGCCAGCGCCACCACCGCCTGGGCCGCGTCCCACGCCGCGTTCGCATCGACGCGAATGGCCGCCCCCGGCAGCGCCCGGCGCACGGCCGTCACGCGCGCCACGTCGTGCGCCAGCTCCTGCCCGGCCTGCGCCACCTTGATCTTGACGGCCCGGTACTCGCTTTGGCCGACGTTCCCGCCCGCCGCCTCGCTCCCCTGGCCTTTGTCCTCGCCAGTCTCTTGGCCGACGTTCCCTGCGCCGCCCCGATTCAGGACGCACTCTAGGTATGCCTCCAGCTCGGCCCCGTTCAGGGCCGGCACCGTCAGGTTGACCGGGACCAGCGGCGCGGCCGCAGGCAGGTCCCCCGCCACGCACGCCAGCGCGCTCTTGAGCCACTGGGCGCTGTGGGCGGGCCCGTAGTTCCAGAACGGGGCGCACTCGCCCCAGCCGGCGCCCGGCCCGGCCTCCGCCTCGCGGTCCTCCCCCGCCAGGAGCAGGCCCTCGCGCACGCTAATGCCCCTAAAGCGCACGCGCATGGGCACGGTGTAGGCGAACACCGCCCCCACTCCCCGCTCTCGCAGAAAGCTGGGCACCTGCAAGGCGGAGGTAGTGAGGGCGGTGTTCATCTCAGAAAGACGCGGCGGAACGTCGGCGGCAAATTCAGGCGCGCGGCTCGCGGCCCAACGTGGCCACCATGACGGCCTTGATCGTGTGCATGCGGTTCTCCGCCTGGTCAAACACGATCGAAGCCGGGGAGGTGAAGACCTCGTGGGTCACCTCCAGGCCGTCCAGACCGGTGGCCTGGAAGACCTCCTCGCCAACCGTGGTCTCGCGGTCGTGGAACGCCGGCAGGCAGTGCATGAACTTCACGTTCGGGTTCTTGGTGGCGGCCATCAGCTCGGCGTTCACCTGGTAGGGACGCAGGAGGCGAATGCGCTCGTCCCAGATCTCCTTGGGCTCGCCCATGGACAGCCAGATGTCGGTGTGAATGAAGTCCACGCCCTCCACGGCGGCCAGGTCCTCGGTGATCGTGATCTTGGCACCCGTCTCCTGCGCCACCTTGTGCGCGGCGTCGATGACGTCCTGCGCCGGCCACAGCTCCTTAGGGGCGATCATGCGCACGTCCATGCCCAGCAGCGCGCCCGAGACCAGCATGGAATTGCCCATGTTGGAGCGGGAGTCGCCCACGTAGGCGTAAGAGATCTCGTTCAGCGGCTTGCCGGCATGCTCGCGCATAGTCAGCGCGTCGCACAGCATCTGGGTGGGGTGCCAGTCGTCGGTCAGGCCATTCCACACCGGCACGCCGGAGAGCTCGGCCAGGGTGGTCACCTTGTCCTGGGAATCGCCGCGGTACTCGATCCCGTCGTAGAAGCGGCCCAGCACCTGCGCGGTGTCAGCGATGGACTCCTTGTGGCCAATCTGCGAACCGGTCGGGTCCAGGTAGGTCACCTGGGCGCCCTGGTGGTAGGCGGCCACCTCGAAGGAGCAGCGGGTGCGGGTGGAGGTCTTCTCAAAGATCAGCGCGATGACGCGGCCCTCCAGGTACTTCACCTCGCGGCCCTCTGCGCGCGCCGCCTTCAGCTCCGCGGCCAGGTCAATGAAGGACAACCACTCGGCGGGGGTGAAGTCGAGCTCGCGCAGGAACGAGCGGCCAGCGAGGGGAAATTCCATGGTGGAACCTTTCTGTGGTGCGTACGGCCCCCGGTTGGGCGCTCCTGCCCCCGCCGGTTGGCACTCGAAAAGACTAGCGCGCTTCTGTGCCGTTGCACGGCTCCTCGCGCACTCCGGCGCGGGCGGCGCCGCGAGGCTTCCAGCGCGAAGCCGTTACGCCAACGCGGCCAGGCCGCTTGCCGAACGGGGCGCCACCGCTAGGCCGGCGGGGCGAAGCCCGCCAGCGAGGGATCATCCGCGCCGCCCCACCGCTCCGAGGGCTCCGTCTCCGGGACCGGGAATTGACTGGGTACCCCGGAGATGAATGCGCCCGCGCCGGGCGCCTCCGGGCCGGGGACCGGCGCCGGGGCGCCGCTGGGGGCGAACGGGCTGTCCTCCGCGTTGATGGGCTGGCCCCAGGCCAGGCCCGCCGGCGCGGGGGAAGGCTGGGGCGCCGCCCAGGCAGCGGCGGAGGGGTCCTGCCGGGCGGTCTCTGCGCCGGGGAAGGGCGTATGGCCCTGCTCCGGGGTCGGCAGCGGCTGGGCCGGGGCAGCCTCGACAAACTGGGGCGGGGCGGCAAACTCGGCCGGCGGCGCGTAGCCGGGCTGGCCCAACTGCCCCGGCGCACCGAACTGCGCGGCGGGATCGGCGCCAAGGCCAGGCGCTCCGGCGGCAGTGGGAGCCTGCGGCACGCCAAACGGGGCCGGGACTCCGCCAAGCTCCTCGCCCGAAACCCCGCCGTGAGCTCCACCTGGCTCCCCGCCTGGCGCCCAGGCCTGCGGGAGCGGCGCCGCGAAGGACTGACCCGTCGGGTGCTGCTGGGGCAAGGACTCAACACCCGGTGCCGCGCACCCGCCCGGGAACTGCGGCGGCGCCGCAGCGGGCACCTCCTGCGTGCTCCGCTCCTCGCCTGCGCCGGCGGCGGCAGGCAGGGCCTGGCCCGGCGCGCCGGCTTCATTCTCGCCACTGCGCGCCGGGGTGACCAGCAGGGCCTCGGCAAAGACCACGCCGTCGCGCACGGGCACGGGGTCCTGGTCGCTGCCCACCTCGGCGTACCAGGCGTCGCTCAGCTCCCAGCGGGAGACGCCTGCGAAGGCGAGCGCGGGCGAGTCCAGCTCGGTGGGGCTGATCAGCTCCTCGCGGTCCGCCAGGTGGACGCGGACGGCGAAGCCAGTGGAGACCAGGACGCGCAGCTGGGTCCCGTCCCAGGTGGTGACCGCGTAGCGCAGTTGGGAGGAGGGGCGGGGGCTGACCACGAGCTGTTGGGCCACTGCCTCCAGGGCCTGCCCGGCGCGCAGTGCCTCCCAGGCCGCGACCACGCTGCGGGGATCCACGTCCTCTGCCAAGAGCGCGCCGCCGGGGCAGACCGCGCCCACAAAGTCACCGGGGATCCACTGAGCGTCCATCGCTATTCCTCTCCAACCTGTGCCGACATGCTATCGGCAGCAGGCGGCGCCTCGGCGGGATGGTCCGCGCCAGGTTTGCCACTGCTGGCGGGGGCAAAGTTCTCCAGCGCGGGCCCCGGCGCGGCCTCGGCTGCCCGGCGGGCGCGCTTGCGCTCCTCCCTGGCCGCCCGGCCAGCTTCCGCCTTGGCTGCTTCCCGGTAGAGGTCCTTGCGGCGGAGGGAGGCCAGCGATAGCTTGGCCAGGAGCGGGCGCCTGCTGCCGGGGGCCTTGTTCATGCCGCCGATCACCGCCGCCGCCAGCTCCCACGCGTGGTCGCGCTCGGTCTTGGTAACGGACTCGGGGCTGAAGGCCGCCTGGTCGGCGAGCTGCGCCATGCGCATGGCCTGCTCCAGTTGCGCGCCATGCGGCCTAAACGGCGCGGTGGAACCGCGTCCGTGCCGCCGCTTGACCTGCTGCACCACCTCTGACGGTTGGCGCCACTTGGGCCACTTCCTGATTTGCCCGACGTTCCCGCCAGCCGCCTTGCCGGCGCGCCCGCCCGCCGGAGAGTCGGAGTGCAGGAGCGCGATCAGCTCGTCGGCCTGGGCGGGGCGGGGCCGCCCGCCGTCCACGGTGACGGCGTGGTCGGCCGCGCGGTCCAGCAGTTCCTCCCAGGCGCCCAGGGTCTGGTCGCCGGCGCTGCCGCGCTTGCGGCGGCGCGAGCGGCGCAGCGCCTTCAGCGTCAGGATCGTGGCCAGCGGGGCCAGCAGGAGCAGCCCGCCTCCGGCCGCGCCCACCACGGGCCACGGCACGTGGAAGGGAGGCTTGGGCTTGTCCTCTGCCTCGTCGTCCAGCACGTCGGGCGGCAGCTCGGCCGGCTCCGGGGGCTGCACCACCTGCGGGCGCGGGTTGGGCAGGATCTCGGGCTGCTCGTCCGGGGGCACCTGGTCGCGCGGCGGGGTGGGGAAGAAGGGGACCCATCCGGCGCCGGCAAAGTTGACCTCCACCCAGGCGCGCATGTCGATGCCCTTGACCACGTGCTCGGTGCCGCTGCCGGCGGGGATGAAGCCCACCGCGACGCGGGCGGGGATGCCCTGGGAGCGCAGCATCAGCGCCATGGCGGGGGCGTACTGGTCGTCGTCGCCCACCATGATTTCCTCTGTTAGGAAGCGCTCCAGGCGGGCGGCGCGGTGGCCGGGAAGCGAGGGGTAGCCGCTGCCGTCGCCAAAGAAGCCCTTGGTGGACAGGGCCTTGGTCAGGGCCCGCACCTTCTCCACCCCGGTGCTGGCGCCGCCCATGAGCTCCGCGGCGGTCTCCGCCACCACGGGCGGCACCTGGTCGTCTTCGTCTGCTATCCCCGCAAAGGGCACATCGGCCAGCTCGGAGTCCTCCCACTTGCGCGGGACCGCAAGCGAAACGTCGTACGAATCCCCGGTCGCGAGCGGGTGCTTGGACAAGAGGGTGCCCAGCGAGGAGGCGTAGTAGGTGGAGTACTCCAGGTCCGTGGCGTTGGGGCCGGCGTAGCGCAGCCGCACCACGTCGCCGCCACCGGGAATCCAGTTGCCGGAGTAGCCCAGCACCTCCACGTGGGCGGTGAACACCTCGGTGGGCGCCCCCTCCGGGCGCTCCACCTTCTGCCCAATGCGGTGGAAGGCGGTGGTGGAGCCCTCGGGCGAGAGCTGGAACACGGTGCCGTCGTAGTAATCCAGGGCGGCCAGACGCACGGGCACGCCGCCCGGCACGCCGGAGATCTTGAAGAGTGGCTCCTCGGCGCGGTCTGTGGTCAGCGCCCGCAGCGGCGCGATCGGCGAGTGGAACATCCGCAGGTCCAGCGGGGCCTGCACGCCGTCGCGCAGCACCACGCGGTCGGTGCCAGCCAGGACCGTGGCGGAGGCGGCCACGCCGGTCGCCGCGCACACCGTCAGCAGCGCCGCAGCCCGGATGGCCTGGCCACGCTTGGCGGAGTCCCCGGAGGTGAAGCGCACGGTGCCCACGCCCGTGTCCTTGGCGGCCTCGCGGCCCACCCAGGCCACCCAGGCCAGCAGCGCCACGCCCACGCCTGCGCCCACCGGCACGGCCAGCGGGGCCGCCTGCGAGCCCCACAGGATGCCCACCAGGAGCAGGACGAACACCGGCAGGGCCGCCCACTGAGGGCGGCGCAGCCGCAGCGCGGCGCTGATCGCCGCCACCGTGCACACCAGGGAAGTGAGGAAGGGCAGCACCAGCGGCCCCACAAAGATGCTCACCGGCGTGGAGACCGTGAGCATGTCCATCCACACGGTGGCGATCGAGGCCACCAGTTCGCGCACGGTCTGCACTGTGGGGATAACACCGGCCACGGTGGTGGTGGGCAAGGCCACCGCGCCACCAAAAACTATGTAGACCAGGAACGTGACGGCGGTGGTGAGCCACGCCCCCCAGTGCAACCGCCAGGACGCCAACGCGACCGCCAAGCCCAGCACGACGCCCGCCACCATCGCCACGTAGCCGGAGGCGTCGCCAAACACCGGGCCGTGGGTGAGGCCCGCGCCCAGCAGACAGACGGTGAGCACGGCCAGCGACGGAACCTGCTTGCGCCAGCTCACCACCCGCAGCTTCTTGGAGCCACGCGGGTGCCCAGCGGCGCGCCGCCGCGCCGGCGCCGCGCCGCCGGCCCCGGTGGACCCCGGGGGTGAGGGGGGGGTCTGATTCGTCATTGCATCGCTCGCTTCAGGGCACGCGGCAGCTCGGCCCGGTCGGGGAACGTGACGACCGGGAAGCCATCCACCGTGCGCACGCTCAGCTCCGCGCCCTCGTCCACGCGCAGGGCCGCCTTGGCCATGCTCAGCGGCAGAACGGCCAGGCAGCGGTGCACCTCGTCAACGGAGTTGTTCCCGCCGGTAATCACCATCACCACCGAGGCCTCCGGGGCCACCAGGGCCGCGTCGCGCCCCAGCGCGGACAGTTCCGGCAGGTCGGCCCCCGGCTCAAGAGCCGCAAAGAAGTCCAGGCCGCGCATGGCCGAGCGCGGCTGGGAGGTGGCCTCCTGGCACGCGATGGTCACCTCCTTGCCGTCCCGCAGGGTGGCGGCCACGAGGGAGGCGGCAGCGCTCACACCTACCTCGAAGGCCTCCTCGCTCCCCCAGGACGCGAGGTTGCGGTCCAGGATCACCAGCAGGTGGGCGCGGCGCGTCTCCTCAAACTGGCGCACCATCCACTCCCCCACGCGGATCGTCGTAGGCCAGTGAATATTGCGCCGGTCGTCACCCGGCATGTACTCGCGCAGCGCGTGGAAGGAAACGTCGGAGGAGGACAGCTGGTTGACCGTGGCGCCCTCCACGTCGCGGATAAAGCCGATCGCCTGGGAGGCCAGGCCCACGATCTGGGGGTGGATGTAGAGCTGCGTGGTCTCCTCCCACACGGTGGTGCGGCGCACCAAACCCAGCGGGTCGCCGCGCACCGCCTCTGCCGGGCCGATCGTGATAACGCCGCGCCGCTGCGTGGGCAGCTCAAAGCCCTCGATGTGCTGGGCGCCGCGCGAGAGGCGCGGCACCCGGAAGGAGGCCATGCCCCGCCCAAACGGCAGGTCCATCAGGGAGGAGCGCACCAGCGTGGAGGCCCGATTGATGACGTGCAGGGTGCCGGTGGCCCGGCTGCCCACGGTCACCCGGTCCTTCAGAAGGCGCAGCCGCACGTCGTAGCGCGCCCGCCCCGCAGACCAGAGCAGGGAGAGCAGCAGGCACGCCAGCGCCCCCACACCGATCACCAGCAGCTCGGCCCACCGCAGCCACGTGCCCACTACGGTGGCGGCCAGCCCCACCACGCCCACGCTCCAGCCCAGGCGCGTCACCCCGGTGACGTAGGACCAAACCACCCGTACGCCGGGCAGCGCGGAGAGGGAGGCATCCACCCGCCCACGCCAGGCAGCAAATGCCTCCCACCGGCGCGCGGCATTCTCCCGCGCGCCGGCAACCGCTGCGGACAGCCGCCGGGGGGAGGCAGGAGGGAACTTGCGTGCTGTGCTCATTTATCAGGCGGTCGGGGCGGGGACGGCGGCGATGGCGTCGGCCACCACCTTTTCCGGCGTGGCACCGGAGAACTCGGCGTCAGGGTCCATCACCAGACGGTGGGCCCACACCTTGTCCGCCAGCGCCGAGACGTCGTCGGGCACCACAAAGTGACGCCCCTGGGCCATTGCCCACACGCGGGCCGCGCGCATCATCGAGATGGCGCCACGGGTGGACACGCCCAGCCGCACCGACGGGTGCTCGCGGGTCTGCTCGCAGAGCTGCTGCACGTAGAGAGCCACGGAATCGTTGACGTGGGTGTCCTTGGCCAGGTCGCTCATCTCCTCCACGCCCTGCGCGGAGACCACGGACTGCAAGTTCTTGGAGCGGTCCGGGTTGCCGGAGCCCAGCAGGATCTGCACGCCCGCCTCGCGCCCGGGGTAGCCCAGCGAGCACTTCATCATGAAGCGGTCCAGCTGGGCCTCGGGCAGGCGGTAGGTGCCGGCCTGCTCCACGGGGTTCTGGGTGGCGATGACCAGGAAGGGGCGGCCCACGTCGTGGCGCTCCTTGTCATTGGTCACCTTGGCCTCCTCCATCACCTCCAGCAGCGCGGACTGGGTCTTGGGCGAGGCGCGGTTGATCTCATCGGCCAACACGATCGAGGCGAAGATGGGGCCCTTGCGGAACTCCCAGTTGCCGTTCTTGTCCGGCATGGAGGCACCCGTGATGTCCAAGGGCAGCAGGTCGGGGGTGAACTGGATACGCGAGTGCGTGCAGTCCACGGTGGCGGCGATCGCCCGGGCCAGGGCGGTCTTACCGGTGCCCGGGGCGTCCTCCAGCAGCAGGTGGCCCTCCGCCAGCATGCAGGTGACCGCCAAGCGCACTACTTCCTCCTTGCCCAGCAGCGCCTTGCCGATGTTGTCCACGATCGTGCCGAAAGCATCCGCAAACCAGCGGGCCTTCTCCACCGATACAGTCACCTTCACTCCTAGATTCTCAATCGGCCAGCTCAGGGCTGGAACGTTCCGTTTTCGCAGACAAGCCAGTGGTCCAGGAATACGCTTGCCGAGGAGGCCACCAGGAAGTCCCCGGCGATGCCGTCAAATCGGGGCGTCACCAGGACCTCGTTGCTTCCCCCCATCGGGATCGTGGTGCTCACCGGCACGCCGTAGATGGTGCCGGAGCAGCGCACGGTCTCCGCGCCGGGCCACTCCCACAGGCGCACGCTGACCTTGTAGTTCACGCCCTCCCAGCCGCAGCGGTCTTCCCCGCAAGGCACGGACTCCCCCGGCTCCAGGCGGTAGAAGCGCCCGAAGATGGGCACGGTCGCCTCGTCGCAGTTGAGCTCACCGACGTTGCCGCCGTCCTGCTGGGCCTGCACGCACAGGCGCTTGGTCTCGCCCTCGGCAGCAGGCAGCGTGATGTCGGAGGCGGCCGGGACGTTGCCGACCATGTCCCCGCTGAGCCGGTAGACGGTGTTCTTGCCGCCGTCCTCGCCCCCGCTCCAGCGGCAGATCACGGTCTTCTCCCCCGCCTCGCAGGTCATCGTGGGGCTGGTGGGCGGGCGGAAGGTGACGACTGACAGCGAGTTGCTGACGGCGGATTGCGCCACCGTGCCGCCCTTGTTGCCCTCCGCGCGCAGCATGACGGTGCTGGTGGCGCCGTCCACCAGGCCGGTGATGCGGTTGCCGGTCAGGGGCTGCCAGTTGGCGCCGTCCAGGCTCCACTGGTAGGTCAGCTCGCCGCTGAGCCAGCCCTGGCCGTCGCTGGACTTGGTCCAGGAGATCTCCGCCTCGCCGCTCTGCCCCGTGGCGGTGAGGGAGTTCAGGGTGGGGGCGTTGGGCTGGCCCAGCACCCACACCAGGGCCGTCACCGGGTCTGAGCGCAGGTTCTTGGCCACGTCGTTGATCGCAACGACGCTGACCTCCACCTGGGTGCCCGAGTAGTTCACCTCGAAAGAGGTGGTCAGCTCGTTGCCGCTCACGGTCTTGGTGATTCCGCCCAGGGTGACGACGTACTGCTCGATGGCGCGGCCGTTGTTGCTGCCCGGGCTCCAGCTGACCACCACGGTGTCGGTGGCGCCCACGCCCACGCCGATGGAGCTGGCCATGGCACTCAGGCTGCTGACCGGGCCGGGGCGGCCGTAGGGCACCATGGGCAGGCTCTCGGGAGACTGCGGCCCCCAGCCCTGCTCGGGGCCGCGGGAGGAATTGCGGGCCCGCACGGTGAAGGTGTAGGTGGAGCCGTTGGACAGGCCGTCGATGCGCTGCGGGGTGCCCGCTGCGTCCGGCCCAAACGCCCGCGTGCCGACCCCCAGGACCGTCACCTCGTAGCCGAGCAGCGCGGAGCCCTCGTTCTTGGGCGCGGTCCAGGCGAGGAGCACGTGCCCGTCCCCGGCCTCCACCGAGGTGATGGAAGGCGCGCCGGGCACCACGTCCACGTAGGCGGAGCCGGGGGCGGACTGTTCACCCCAGCCCACCTCGTTCTGGGCCATGACGGCGAAGGTGTGCTCCCGACCGTTTTGCAGGCCGGTTACCTTGCAGACAGTGACCTGGCCGCACTCGACCTCGCGCCCGCCCTCGCTGAGCACGATCACCTTGTAGGCGGAGATGGCCGAGCCGTTGGGCGCCGCCGGGCTCCAGGAGACCTCCGCCTCGCCGTTGCCCACGGCGGTGGCCGCCACGTCGGTGGGCGCACCGGGCTTGTCCAGCACGGTCACGGAGATGACGTTGGCGTGGAAGCGGTCCGGGTCGTTCGTGGCGTCGCGCAGCGTGTACTTCACGGTGAAAGTGCCGTTGAAGCCGTCGTTGGCGCGCACGGTCAGGGCCGTGCCTGCGGCGCTCACGGAACCGCCCTCGGAGGCGGTAGGCGCCCCCACCAGGGCCAGCGGCTTGTCCGGGAAGGGGTTGGAGGCGATCTCGGCCAGCTCCACCACCTGCTCCTTGCCGGCATGCAGCGTGATGTTCAGGGGCGCGGCCTCGATCGGGGCGCGGGTGGAGGAGGTCACGCGCACGGGGATGTAGCCCACCACGGAGGCGCCGCGCGGGTCCTCCACGGTCAGCACGATCTGGCCGGCGGGTCCCTTGCCGCGAGAGACGTCGGCGGAAACGCTCAATTGCGTGCCGGAGATGGAGGCGTTGATCCCCGCCTCCACGCCGCCGGCCACCGCGAAGGTCATGCGCTCCGGCAGGTCCCCGTCGGGGTCGGTGGTCATCGCCGCCAGGTCGACCGTCTTGGCCTCCTCGCCCGGCGCCACCACTACCTCGGTGCCCTCAAAGACCGGCGGGCGGTTGTCGCCCGGGGTCACCTCGATCGGGATGGTGACCGTGGAGGTCTGGCCGCTCGGGTCGTTGAGGTCCGCCCCGTCCGTCACCTCCAGCACGATGTTGGTGCGGCCGGAGAAGTTGCGGTCGGCGCCAAAGGTCAGCGTGGCCGGGCCGGTCACCACGGCGGAGCCGTCGTGGCCGGGGCCCACCGCCACCTTGCCGGGGTCCGTGACCAATACGCCCCGACCCGACCGGCGCACGATCACCGCGCCCAGCTCGATCGAAACGCTGGTGCCCGCCTTGACCACCACGGGCACCTTGGTGGCATCCACGTAGGGGCGGGTGATCTCGGTACCGGGCACGCGGATGAACGCGGAGGAGGAGAGGTCGTCCTTGTCGGTGACCGTGTAGACCAGGATCTGCGGCTCGGGCAGCAGGGCCACCGTAATCGTGCGGTCAGGGTTGATCTTGACGTTCTCGTCGGGAGAGGACAGGCGCGCCTCGTCGATGTCGCCGTCGGGATCGTCGTCGTTCTTCAGCACCTCCACCACGGCGCTCGTCTGGTCCGTGGTCAGGGTGGAGCGGTCAATCACGTCGTCGCGCACGATAGGCGCCAGCAGGGGCGCGTCGGAGCGGACGGTCACCGTCAAGATGCCGGTGGCTTCACCGCCACGCCCGTCAGTGATCCGGTAGGAGACGGTGTAGGAGCCCTCCTCCGTGGGCGCGATCGTCACGATGCGCCCGCCGGCGCCCCTGGCCGTCAGTGCCGCGCTCTGGGAGACCACGGAGCTCTCGATCAGCGCCAGCTTGTCACCGTCCGCGTCCAGGTCGTTGGCCGCCACGGGCACACCGATCTTCACCCCCGGGCGGGCCACCACGATATCGGCCACCGCCACCGGGGGCTGGTTCACGCCAGAGCGCGGGGCGATGCCGATTCGCACCGAGGCAGTGGCGTGCTTGCCCAGCTTGTCCTCCACCTCGTAGGTGAAGAAGTCCGTGCCCTGCGCGGTGTCGTTGGCGGTGTAGACCAGCAGGCCGTCGCGCACCTCGACGATGCCCTGCTTCGGGGCGGAGGCGGCGCCCACCAGGGAGACGGAGTCACCGTCCGGGTCGATCCCGTCCAGCGGCACCAGGATGCGCGTCTCACTGCCGGCCCTGCCCCACGCGGTCAGGTCCTTGGGGCGCGGGGCCTGGTTAGCGCCCGCGTCCAGCGGCACCACCGTCAGCGTGATCTGCGCGGAGACCACGTTTCCGGCCGTGTCCTGCACCGTGTAGACGATCTTGCTGCTGCCACCGGCCTTGCCACCGCGCACGCGCACCACGTTGTCGCTCACGAACACCGTGGCCAGGTCGTCACCAAAGTCGTATCCCAGCTCCGGCAGGACCGTCAGCTTCAGGTTGCCTGGGGAGCGGTCGTTGGCCAGGACGGACACCGCGCCCACGTCGCCGCTGCGCACCACCAGCTTGTCGTCAGTCAGCTCCGGCGGGTCCGCCAGCGCCCCGCCACGGGCCGGCATGATCGTCACCGTGCCCACTGCGGAACCGAACTGGTTGGAGACGGTGTAGGTGAAGGTCTGCGGCGCGTTCAGGCCGCGCGGTGCACTCACCCGCAGCAGGTGGTGCTCGATCACCGCCACCTCCAGGGGCGAGCCCTCCGGCACGGTCACAGCGTTAACGGTGAGCACCCCACCGGTCGGGTCGGTGTCGTTGACCAGTGGGTTGACCAGCACCTGGCCGGTGGCGTCCAGCACGCCCAGGTCGTCCTCCACCGTGGGTGGGGCCTCGTTGCTGGCCTCCACCACGTCCACCCGGATCACGCCCGAGCTGGTGGAGGGCCCGTCGGCCACCAGGTAGGTCAGATAGTAGGTGCCGGCCTTCACGCCCTGCACCACCACCTGCTTGTCCTCCGCCACCATCTTGGCGGTCAGACCGGCGGGAGCGTCGTCCAACTTCACCAGCCGCAGGGGGTCGCCGTTCGGGTCGGTGTCGTTGGCGAGCGGATTGACCGTGGCAGTGGCGCCCACGCGCACCACCACGAAGTCGGTGTTGGTGATCGGCGGCTGGTTGGCGGCCCCCACCACGGTGACGGCCAGGGTGCCCTCTCCGGTCTCGCGGCCGTCGGAGACCAGCAGCGGCACGTTGTACTTGCCCGGGCCGATCCCGGCCTCGCGCAGGTCCACCTTGCCTGCCGGGATGGAGCGCGCGCGCAGCCCCTCGGGCGCGATCACCGCGTCCAGGAGGATCGGGTCGCCGTCCGGGTCCCACCAACCGTCCAGGCCGTTGACCGAGGCGCTCTTGCCCTGCCCCATGCTCACCATCTGCGGGGCGCGCTGCTCCGGCTTGTGGTTCTCGTCCGCCGCGCGCACAGTCAGGGAGACGGTGGCCCGGTCGGTGCCGCCGCGCCCGTCGCTGACCTCGTATTCGAAGGTGGCGGTGCCGGTGGCGTCGGCGGGCACGTTGATGGCGAGCGCCGCGCCCGCCCGGGCCGCGCTGACCTGCCCCACCGACGGCTGGGACAGCGCGGAGGCGGTGAGGAAGTCGCCGTCGACGTCGAGGTCGTTGGCCACCACGTTCAGGATGGTGGTGCGGCCGGGGCGCACGCCCAGGGTGTCGTCCTGCGCCACCGGCGGGTTGTTCTTCTCGGTGCGCTCCAGGTTTTGGAACTCGGTGGTGGTCTGCTGGTTCTTTTCTTCCTTCTCCCGCTGCTCGATGTCCTGCAGCAGGGCGTCCCAGTCGTTGACGAACACCATGTCCTGGTCCGGCAGCCACGCGTCGCCGGAGAGCGTGTCGTTGAGCACCACCACGTCTCGATTGGTGCGGAAGACGAGCTGCTTGGCTCCGGCCACGGACTCGCTGCGGCCGACCAGGTTGTGCTGGGGGTCGTCGCACTGGCGCACGTGCGCGCCGGATTCGTTCCACGCGGCGTACGCGCACCCGCCCTTGTGGACGGGGCGGGCCGGCTTGCCCGCCTGGGGCGCCTCCACCTTGGTCGGCTCGCCGCCGCCCAGCGGGAAGAGGAGCAGCGCCTGCTTGGTGGCCACCGCCACCGTCTGCGCGGCCGGCCCCGATTCCTGGAGCACCGCCTCCGCGCCCTCTACTTGGACGACGCTGCCGCCCGGCAGGGTGAGTTGGTTGGCGCTGCGGTCCAGGACCACGGTCTGGTCGCCCACGCCGGCCACCTGCAGCTCGGCCCCCGCCTTGACGTCGAGGGCGCGCTGCGTGGAGATGTACTTGCCCGGGCCGCTGGCGGTGATCGTGGCTACCTGGCCAGCCTGGGCGCTGGCGATGTGCACGGTGCCGTCCACGCCCGGGGCGGCCACCGCGCCCGGCATTCCCTCCACGGTCGCCTTGACACGGGGGGCCACGGAGACGCTGGCGGAGGGACTGGGGGTGGCCGTTTCCGCTGCGGCCGCGCCCTCCTCGGGCTGGTTGATCACGTCCGTGGCGACGAAGCTGGTGAACTCCTCCACCGGCATGGCCCAGGCCCGGCCGCCGACGGCGTCCACGACGGAGACGGTGCCGCCGCCCACCTGGGCGCCCAGGCCCTCCAAGGCCAGGCCGGCGCCGAGCGCAGAGTTGGCCACGTCCACCTGGCTGAGCTGGGCCTCGTCCGGCAGGGAGGCAAAGACCTGCTCGCCCTGCTGGAACACGTCAAAGTTGGCGCTGGACAGGCGCATGCCGCCGTCGATCTTGCGGGAGGCGGAGTTCAGGTGACCCATGAGCCGCGCGGAAGTGTTGGTGACCCACACGCCGCCGTCGGTCAGGTCCAGGTCGGCCGCCTTCTGCCCGGGGTTGAGCACGGCAATGACGCCCACCGCCGCCACCGCAATGGTGGCTGCGACGGCGGCGCCCTTTTGGCGCAGGCGGTCAAGCTTCATCTCAACAAACCCTAGGAATCAGAAGTAGCGACGCTCAGCAAACTCCCACAGGAGAGGGTCGAGCACACGGAAGGGGGAGATCCCCCGCACCGTGAGGCGATTGGCGTGCTTTGGGGTCTCTCCCAGCGCGGAAACCGCGAAGTGGCGCACCCGGGAGACTCGGTTCGCCGCCCGCGCGTTTTCCGCAATCGCGGTGATCTGCCCCTCCTGGAACATGCCCAGCAGGGAAATTACCTCCAGGTTGAGAAATTCTAGCTCCAACTCGAATTGCTCCCGCGGGATCAGCTCCTGGCCGGCCCCCGGCCCGGGGCGGAAGGTGTTGTCCCGGCGCATGAGCGTGGCTGGGTTGGCGAACACCCTGGCGTAGCTGGTGTTGACGTTCACCAGCTCCTGCACGGCGTCAAACTTGGAGACCACCAGGCCCAGCTTGCCGCCGTCGCCCGCGTACTGCTCCAGCAAGTTAGGCAGGACCTCGCGGGCCGGGGCGCCAAAGCGGCCCTTGTCTGCTGTGATGCGCCCCTGCACCAGGTCCAGGAATCCCGGCACCATGAACGGGTCAAACAGGAAGAGCGTCAGGTCCGCCTTGCCCAGGTAGTTGTACTTCGTGGCCCGCTGAGTGGCGTTTTGCAGGTCCTCACCGGCCATGTCCCGGATCACCAGGTATACGTCCTGCCCCGGCACCATGCCCCCCAGGGGCCAGATCATCGGCTCGCGCTGGAACGCCTCGTTGTCGGTCAGCGGCGGCGTGGGGCGCAGCACGCCGTTCTCGTCGTACATAGGGCGCTTGTAGTTGAGCTCGAAGGTCGCCTTGATCTCGTTGGTCAGCGGCTTCATGAACGCGCCCCGGGCGGAGAGGAACCGCTCCAGCGTGTTGATCATGACGCCAATCCACACGGACTTACCCACGCCCCGAGCGCCCGTGACCGCCACCGTCAGGGTCTGGCCGTTGCGCCAGCCAGTGGGGATATCCCGCCTGCAGCTCAGGCACACCTCCTGCGTGCAGGGGTGGTTGCAGTTGATGCAGATGGTGGATTGCCCCTCCACCACCCAACCGGGGGTGCTGAGCACCGGGTAGCCGGCATGCTCGCTGGCCTCCGGGATAGCCGTGGCCGGGCACCTGCCGGAGGTGCAGCGGTAGGCGAACTGGTTGCTCGCCAGCTGCGTGAAGCAATACGGGCAGGCCGTCATCGGTCAGTCTCCTTAAAAGCGCGTTCCAGCCACTGCACCAGGGCGTCGATCACCTTGGCATCGCCCTCCCCCAGCTCGGACTGCTCCTTGGCAAGCACCTCCAAGAGCTCCCGGGTGCGCCCAAAGGCGAATCCGCCCGCGCGCCCCAGGTAGCTGTTGACCTCGTCGGGGGACAGGCTGAGCACCGGCACCGGGCCGGCCAGCGGCAGGTCGGTAATCACCACGCAGCGGCCGGCGGGAACGTCGTCCATCGCCACAGCCCCCACGCGGCCGGCGGTCTTGCTCCCCACCTGGGCCAAGGTGGGCAGGGGGTGGTGGCCGTCGCCTGCCAGCTTGCCCAGCAAGGACAAGACAGCCTGCACCTGATCCTGGTGGGCGCGCATGGACGGGGAAAAGTCCACGACGGCGGCGTCGATGTCCAGCCGGAACTCCCGGCCGTTGGCCCGGCGCCAGTTGCGGAACCACACCCCGATGTCGGAGGAGTCGGTCCACTCGGCCGCCCCGCGCTCCACCTCCACCTGGCCCAGGTTGGGGCGGGTGAGGGAGATCAGCTTGAAACCGGTGGCGCCGCCCACCGGGATGCCCTGCACCAGCAGCGCCTCGCTGCCCGATCCGACGGAAACGGTCAGGTCCAGGGTGGCGTGCGGCTCGAAAGTCGGGCCCGGCTCCGGGGAGACGATCACGCCCACCTGGCCGGCCTCCGCCAGCACGCGCAGCGGTACGTTGAGCTGGCCGCGAGCCTGCGCCTGGTTGCGAAACACCTCCGGCGGGAGGTCGGTAGACACCGTGGCGCCCACCCCCAGGCTGGGAGAGACGTTGATGCGCAAGAAGGTCTCCCCCGGCGCGGTGGTCAGGCGCTCCGCCGCCCAGTCCCCTGAGATTCTCCGAATAGCCATCTCAACCCCTTCCAAATATTCCAAGCAAACCACGCGATCCGTCCTGGCTCAGTTCGTCAACGACTGCGGCCACCTTGGTGGCCACCTCGCTCTCCGGTGAGTCGAAGTACGGCAGGACCGCCGCCAGCACCTGCGCCCTGATCCAGTCCAGTTGGTGGGGAGAGCAGGCCATGAGTGCCGCACGCAGCATGGGCACCGCCAGCTCCACCATCGCCTTGGCGAACCGGTAGTCGTTGGCGTAGGCGTAGCGCAGGTCAAAGTAGCCGGCCTGCACAAACGGGATGGAGAGTACCTTCTCCGCGCCCACCTTGGAGAGCTTCTCCCCTCGCGCCGGCTGCTCGGCCCGCGTGTAGGCGGCCAGCGCCCCCAGCAGGAAGGAGCCGCCGTGCAGCGGCAGCATGCCCGGGGTGACGTGGGGGGCCACAAAGCGCCCCTGGTCGGAGTAGAGCAGTTCCGCGAGCGCCAATCGGACGTAGTCGTCGCCCGGCAGGTAGAGCACCTGGCTCACGTCCCAGGAGGAGTAGGCGGCCAGCAGGTAGACGCGCAGCGCCTGCACCACGTAGGGCTTGAGGTGCTGGTGGATGGCCGCAGGGGTGCCGATGCCGGCGGCGGCGATCGCACAGACCTGCTCCAGCACCTGCCCGGCCGTGGTCAGCGTGGAGTGGTCCGGGCAGAGCTGCGCGGCCGGGGTCTGTAGGGCCCCGATCAGGGTGCTCAGGTGCGCCAGTCTGGCAAGTCCGGGGTGCTGGCAGTGCGGGGCGCTCGCGGTGAGCGCACTCAGCCAATCCGTGGCCTGCCCCGCCGGGCATGCCCACGCGGCGGCCAGTGCCGTGGTGGGGGCGCCGGCCACGTTCCACCCCACCGGCCCGGGCAGCAGGCCCGGGCGCAGGCTGGCCGCGAGCGCCAGGTCCAGCTCCGGCTGGAGTTGCCAGGGGCGTCCCAGGCTGCGCAACGCGAGGGTGAGGGCTGCGACGTCGGCGCCGGGGTCGCGGGCCAGGAGCTGGGCGGCCGTGCGCTCCACGGCCAGCAGTGGCGGCAGGTGCACCTCGTATTCGGCCAGCCAGCCGATCAGGCCGGCTGGCAGGGCGGGCAGGGTCAGGGCCTGCCTGGCGGCCAGGGACTCCTCCACCAGGCGTAGCAGTTCGCGTCGCACCGGCGCCGCCACGTAGCCCGCGCGAGGCAGGATGCGGGCGCAGGACTCTGCCCGCAGCAGCGTCTGGACGCACTCGCGTAGGAGCGCGGCGGTGACGGGGTGGGCCGGGGCGAAGGCGCCCTCGCCGGCCAGCCAGTTGAAGGCGAAGAAGGCGGCCAGGGCCTTGGTGCTCGGCCCGTCCAGTCCCTGCTCGGCGTAGGCCTCGTAGGGGGCGCGGGCTGCGGCCTTGATCACATCCTGGAGCGCGGCGGCGTTGCCCGGGCGGGCGGCCCAACGGGCCCCCAGGTCGGCGCGGCGTGGGTTGGCACCCGCCAGGGCCTCCTGGTAGTCCTCCTCCTGTACCACTGCCTGCAGGTAGGAGGCAAAGGCCATCGAGTTCACGGCGGTTACCTGGCAGTCGGTCGCAACGCCATCCAGGACGGCGCGCCATTGGGCGGCGCTGCGGGCGGAGGTGGCGGCAAAGCGGGCGCCGAGGGTCTGGGCCAGGGCGGCGCTCTCGAGGACCTCCGGCGGGGTGGCCAGCAGGATGGCGTCCACGCGCTCGTCCAGTTGCGCCTCGCCCTTGGTGACCAGGCGGAAGTCGCCGGCTTCCGTGGCGGCCAGCGCCCAGGACAGCGGGCTGGCCAGCTGCACGCCGCCCGCTTCCTCTACCTCCGTAATGCCCCGGAAGACGTCCTCCACTAGCTCCGCCAGCTCGGCGGCGTTGCCGGCAGTCAGGGCGGAGTCGATCAGGCGGCCCCACGTCCCGGTCAGTTGCAGGGGCGCGGCGGGAGCGAAGGGGTCCGCCTCCACGTCGATCTGCGCGTCGATCACCACGGCGTAGTCGCTGCCCACCGCCTGGTGCACCTCGCTGCGCGGCACGAACGCCAGGTCCAGGCCGCTGCGGCGGATCGCCTCGGCCTGGAAGGGGGTGCGCAGGCGCTCCCAGGTGGAGAAGTTGATGGCGCGGGAGGCACCGGCGGTGCACAGGTAGGCCAGGGCGCACAGCCACCCGGCGGCCTCGTCGCAGCTGTCTGCCCCCACCAGGACCACCTTGCCGGCGGCGCCGCTGGCCTCACCCGGCGCAGGGGCGCCCTGCCGCTGCTCCTCCAGGGCGGCCGCGATTTGGGCTACGACGCGCACGCGCGCGGGGTGGGCCAGCCAGGCGGCGGCGAATTCCCGGGCGCTCTGCTGGTTGCCGAGCACGTCCACCTCCGCAGGCAGGACCGCCTCCCGGGCCGCGTCCGCACCGAACGGGCGCAGCCAGAACGGGGCCCGCCACGCGTCGATGGACCGCCACGCGGGCACGCGCACCGCCCCGTTAGGCGCGTTGGTGGCCGACGTCGCGCCGGCCGCCCCCAGGTCGCCCTCCTCGAGCAGGACGGCGTGCGTGTAGGTGTTGGGCCGCCCCAGGGCGTCGCGCCCGGACTCGCAAGTGTGGAAGATGGCCACCCCCTGCGGGGTGGCGAACTGGTAGAAGCGCACCTCGGCCTCAGCCAGCTCCTCCGGGGTGGGGAAGTTGGGCAACGGGTTGAGCGGCTCCAGCTGAGAGCGGATGAGCGAGACCAGCAGGTCCTCGGTTTGCTCGCTCATGTCCGGGGAGCGGCCGGTCACGTGCCAACCGGACTGGCGGGTGCCGGCCACTTCGTGATCGAGAGATGAGTACGTTAGCTGCTGCACTGTCTAGCCCAACGTGAGTTCGTCTGCGGGCGGGTCGATCAGCGCAAAGCGCTCGGCGGCCTGCAGGCGCAGCTCCGCGAAGTTGTGCGCCTCCTTGAACGCCACCTCCGGTGCCATGTGCACCATGAGGCGCAGGTAGCCGCGCTGCAGGTACTCGGTGGAGAAGTAGTAGGAGGCCGTCTGGCTGGGCGCCTGCACCACCGTGGCGGCCTGGTTGCCGGCCGCCTTCTCGGTGGCGTAGAGGGGCAGCTGGTAGCCGTGCTCGGAGGTCAACGGCAGGCAGTCCGGGTTGTAGACCAGGGTGAGCTGCGGCAGGTAGCCCTCGGGGCAGGCCCCGGGCAGCTCCGCCCACACCGCCAGCTCCACCATCTTCCGGCGGCCCAGCACCTTCTTGCGGGCCTCCTGTGTGGTGCCCGGCCAGTTGATGCGGTAGCCAAACTTCAGCAGCGGGGGCACCTCCAGCAGCACCGGCTCGCCGTAGTGGAGCTCGCCGTCGTAGTACTTCACGGAGTTCAGCTGCACCTGCGCACCGGTGGGGGCGATGGCCTCGCCAATAACGAAGCCGCCCTCGCGCTCGTACTCCTGGCGCCTACACTTCATCCTGGCGTCCACGGCGCCGAGGCCGGAGACCGGCACCACGCCCTGCCAGTTGGTGTCGCGCAGCTGCACCTCGGCGGCGTCGCCCGGCCAGGCGAAGGTGATCAGGTGCCACTCCAGACGCTGGATTACGCGGGCGTCGGTGATCTCTCCCGAGCGCACCACGACCACGGGCTTGCCCACGGCGGCCCGACCGGCGCGCACGGCCACCGGCGTGAAGTAGAGCTTGTCGAACTCGTGCCCGTCGCGCCACGGCACGTTCAGCAGCTGCACGCGATCGGCGGCGTCCTCCCCCATGCACGGCACCGGGTTGCCCGGCACCTCCGCGTCGGTCGGCAGGCCATGCCTGGCCAGGAGCTCTACCGGCACCTCGGCCTCATCGAACAGGGAGGCGTCGGACTCGGTGGTGGTGAGGTACACCCGCACCTGCGTGCCCGGCGCGGGCTTCCACTCCAGGGTGCAGTGGTTGCCGTCGCCGGAGAGGTAGGGCACCACCCTAAATCCCTCGGGTTTGGCCAGGGGGCCGTGCTCCAGGCGGGCTTCGAACTTGACCGGGCGGCCAATCTCCTCCTGGCCGTCTATCACCGTCTGCACTGCGGCCAGGTAGACGTAGGACTGGCCCGGCTGCGCCGAGAGGTCGTCGATTCCGGCCAGGTTGTGGTGCAGGTTCATCTCCACCAGGTACTCGCGCAGCCAGCTCATGCTCTGGATGGCCTGGCCCACGTTCACGTCCGCTGGCAGGCGCCCCACCAGGACGCTCGTACCGGTGGTGAAACCGACCTCGGTGCCCGGCACGCTCCACTTGGCCCGCACCGTGGTGCCGTCGACGGCCACCTGCACGCCCTCCACCTGGGCAATCTGGCGGCCCATCGCCACCCGGCGGCACTGCCCCAGCTCCCCGTCGCCCAGGTCCTCGTAGCCCCACACCGTCACAAAGCGGCACGGGGAGTCCATGGGCACCAGGTCCTCGATCATCAGGCCCCGGGTCCAGCCCACGGTGCGCCCGCTCTCGATCTCCTGGGAGAAGCCGCCGCGCTCCACGACCACCCGGTAGACCTCGTTCTCCCCGGCGTCGCTCCAGCGGTAGCGCAGCGAGTTGCGCATCCGGTCAATGGACACCGTGCCCATCGGCTCGGGGTCCCAACGCGTGTAGTCGTAGTCCGGGTAGTTCCACTCCCCCTGCCCCGCCTGCGCGGCGCCGGAGTCGCCCAGCCCGCCCACGAACTGGCCCTCGCCGGGCTGCGGCCCGCCCGGGGCGACGCCGGGGGCAGCGAACTGGCCGGCGGCAACGTCGGCCCCTCCGGCACCCGGGAAGGAGGCGGGCGCCGCTGCGGGCGCGTCGGGGCGGCTCCCCGGCATCCCGCCCGGCACGGAGAGCGGGAAAGCGCTGGCGGGGGCCGGCGCGCCGAACGCCTCCGGGGCGGGCGGCTGCGCGGGGATCGGCGCGGGCTGCGGCGCGGCGAACTCTGCGGGCTGCTGCGTGGCGGGGTAGGCGGCCCCGGCGGGCGTCCCCCACTGCTGCGGCGTCGCCTGCTCGGCGGGCGCGGGCGCTGCGGGCTCTCCTGGCGCGCCGGCCCCTGCCCCAAAGACGGCGTTCAGATGCGCGCACAGCGGCTCCGCCACGGAGGCGCGCAGGTCCTCGTTGCCGTCGAACACTCGAGAGACAACCAGGTCGGGGTCAAAGCGAAGCTGGTCGCGCCCGGGGGCGCCCTCGCGCAGCACGGTGCGCCACCTGCTCTTGGGCAGCGCGTCGTTCACCTGCTGCGGCTGGGTGGCAAGCCACGCGGTGAGTACGTCTTGGTACTGCTGCCAATCAACACGACTCATGGGAGTAATTGTCCTTAGTTAATTTGGCTTGTGCCTACCAGCGAGGCTCAGGCAGCTCGGGGAAGGGGTCGGCGCTCACGTGTCCACCCGCCTCCGGGGAGGGCTTGCGCTCGTGCTGGGGCTGCTCCTGGACGGCGAACTTGAACTCGCTGGCCGGGATGTCCACGGTGGACTGCACCAGCACCTGCGTGGCGGAAAGGCCCTCGCGTGCCGCGTAGAACCAGTTGCGCGCCACGTCCACCTTCGCCTTTTCGCCCACCAGCGCCACTGCGGTCAGCAGTTCCGTGGACGACGTTCCGCCGGCCTGCGGCTCCAGCGGCGCCTCCGCAGCGAAGTCGCCCTGTGCGGTCAGGGAGATCAGCTCGCTGCTGCGGGTCTGCAGCAGGGTGAGGCAGCGGTCCCACAGCGTCTCGTTGTAGCGGGAGCCGAGCCCCTCGCTCTGCACCCCGGCCAGCCACTGGGTGAGGGGGGAGCCGGGGGCGGCTTCGCTGCCGTAGACGCTCAGTTCGGCTTTGTTGATGCCCAGGCGGTCATCTGCGTCGATGCGCCTGGAGTGGACCACGGTCTGCTCGAATGCGGACCAAGCCTCGGAGAGCCAGCCCTGAAGGAACACGGCGCCGCGCAGCCTGGCCGCGCAGTTCTCCACCTCCTGCGGGGAGGCGGTGAGCTTGTGGGAGCGCACGTTGATGGGCAGGGCTGAGGCCGGGCGGGACTTCTCCTCCTCCTGGGAGGTGCGGTCCAGTGGGTTGGCCATGAACGTGGAGAGCAGCTCGGCCCACACCAGGAACTGCCCGTAGCAGCGGGAGATGTTGCCGATGTTTTCCACCACGGCCGCGATGTTCTGCTCCAGGATTCGCTTGGTCTCCGGGGAGGCAGAGCGCTGGCGCAGCAGTTGGAAGATGGACTTGTGGGTGACCCAGAAGGCGATGAACATGCCCACCAGCCAGCTCACTATGGCGCCGCCGGCCACGGCGGCGAAGATGGGCCAGGTGAAGCCGAGCAGGTCCAGGCCGGCCATCACGCCGCTGCCGATCAGCACCAGCAGCAGGATCCCCAGCAGGACTCGGGAGATGACCTTGAACTTGCGCTCCTGGCGGCTAATCTGCGCCTCGAGCTCCTGGGACTCGAGCTGGCGGAACTGCTCCAGCAGCTTCCTGCCCTCCTCCTGCTGGGACTGCAGCCAGGAGGCGAGGTGGGCGCCCACGCGCGGCAGGTAGCTGAAGGAGTGCTCCTGGCGCCAGGCGCTGAGCTGGTTGAGCAGGGCGCCGGCCTGCGCAGAGTTGGGCTGCATGGCGGAGGCGTGCTGGTGCAGCTCAGCGGCCGCGTTGTCTAGCTCCAGGGCCTGCCACGGGCGCAGCGTGGCGCCCTGGCGCAGGGAGCCCACGGTGGTCGGCAGCGTGAACGCGGCGGCGGGACCGTACGGGGCCACCAGGGTGGGGTCGTCCACGTAGTACTCCCCCGGGGTAACGCCCAGCTCGGGCTGCCCCTGGGAGTCCACCAGGGAGGTGGCTCCGCTCACCAGGGTCTTCCACAGGCCGGCAAAGTTGGGGGGAGCGAACTGGCCGCAGCCGGCCATGTTGGCCAGGCCGGGGCTGGTGTAGGCGGCGGCGGTCTGGATCTGGTGCCAGTCCGCCGGGACGCCCTCGCTGGTCACCCCGCCCAGCACTAGCTGCACGGAGTCGTTGTTGCCGTAGAGGTAGTTGCACACGCCGGAGGAGAGCACCGCCCTGGCCTGGAAGAGCTTTTCCATCATCCAGGTGCGCGGGGCGCTACGCAGGGCCTGGCCCATGAAGGAGAAGAACTCCTTCAGGGCCTCCCCGATTCCCATCTGCACGGCATGGGTCTGCGGCAGCGGGCTGGTCTGGCGCACCACCTGCGGCGCGGAGAGCTGGGCCCAGCGATCGGCCACGTCCCTGGTGGCCAGCGCGGGCTCCGGGTAGCGGGCGATCGCGTGGCCGCTGCGGTTGCGCAGCCGGGGCAGGTGGGACAGGTCCAGGGTCTTGGCCTTCACCTGGGCCATGACCTCGCCTGCGTCCACCAGGTCCACGAAGGTGCGCACCACGTTGACGTGGGTGTCGTTGTCCTCGTGGAGGCGGTCGGTAGGGGCCTCGGGCACGCCCTGGAGGCAGGCGCCCTGCGCCGCCACGCCGACCGCCGCAGCGGACCAGATCTCCTCCTTGCGGGCCTCCCAGTAGACGGGGCCGGCGGAGGGGCGGATGGAGAGCTCGGAGGAGAGCATGATGTCAAAGCAGCCAGCCTCTCCCCTCGCGTTCGGGTCCGGCTCCAGCCCCAGCGGGATCAGCAGGCGCACGAACCTAGCCTTGAGGGCCTGCCCCAGGGCGTGGTCGCGGTAGAAGATTTCGGCGGTGCGGGTGGCCGCCGGGTAGCGCGGGTTGCCCACCGGCACCAGGTAGATGTAGCGCACCGAGGTGGTGGCGGGGTGCTGCTCCACGCTGGCCAGGTTCACCAGGGCGGCCCGGCCCCCGCTCACCTGCACCAGGTGCGGGTCGTGGCAGTCCGGCTGCGCCTGCGGGTCTGCGGGAGCCTCCAGCCAGTGGAAGTCCCCCACCACGCCGGTGGCGCTCAGGTCCAGCATGGCCTCCAGCAGGGGGCGCAGGCTGGGCGGGGCTATGTAGATGCTGGTGGCTACCACTGCACGTCTCCAACTTCGATGCCCTGCAGAGCCTGGGGGGTCACGATCTCCACGGACTCGATGACGGAGATCAGCTCCATGAGCTGGGCCACCATGTCCTCTGCCAGGTCAATGATCAGCGGGGTGTTGGACACCAGATCGCGGGAGGAGTAGTTGGTCCAGTGGTCGGGGCCGCTCTGCTTGCCGTAGCCCGGCAGCAGGGTGGTCTCGATCTGGTAGCCGATCCCCTGGAAGGTCTGCGTGAGGCGCTTGCGCCGCTCCTCGGGGGTGTCCGCGCCCGCCAGGAGCGTGCAGGGCGCGCTCGGGTGGGCCTGCCCGGTGTTGACCAGGGCGGTGAGCACCTTCTTGTCCGCCCGCGTGTGCATGTTGCCCACCGCGGGGCCGTTGGCGCTGGAGTCAGCCCACTGGCGCAGCACCCGCCACGGCTTGAACGCCTCGGTGGCGTTCTTCGGGCTGGGCATGATGTAGGCCAGCAGCACGGACTCCAGGATGGCGGCCAGCCAGTCGTTCTTGTGGCGCATCTGGGAGACGGAGGTGATCAGCGGGGCGGGGAACTCCACCCACTTGCCGTCGGAGAGGTCCAGGATGCGCACCGGGGCGTTGTCCGGGGCGTCGTTCTGCGGGATTTCCAGGCCGCCGGCCAGCGCGGCCAGGAACCAGCCGCGCACCATCGTCTCGATCTCGGCGTCGGAGAACGGCAGGGCGGCGCGCAGCGGGCGGGCACGGTGCATGAACCAGAAGCTGTGACGCTGCTCCTTGCTGCCGCGCACGCTCATCCACTGGTTCTTGATGTCGGCCAGCATCGCGGAGTAGCAGACCGGCACGGCGCCCGGGTAGGAGCCATACATGTCAATGCGGGTAACCGGCGCGGCCACGCAGGCCTTCTCGAAGTCCGTGACCACCTGGCTGCTGAACTGGGTGTTGCCCTTGATGAGCTCGACGATCTCCTGGGCGGCCAGGTCGCCCTGGGTGAAGGGCATGGCGCTGAAGGAGAAGAGCTGTCCCGTGTTTCCCGCCTGGGTGAGTTGGGCCAGGGCGTTCTGGTCGATCGTCACCAGCGGGCCGCCCAGGTCCATGGCCTGGCGCATGGCCGCCACCACGGCGCGGCGGCGCTGCTCCAGCATGGCCTCGCCCAGTCCCGCCTCGTTGAGGTACTCACCGATGGTCTGGGAGGCGAACTTCTGGAAGGACTCGTTCTGGCGGTGCACAAACTTGCGAGCACGGTCCAGCAGCCCCTCGCTGGTGACGTTGATGGTGAAGGAGGCAGGAGTGGCTGCCACGTTGTTGGCGGTCAGCCCCAGACCGGCGGGCACCCAGTCCTGGTCCCGCAGCACCAACCCACCGGGAGCCTTGGCCTGCCCCTGGGCGACCCACAGACCCATGAGCACCTCGCGGCGCGCCTCCGCCAGGGAGTCCGGGTAGGCGGCGTTCTGGCGCCCGTACTGCGAAAGCTGGTAGGCCACCGCGTCCTTGACGTCGGAGGCAAAGCGCGGCAGGTACTCCTCCACCGGCATCAGCGAGATCTCGTTACTGGCCTGGAAGAAGCGGGCGGGCACCGCGCTCTGCACGGTGTCGCCAGGCTGCGGCTCGCCCGGCCAAGACAGGTAGGTGCTGGTCTCCAGCATGGCCACACCGGTGGGGGTGGGCTCCTCGGCGCGCTGCTGGACCAGGCGGGCCTGGCCCTTGACCAGGGCGTCCACCATCGGCTTGGCCACGGAGCTGACGTAGTCCTTCAGGACCTCGCTGGCGTACTCCGCCAGCTGCCCAAAGAAGAAGCGGTAGGCGCCAAAGTAGAGGTCGTTCTCCACCGCCGCGCGCTTCTCCTGCATCGTCTGGAAGTTGAGCACGGCGTTGCCCAGGGCAGAGATCTCCCACAGGGAGTTCTGGCACTGCAGCAGCGCGGGGTCGTTGTTCTGGCTGCTCATCTGACGCAACTGGCCGGCCAGGGAGGTGGCCAGGGAGCCCTGCTCTGCGAGCTGGCGCATCACGGCGATCGCGTAGGAGACGCCCAGCTCGCCGATCGTGGCGGCCACGTGGCTCTCCAGCTTGGCGATCAGCAGCCCGGCCCACTCCCGGACCAGCTCGGGGGCGCGCTCGCGCAGCTCCCCAGCCAGGCCCTGGGACTTGAAGGCGAGGTGGCGGCCCATGACGTTGACCCAGTGACCCACCTGCGTCCCCTCGGTCACGCTGGGGGCGTCCTCCATGGTCTTGCGCACCAGGTCCACCAGGATCGCCTGCACCCGCTGCGAGTCGAACTGCTGCTCGAACCAGGCGCCGATCTGGTCCTGGCCCAGCCCCGGCCAGGCGGCCTCAAGGCCCAGCTGGCGCAGCTCGTGGTGGGCGCGCTCGTTCCACAGGTGGGCCAGGCGCTGGGCGTCGCCCTCCTGGGCACCGGGCAGCTTGTGGCCGTTGGCGGCGTGGTCGCTGGCCGCGCGGGCCAGGCGCTGGGCGGAGTACTCCAGGTAGCGGTCGCGTCCCATGGAGACCGAGGCGTAGCCGAAAGAGCCCCACGTGTACTCGTTGCCCTGCAGGCCCCACAGGAAGGAGGAGGAGACATGGTTGCCCACCACGTACTGGTAGAAGTGGTTGATGGCGTTGGAGGTCAGGAAGCGGGCCAGCCCCCGGCCGGTGGAACGGTAGATGTCCTTCGGGTCCACGTTGACCAGGTTCATCTGGCCCACGGAGCGGCCGATCGGGATGACGCGCCCAAAGGGGCTACCGGTGACCCCGGCGACCCCGAACATCTCGTAGAGCTCGTTGTCGGCGGTGCTGGCATGGCCATCGCCCTGGGCCTGGGCTGCCATGGCCTCGGACAGGAAGCCCAGGGTGTTGCCGGCCATGCCCTCCTTGGTCCCGTCGATGTCGGCAAAGACAGCGGAGGTGTAGAGGAAGAGCGCCACGTTGGAGGGGCTGGTCTTGCCGATGCTGGCCAGCAGGCGAGCCACGTCCAGCGTCATGGAGGAGCCGGAGCCACCCGCCATGGAGGAGACGATCAGCACGTAGATCGGGTCGTTGGCCGTGGGGGCGGTGCCCAGGTTCTTGGCGGTGACCGCCAGCTCGTTGGCCTCCTTGATGGCCTTGTCACTGTTGCAGGCGGTCAGGGCTGAGTTCAGGGCGGCCTCTACCTGCTTCAGCTTGGTCAGGAACATGAGGCGACCCAGGCCGCGCAGCTGCCCGGCACCGTCAGCCACGGGCACCACGATGTCCCCGGGCTTGGAGGGCAGGACGGTGGCCAGGTGGCGAATGCCGTTCTCGTGGTTGCCAAGCGTGGTCAGCAGCGCGTTCTCCACGGCCGCGTAGCGCCCGGGGGCGGTGGTGCCACAGGAGACGTAGACGCCGCCCTGCTTGGAAACGGTGGGGATGTCCAGGTCATCCATCCGCTCCTCTTGCACCGGGCTGTCCACGTTAACGAACTGCCAGATCCCCGGGATCTTGTTCATCCCAACAGCCGCCAGGTCAGCCCGAAGCTGATCCATCATGAACGCCAGGGTCTTAGCGCCAGAGCCGCCGCAACCGACCACCAGAATCTTGCGCATTTTTCCTCTTTTCGTCCGCCGGGGCGGCCTATGTCCTTTTGCTGTTGGGAGGGTTTGTACTTGGAGGGAGGGGCGGGCCGCCTAGCGGCCCGCCCGCAGGGTTCAGCGCCGCCCAGGCGGCAGGTGAGGAGGCTGTCCCGGGGTCCACCCGCCGCTCTGGCCAGGAACCCCACCGGGGCCGCCGGCCCCCGGGGCACCCGGCTGCGGGCGAGCGGCGTGCTGACCGGGCACCCAGCCGCCGGGGGCGGGACGGGCGGTGGCCGGGCCAGCGGGCCCCGCCGGGGCGGCCGGACCCACCGGAGCGGCGGGAGAGCCGGCCCGGGAACCGGCCGCACCGGGAGCACCAGGAGTACCAGGCGCACCGGCCATTCCGGGAGCGGGAGCGGCCGCAGGAGCGGCGGCCCGGGGAGCCGGGGCGCCCTGACCCGCCGGCCGCGCCGGTGCACCCGCGCCCATCCCGGCGCCGGCCCCGAAGCCAGCACCTCCGTTGGCGCCGAACCCACCGGCCGCACCGGGCGCACCAGCCATACCGGGACCACCAGCCATCCCGGCCGCGCCGGCGCCAAACTGGTAGCCGCCGCGCTGGGCGGGGGCGGTGGCGTTGCCGCCAAAGTTGTACCCGGTGGCGCCACCGCCCAGCGCGGCGGCCGGCGGCTCGCTCCAGCCGGCGTTCTCCAGGCGGGCCAAGAGGTTGGCGCGGGCGTCGGCGATCAGCTCGTCAAAGTAGGCGTCCTCGGCGGAGGAGGTGATGAGCAGCAGCTCGGCCTCCTGCCCCTGGGGGGCGACGCTGGCGAACCAGGTGCCGCGCAGACCCAGCGGGGCGCGGCCCACGCCGCCCAGCTTGGCGGCGTCGCCGTTACTGGCCACGATCAGCCCGTCGGAGGCCAGCTCGCACCAGCCCTGGGCAAACGGAGAGGCGCCCATGCGGGTGCGGATCTCCCGGCCGGACAGGGTGACGGAGGTGGCGGGCTTCTGGATCAGGGTGGAGATGCGCTGGTTGCGGGGCACGTTGATCTGCAGGTTGCTCTGCACGCCCAGGGAGGGGGCGCCCTTGCCGACCAGCGGGATGCTGACGACGGCGGAGGAGATCTCGCCGGCGGGGATGCGGGCGCCCAGCAGCTTCATCAGGTAGAGGAAGGCGATGGGCAGGCCGATGCCCAGGATGAGGGCGGCGGCGAACACGCCGGCGGCCACTGCCTTGTCCAGCGGCTTGATCATCTCGGCGGTGAAGCGCACCTCGACCACCTGGGCGTCCTCGGGCGAGTCCTCCGGGGCGAGCATGACGGTGATGACGCCGTTTACGGCGCCCTTGCCGTGCCCCTGGGCTTCGAGGGTGAGGGAGAGCTTGGAGTCGCCGTCGATGCGGGCGCAGGTGTCGGGGCTGGCGGCGGTGGTGCTCAGGCGCACCTCGCCGGCCTCGCGCGGGGCGGCCTGGTAAACGGTCTTGCTGTGGTCGATCCAGGCGCAGCCTTCGCCACTGAAGTGGATTTCGCCGCTGGTCTGGAGTTCCTCTTCCATGAGCGGGAACTCGATCGTGGCGTCCACCACGCGCGGGAAGTTCTGCGGCGGCATCACGTCAAACTTGAAAGCGCCTAGGGAGGGGGAAAGCGGGGTGCCGGGGATCTCCCGGTCGCCTTCCTTCACGGGGGCGGTGGTGATTTGCAGCAGGGTCTCCAGGCGGGCGGGGCCCAGCGGCATCTTGGCCGGGTCCAGGGTGACGGGGGTGTCCAGGATCGCGCGGTCGGTGGACTCGAGCAGGACGTGCTCGGTTCCCCCGGCGTCGATGGCCCGCACCTTGATGGCGACGTTGCCGCTGAGTTCCTTGAGGTCTAGGGCGTTGCCGTCGGGGCGGTCCTTGGCTTGGAGTTGCAGCTCGAGCGGCTGCCCGCCGGAGCGCACCTCGAGCGCGTCGATCCCGACGGGCTCGATCAGGGCGTCGGAGGAGAGCTGCAGGTTGACCTGCACCTTGCCGTCGGAGCTGGAGCCGGAGGTGTCCACGAACACGAGCTGCCAGGCGCCGGCCCAGTGCTTGGCCTCCTTAGCGGAGAGGTTGATCTCGAGGGACTTGGTGGAGAGCCAGGCGTACTCGATGGGCCCGGTGGCCTCGCTCCTGGTGCCGGCGGCCAGCTTCATCGGCTCGGCCCCGCCGGGGGCGATGAGGTAGGCGTCCAGGTTCTCGTGCGGGGAGTAAGCCATGGCGTGCACGGTCTGCAGCGAGTCGTCCAGGACGAAGTCGAGCTTCTCTTCGGTGCACACTGCGTCCTGGCAGATGCCGGTTTGGGTGTTTTGGCTCTTCTGGCCGGGGGTGGAGATGGCGTCGAAGGCGCTGAGGAGCCCCTCGAGGGAGTTGACCTCGAAAACGGACCCGAGGTTCTGCTGGATCTGTCCGCAGTTACCGGCGGCCGACTTGCCCATGACGATCGAGCGGGCAAAGTCGAAGTTGGGCTTGGGCTGGGCAGGGTCGGTGGGTGAGAGGGCGACGCCCAGCAGGGTGATGTCGCTGGAGCGCACGGAGTCGGCCAGACCGCCAGCCCGGCACATGTCGTCGCGGCCCACGTTCTCCACCTTGGAGACGTTCTCCTCGGAGTCGAGGGAAACGCCGGGGGCAAAGATCTTCTCGTTGCCGTAGGCGCTCTTGGCTTCCTCGGTGTCGCGCACGTCGATGTCGAATTCACCGTCGGTGAGCCAGACGATGGCCTTGCACCCACCGCCGGTGGCCTGCGAGCGCTGTTGGACGTCTTGGCGGGCGTATTCGAGGGCGTTCCAGTAGTCGGTGTCGTAGTCCACCAGGTTGCCCGAGATCTGCCCCAGCGAGGCCTCGAGGCTGGGGACGGCGCCACCGTTGAGCGGGGTCCAGTCGCCTACCGGCTTGTAGGCGGCGGCGAATCCGGCCATGCGCAGGTCCAGGGTGACCTTCTTGGAGTCGGCGAAGCTGGCGAGGCGGCGCAGCAAGTATCCGCCTGCGGTTTGGCGGTTCTTGTCCGGGTCGGTTTGCCGCAGGGAGCCGGACTGGTCTACCAGGACCACGATTGCGCCCTTGCCCTCGCTGGCCAGGCACGCGCCGAATTCTCCGAGCGCCTGGTCCGTGTTTGCGGCCGGGTCGAGCGGCAGTTGGGTGGCCGACGTTGCCGCCGGCCGGTGCGCGATTGGCGCCGTGGTGGCTTGGGCGGTCAGGGGGAGGAGGGCCAGGGCCGCGACGAGGGCGGGGCCGGCGATGGCGCGGGTGGGGAGTCTCTTAGTCATTTCACATCCGCCCAATCAGGAGCGCGAACTTTGCTGCGGCGGCGGCGATGCTGAGGACGGACAGGGCCACGGTCACGCTGTAGAGGACGCGGGAGTCCGAGGACATGTCGTAGTTCTTTTCCGCTTGCCGCTTGGTGTTGGTGCGCATGTAGAGGATGGCGCTGCCCAGGCCGCCCACGACGCACAGGAGCCAGGTGCCGACGGCGGCCCAGAGCTGCCAGGCGTCGGGGTAGACCATGTCGAGGAGGAGCAAGGCGCTGCTGGTCAGGCCCAGGAAGCTCATGGCGATGCCTGCCCACAGGATGCCGGTGGGGGCTTTGACGACGCCGCCCCTGGCGGCCGGAGCGGAGGGCTGGGCACCGTAGGGGACGGGGCCAAAGCCCTGGTTCTGGGGCACCATCGCCGGGCCGGGGGCGGGGCGCGCCCCGCCTAACGTTTGGCCAGCCGGGGCGTGGGCGCCCCCTCCAAAGCCGGGGTTCCCTTGGGGGGACCTGCTGCCGCCGAGGGGCTGGGGGCCGCTTCCCAGCGGCCTGCTTCCGGTTCCTGGACGCGGCGCGTTGCCGGGAACCGGCTGGTTCCCGGGCGCCTCGTTGGTGAATCCGACCATCGTTTTCCTTCAGTTGGGGGGCGGGAATTGCCCCTCCCCTCATTACTTTCTTTACAGCGAGCTTGGAATCTCTTCCGGGATCTTCTCTACGAACTCCTTGAGCCCGGGAATGTATTGGGCCCATTCCTCGAGCTCGTTGATGACAGCGGCCCGCTGGGCTGGGTCGAGCGCGGCGTCGGCGACTACCGCTTGGACGTCTCGCGTGGTGTTGTCCACGGCGATGCTTACCGCAGCGGAGGCTCCCGCGAAGAAGAGGAAGATGGGCAGGGCCAGAGAAGCGATGAAGCTGACGCTGGGCACCAGGCGGGAGGAGCTCTTGGCGATCGCGGTGCCGGAGTAGGCCAGCCCCGCGATCCAGCCGATCAGTGAGACCGGGATGAGGGCCAACCAGATCCACTGCACCAGCACTTCTCCCCGCAGAATGGCGCCCACCAGGTTGAAGGAGGCTCCGGTTCGCTCCAGGGCAAAGTAGACCAGGGCGGTGGCTACCACCGTGAGGACCAGGCCGGTCACGAAGGTGGCGAGGTGGAGGAAGGGGCGCCGCACGAGGGGGCGGGAGGGACTCGGCGCCTGGCCGTCGAAGGTGGACTGGGCGGCGCTCCAGATTTGCGTGCGGGGGTAGCGGGGGCTGGGCTGCTGCCCGCTGCTCCCGTAGTTGCCCGGACCGGTGTGGGGATACCGGTTGGGCTCTCGCCAGCTAGGAACGGCAGGCAGCTCTCCCCACTGCGCGCCGGAGCCGGCGGCCCAGCCGGGGGCGGGCACGTAGCCGTCGCCGGGGTTACCGGCTTGCTGCGCGCCGCCAGCACGGCCCTCGGAAGCGAACGGGTTTGCCATGGGGATGATGTCCTATCTGAGCCGAAATCCGGACCTAGAAGATTGTGTACCCTTGCCGGGAGAATTTGAAGCCTTCGCCGGTCCGCTGATTCCAGCAGGAAACGCCGTCTTCCTCCGCCATGCACGCGAAGTGTTCCCAGTAGACCTGTTCCCCGTACTGCATTTCGTATACCTGGTCCCCGGGGTTGCCCAGGTATTCCTGCCCGCACTCCAAGTAGGGGGCTCCCTCCTCCACCGCGATGGAGAAGAGCCGCTCTGAGCAGTCCCTCAACCCGTTCTCCTGATAGAAGCGCTCCAGGATGGAGCAGGCCACGAAGGTGTCGTGGAGCTCACAGGAGATGTTCTTGGAGGGGGTGTCCACCAACTGCTGGGCGGAGGAGCCCGGCACCACCGGGCGCACCCACTGCTCGGCGGAGTCAGCCGCGCCGTCCTCGGCCGCCTCGACGGCGGGGGCAGCGGGGGCGTCGGAGCGGCCCAGCGTTTGCGACAGCGTCGTGTAGGCCCAGCCCAAGAACAAGCCAAAGATGAGTAAAAGCAGGATCTTGCCGCCGGAGATCCGCCGCTTCGGTGCCGCAGCGTTCTTGCTGCCGCCCACCTTGTAGGCGCGTTCGGCCGCCTGCTCTGCGCGCGCCAGGCTCTCGCGGAACTGCTCCTGCTTGGCTTCCGCCTTGGTCTTAAGCAAGGTGGCCTGCTCCTGCGCCTCCCGCTGCACGGCGGCCCGGGCCCCCTCCCGCCAGGCGGCGAAGTTGGCGGGGTCGTTGGCGGAGACCCAGGCGCGCAGCTTCTCGCTGCAGTTTGGGTGGGAGAGCGCCTGGGCTCGCAGGTGGGGGTAGGAGGCCACGATCATCTCGATCTGGGCGGCCGGGGTTTTGGGGTTGGAGAGCGCCAGCGCCGCCTCTTGCGCGGCTGCGGAATGCGCCCCTGCTTGGTTCACCGCCAGTTCACCCGTTTCGCTTTACCAAAGACGTTTGCCTGTCTGCACTGCGGCAACCACCGTCGGCAGCCGCCCGCCCATCATAAAAAGGTCTAGACCGGCACGCTAGCGAGATAGGGGTACCGAAACTGATACAGAACCGGCACCTTGCGGGCCCGGCCGCGAGCGAGGCACACCTTATTTATAGGAGCCGCGCCGCACTCTGAGCGGCCAGCAGCGCGCGGGGGATCGCTCGCCAGCGGTACTCCCCCAGCCGGCCGCTCCCCGCCGCGTGTCTGTGCGGCCACCCTGCCCATCAGCGTGAAACCCAGGTCATATCCACCGCGCCTCAACCCGCGTCGGCAGGAACAGCACCGGCACCGCCTCCGGGTTACACCCGGCGGCCCGGGGCGGGAGCCCGTAAATCCTTGGCTTGGCCGGGCCTGCGCGGTCCGGATCAGGCCGGGTCGCGGCGGGTGGGGCAGCTCATGCAGTGCGCGCCACCGCGCCCGCGGCCCAGCTCGTTGCCGGGGATAGCTATGATCTCCACGCCATTTTGGGCCAGGAACTTGTTGGTGGCGGTGTTGCGCTCGTAGCCCACTACCACGCCGGGGGCCAGGGCCAGCAGGTTGCAGGCGTCGTCCCACTGCTCGCGTTCGGCGGCCAGGCCGTCCTGCGGGGTGGTGAGGATGCGCAGGCCGTCCACGCCCAGCACGTCCGCGATCACGGCGTGCATCTGGGCCGGCGGGTGGGACACGATGTTCAGCCCGCTGCCGGAGGAGCCGTTGCCCTGGCCGGCCGGGGTCAGCGTGAAGCTGGGCAGCATGCCGAGGCCAGCGAACTTGGTCCAGGTGCGCTCGTCGATCATCGTCATGACCGTGTCCAGGTGCATGTAGGCGCGCGCGTGTGGCATCGCCAGCGCCACGATCCGGTCGGCGCGCCCGCTCTCGAAGACCCGCTGGGCAAAGCGTTCCATGCCCTGCGGGGTGGTGCGCTCGCTCAGGCCGACGATCAGGGCGCCGTTGCCCACCACGTGCACGTCGCCGCCCTCGATGGCGGCGGTGCCGTGCTCGGACTCCTCGGTCCACAGCGGGGTGGCGGCGTCGGCGAACTCGTGGTGGTAGCGGTAAATCGCCTCGTAGTGCAGGGTCTCGCGCCAGCGCGCCACCTTGCGCATGGCGGAGATGGAGACACCACCGTAGGCCCAGGTGGAGGTGTCGCGCGTGAAGTAGTGGTTCGGCAGCGGGGCAAGCACGAAGTCGTCGATGTGCCACAGGCGGAAGGAGGCCGAGCGCGGCTCCTCGATCCGCTCCAGGATCTCGCGCTTGGTGATGCCGGCGATCAGGAGCTGGGTCAGCTCGGACAGGTCCATGGACCGCGCCATCTCCCGCAGCGGCTCAAAGGCCATCGGGCCGTAGGTGTGCTCGTCGAAGGTGCGGTTGATGACCATCTCGCGGGCCTCGGCCACCGCCAGGGACTCGCGCAGCAGATCCGCTAGGTAGAGGACCTTGGCGCCGTTCTCCATGAGCACCTGTGCAAAGCGGTCGTGCTCCTCCTGCGCGCGCTCCAGCCAGAGAATGTCGTCGAACAGCAGCTCGTCCTTGTTGGACGGGGTCAGGCGCGTCATCTCCAGGCCGGGCCGGTGCAAAATCACCTCCCGCAGACGCCCCACCTCGCTCTCGACGAGGCGCGGGGTGGTCTTGGTGGCGCTGGCGGCGGCAGGATCACTCATGCGCCACAGCCTAGTAGGGCTTTGGTACGCCTGCGGCCCCGTTTCAACCTTCCTGCCCAGGGCCGGGGCGAGCATCCACACACTCGGCGCCTCTCGACCGGAGAAACTCGGCCCCGTGCACCCGCGCGAGACGAAGTAATAAGGAGGCAGCGCACAACCAGCGGCGGGCAAAGCGGCGGCGCACGCAGTGTTGGTGTGCAGAGTGGCGGTGCGCCGCACCGCCGAGCCCCTCGCGTAGCGGCGCCGTCCGGTCCCATTGCTCTCCCGCCAGGGCCACACCACTCTCCCCGCTGCACCGGGCGGCGGCAAGC
>JAUMWR010000002.1:98256-103505 GCA_030529545.1 Buchananella hordeovulneris
GCACCGTCGGCCACCCCGCGGGCCGCCCGCGCTCCGGACCGCGTCCCCCGGCGGCCACCCCGCTGCACCGGGCGGTGGTAAACACCGTCGGCCGGCGGCAACGTCGGCCACTCACCCCTGCCCGCAACCGGCCGGGCGGCAGGTGCGGCCCACAGCGGACGTGGTGCGCGGAGAGAGGCGCCGCTAGGCTGCAGCCATGAGTTCTTTGCCCTTTGTCTCCGACACTTTCGCCCCTTCTCGCTGGCGGGACATTGGGCAGGGGCTAACGGACATCACCTACCACCGAGGAATCGACGAGTCGGGCAACGCCCTACCGGTGGTGCGCGTGGCCTTCGACCGCCCGGAGGTGCGCAACGCTTTCCGGCCGCACACCGTCGACGAGCTCTACCGCGTGCTGGACGACGCCCGCTGCAGCCCCGACGTGGCGGCCGTAATACTGACTGGCAACGGCCCCTCCCCCAAGGACGGCGGTTACTCCTTCTGCTCCGGCGGGGACCAGCGCGTGCGCGGCAAGGACGGCTACCGCTACGAGCGCCCGGGCCAGGATCCCGCCCCCGCGCCGGCCACCCCCTTTGCCGACGCCAAGGAGGCACATTTGGCCGACGTCGCCGCCACGCGCGCGCGTTTGGACGCCGCCCGGGCAGGCCGCCTGCACATCCTGGAAGTGCAGCGCCTGATTCGCACCATGCCAAAGGTGGTCATCGCCGCCGTCTCCGGGTGGGCAGCCGGGGGCGGACACTCCCTGAACGTGGTGTGTGACCTCTCCTTGGCCTCCCGGGAGCACGCCCGCTTCATGCAGACCGACGCGAACGTGGGCTCCTTTGACGCCGGCTACGGGTCTGCGCTGTTGGCCCGCCAAGTGGGCGACAAGCGGGCGCGGGAGATCTTTTTCCTGGCGCGCGAGTACAGCGCCGAGGACGCCGAGCGCTGGGGGGTGGTGAACGAGGCCGTGCCGCACGAGGAGTTGGAGGTGCGGGCCCTGGAGTACGCCCGGATCGTTGCCTCCAAGTCTCCGCAGGCTATCCGCATGCTGAAGTTTGCGTTCAACCTGGCCGACGACGGCCTGGCCGGCCAGCAGGTCTTCGCGGGTGAGGCCACCCGCTTGGCCTACATGACCGACGAGGCGCAGGAGGGGCGAGATGCCTTCTTGGAGCGTCGGGCCCCCAATTGGGAATCCTTCCCCTATTACTATTAATAAACTTGCCGGTTAGTCGCCCTTAACTCTCCCCTGTTGCCCTCCTGCGGAATTAAGTCACCAAAAACGGTTAATCTCTCAAAAGTAATCACCCTGCGCCTCAAAACTGTGTAGATGCCAACACTCACTGCAGCTTTAGAGACAGGGGCGCAGGTAGCATGCGCACGTTGAACACAGGCCAGTTCGAGAGCGCAGCACCCGCTCCCGCGACCCTTCTCTGACAGCCCCTCTATCGGGCGTTAGATTGGCCTGCCCCAACACCCGCACATTGCACATTGGTGCCTTAGCACCAAACTCGGAAGGAAATCAATGCCAAGCCGACTAAAAGCCAAATGGCTGAGCTTGCTATCTATCCTGGCAGTGCTCCTGACCTCAATAGGTTTGGTGTCCGTGTTTAACGCCGGCGCCACCGCAGTAGAGCCCACCACACAAAACAAGGGCGTCAAGATTACGGACCTCACCGTCCGCAAACAGACCGGCACCGGTGAAGAAGACGTCGCCGCGATCAAGTGGAACCGTTTGATAGTGCGCTGGAACTGGACCGCTGTCGATGCAGACCCCAAGGTGGGCGAGTACTTCGTCCTCGGTTTCCCCAGCAACCCTGCCATGTACGAGTTGGCAGACGTCGCCCCCTTCGACCTGAAGCTGGGCGCAGGCACTGGCCCCTCGGTCGCTGAGTGCTTGCCCACGAAGGGCGAGGGCGGCAAATTCCCTGCCATCAAGTGCGTGTTCACGGAGGGACTTGAGGACGCGATCAGGAACCAGGGCTTGGCCAACCTGCGCGGCAGCGCCTGGGCTGAGGCGGTTGCCCACGAATCGAACGGTAAGACCGAAGGCACGTTCGACGCCAACGGTATTGAGAAGTCCATCCCGACTCCCGGCGGCGAGCCGATCACCAAGCCCATCGGCCCGTACTGGGTCCAGCCCCTAAACAAGTCCAATTGGGGCGTCACCTCTGAGACCAGGCGCATTGTGTGGCATATCTCGTTCTCCGGTAGCGAGCTGAAGAAGCAGCTCAGGGTGGACCAGATCCCGGACACCATAGTTTTCACGGACAACCTGAGCCAGGGGCACACCTTCAGCGGTGACTACGGCTTCTCCGCCATGGCGGTGAACATTCCCCAGGGCGACATCGAGGACCAGTGTTTGTTCTCCAAGCACGGCTTCTGCGATGACGACGATGTGCCTGACCTGTGGCCCTACCCGAAGCAGCCGGCTAACGTACCGAACCTGGGCGAGGTGACGGTCGACGCGGTGTTCAGCAACAACAACCGCACTGCGACCTTTACCCTGCGCCGCACCGGCGCGCCACTGCGCGAAGACGCGGTGTACCGCCTCTCCTACCACACCACTCCGTCCACTCCGACCGAGAGAGTAGACAAGAACACCACCTACTCCAACGAGGCTCGTGTACAGGGCATCAGCGAATCGGTCAATTCCACCACGCGCTACCGCGTGGCGGCGGGCGGTACCGCCGAAATGGACCCGAACTACGGCAGCTTCGCGGTCAGCAAGATCGTAACCGGCGAGGCAAAGACTGCCTTCCCCGCAGGCGAGAAGGTGCGCTTCTTGGTCGATTGGCAGCTTCCTGGCGGCAAGTCCGCCAACGAGTTCCCGGGCTGGACCGAACCGGCCAAGCCCCTCTACATCGAGGTGCCTTTCGACCAGGTGGTCACCTACGTGCCGCAGGGCAACATTCGCCTCCCCTTCCCGGCTGGCACTCGCATCACCCTGACCGAGGACACCGGCTGGACTTCCTCCGGCCTACCGGCTCACATCAAGTTCAACACCCCCTCTGTCAAGGTTGAGGCCGGCGAGGCAACCGAATCTGCTACTGCCACCTTCGAGGTCGCCGCCGCCCAGGTGAAGGAAGTCGAGTACACCAACACCTTCAGCTACAAGAAGGTCAGCGTGGGTGATTTTGCGTGGTTGGACAACGATCGCAATGGTCGCCAGAAGGATCAGGGCGATGAGCCACTGGCTGGGGTTGTCCTCAAGCTCAAGCGCTCCGACGGTCAGAAGGCGGTGGACGTCAACGGCAACGATGTTGCCGACCAGACCACCAACGATCAGGGCTTCTACTCCTTCGACAACCTGCCGATCTTGCCGGGCGATGCCAAGTACATCGTTGAGGTGGTCTCCGTTCCCAACAACTACGCCCCGACCCAGGCTGGGCCGAACAATGGTGGCGGCGCGGATGATTCCTCCACTGGTTTTGCCACCGCGCGCGTGCTGAAGAACGACGGCGAGCGCGATGAGACGCTGGACTTCGGTTTTGTGAAGAACACTCCGAGGATCGACATCGAGAAGTACGACGGTGACTGGGGCGGGGTTACCTTCCAGGGTGATGAGCCGGTGCTTGAGGGTGGTCAGCCTCAGGTGTTGCCGGTGGGTGACCGTGATGATGAGGGTGCTGCGTTGGTGTTGCGTCCCAACCAGTCCCAGGTAGTGAAGTTCACTGTTACCAACACTGGTACTGCCCCGCTCAAGAGTGTGGTGGTGAAGGACCAGACGAGTGCTGGCCCGGCTCTGACCGGCCTGAGCTGTAGTTGGGGTGGTGACACTGTTGCGGGTGTTGCCTCGCCTACTGGTGAGCTTGTTGTCACCTTTAATGCTGACAAGGTCTTGGACCCGAAGGCGTCCTTTGAGTGCACCGGCACTATGCCTGCCCTGGGCGAGGCGGCCAAGCACGCTAACAACGCCACTGTCGAGGCCAGCCCGGTGGCTGGTGGTGAGAAGGTGAGTGACTCTGACCCGTGGCACGCCAAGCGCCCGGGCAAGGTCAGCGTGGGTGACTACGTCTGGTTTGACGTCAACAAGGACGGCCTGCAAGACGACAGCGACGTGCCGCTGAAGGACGTGACGTTGACGATCTCTCGCAGCGACAACGCGCCGGTGAAGAAGATCGACGGCACGGTGGTTACCACCACCAAGACCGATGCTGCGGGCAAGTACTTGTTCGCTGACCTGGAAATCCTGCCGGGTGACGCGAAGTACAAGGTGACGGTGACCGCGCCGGAGAACTACGAGCCCACCACCGCCGGGGCCGGCAGCAACAAGGAGAAGGACTCCTCCACTGGTTCCGAGACCGCCAAGGCCCTGCCCAATGATGGCGATAAGGACCTGAGCCTGGACTTCGGGTTTGTCAAGAAGCCCGTGGGTATCGACATCGAGAAGTACGACGGTGCTTGGAACGGTGTTCAGTTCCAGGGTGATGAGCCGGTGCTTGAGGCTGGTCAGCCCAAGGTGTTGCCGGCCGGGGACCGTGACAGTGCTGAGCAGGCGTTGGTGGTGTCTGGTTTGGCTGAGCAGGTAGTGAAGTTCACTGTGACTAACACTGGTAAGGCCGCGTTGAAGAACGTGGTGGTTTCCGACCAGACTCTGGGCGGCCCGGCTCTAACCGATCTGCGTTGTACCTGGGGTAGTGACAGTGTTGAGGGTGTTGCCGGGGCGAACGCGATTGTTACCGTCACGTTCAACGCTGACAAGGTTTTGGCTCCCAAGGAGAGCTTCAACTGCACGGCTAAGTTGCCCAAGCTCACCGAGGCCGGCGCAGCTAGCCATGGTGATAAGGCCATGGTCGAGGCCACCCCGGTGGCTGGCGGCGACAAGGTCATGGACGAGGATGAGTGGCACGCTAAGCGCGCCAAGGTCAGCGTGGGTGACTATGTGTGGTTTGACGTCAACAAGGACGGTCTGCAAGACGAGTCTGATGTGCCGTTGAAGGACGTGACGTTGACGATTTCCCGCAGCGACAACGCGCCGGTGAAGAAGATTGACGGCACGGTGGTTACCACCACGACGACTGATGCTGCCGGTAAGTACCTGTTCGCTGACTTGGAGGTGTTGCCGGGTGACGCTAAGTACAAGGTGAGCGTTACTGCCCCGGCCGGGTATGTGGCTACCACTGCTGGCGCTGGTAGTGATAAGGAGAAGGACTCCTCCACCGGTTCCGAGACCGCCAAGGCGCTGCCTAATGATGGGGATAAGGACCTGAGTCTGGACTTTGGTTTTATCAAGCCGGCTGTTTCCGTGGGTGACTATGTGTGGTTTG
>JAUMWR010000030.1:0-12022 GCA_030529545.1 Buchananella hordeovulneris
CAACCAGACTGCGTCCCTTAGGGCACGCCTGCCTGGATGAGGGTGCCCGGCCCGCTCACGCGCACCCTGCCGCAGCTGGCTGCAACGAAGGCGGCCTGCCCTCGCTGTAGACGGAGAGCGGTCCAGGGGCGGGCGGGGTCGTCGGCCTGCCACTCTTCGCCGGGGTCCTCGCCCCAGTTTTCGGTGGCGCAGACGCAGTCGTCCTGGCTTTCCAGCGCGCAGGTGGCAACGTCGTCCGTGCTCTCGCCGGCGGCAGGCAGCGAGTTCAGGCTGCCGCCATTGCCATTCCCGTTCCCATTGCCGTTCGCGTTGGCGGCTACGAACGCGGCAGAGGGGCGCACGCGCACGTGGACCTCGCCCTCGGTGCACAGGAGGATGCGGGGGCCACCGCCCGGGATGCGGGTTTCCTCGCCGCCGGGGGTGACGCAGAGTTCGAAGTCGTCGACGGGCGCGTAGTAGGTACGGGTGCGCTGGCCGGAGGTCTCGGGGGCGATGCGCACGGGCGGGGCGGCGGTGGGCTCCACACAGGCGAGCATCTCGGTGACGTCGATGTGCTTGGAGGTCAGGCCGCCGCGCAACACGTTGTCGGAGTCGGCCATGATTTCCACACCAAATCCCTCTAAGTAGGCGTGGACGGTGCCGGCGGGAACGTAGAGGGCCTCGCCGGGCTGCAGGGTAACGGGGTTGAGCAGCATCGCGGCCACCACACCGGGGTCGCCCGGGTAGTTGCGGGCGAGCTTCTTGACGATCCGGTCGGTGCGCTCGGAGGGGGAGCGGCGCGCGGCCAGGCGTTCGCACACCTCGTGGGCAAAGCGGTCCACGTCCGCGGGGGAGGGCCGGGTTTCGGGTTGCACCAGGTAGGCGAAGGCGTCGCGCATGCCGGTGGCGCCGGCGCGGGAGCGGATGATCCCGCGCAGCTTGGCGGCCAGCGGGTGCTTGAGGCCGGCCAGCAGCTCGGCGGCGCGGCGCGGGGCCCTAAAGCCGGCCAGCGCCTCAAAGTGCTCCAGGGCCAGCAGCATTTCCGGCTTGTGGTTGCGGTCGTGGTAGGAGCGTTCGGGGTGTGTGCGTGGCACGCCGCGCAGCTCTTCCTCGGAGTACCCCTGGGCGGCCCTCTCGCGGGTGGGATGGACTTGCAGGCTGAGCGGGCCGGCGGGGGCGATGAGTTTGAGCAGGTAGGGCAGGCGCGGGCCGAACTGGTTTTGCACCGCCTCGCCCAGGCTGGTGCGGGTGGTGGTGAGGATGTGGGCGGCCAGGGTGCGGCCGGCGCCGCCGCTGTTGTCCTCGTCTTCGGGGCGCACGGCCTCCACGCGGGTGGCCCCGCGCGGGTGGGTGCCGAACCAGACTTCGGCGTACGGCTTGCCGTCTTCTGCTTTGCCGAGGAAGGCAGGGATGGCGCTGGGCGATCCCCACGAGTAGTGCTGCACCGCGCCGTGCAGCGCCAGCAGGGGGCTGGGCTGTTCTTGCACTCGGCCAATGTACCGGCCTTTGTGGTGGGGTGGGCAAATTATTCTGTCGGCATGTGCGTATCTCCGTTGGCCGACGTTCCTCCCGCCCCGTCCTCCTCCCCTGCGCCTGCCGCGTTTGGCGTGGGGGAGAGCCTGCCGGTGCCAGTGCCTGACGCGCAGTGGCTGCCGGCGCTGGCCGCCGACCTGGTGGGGGCCGGCTGGACGGTGGAGGACTGCGAGCGGGTGCTCGGGTCGCGGCAGATGCTGGCCCTGCGCCGGGAGCAACGCACGCCCCTGCTGCAGGCGGCCAGGCGGGTGGGGCCGGACTCCCCGGGCGCGGCGGTGGCGTTGCTGACGCGCCTGTTCGTGCTGGGGGAGGTGCTCTCTGCTGCGGAGGTGGAGGCGGCCCTGCCCCGCACTACCCTGGCCGGCGCGCTCGCCTTGGGGCTGGTGATCTCGGCGCAGGTAGATCCGGGCGCCGCTGAGTCCCTGTACCAAGCGGCCTGCTGCCTGTCCCCGCAGCACCTGCACCTGCACGACTTCTGGGTGGCCTCCGACCTCACCGAGCTGGCCAGCGGGCAGCGCCTCCACGCCGACCACGTCCTTGGGGTAGGTGGCGCTTCCGGCACGCTGGCGGCCTGGACCATCCGCGAGGCGGTGGCCGGTGGTCCGCACGGCCGGGTGGCGGACGTGGGCACTGGCTCCGGCATCCAGGCGCTGGCCGCTTCCCGCCACGCCAACGCGGTACTGGGCACCGATATCTCCGCGCGCGCCCTGGATTTTGCTCGCTTCAACGTGGCGCTCGACCGGGCGGTGCAGCAGTGTGTGCGCGACGTTGCCGCCGGCCGCGGCGCTGAGCAGGCCGCTCCGGCGCCGATCGAGGTGGCCCTGGGGTCCCTGCTGGAGCCGCTGGCGGGCAGCGAGTTCGACCTGATCGTGTCCAACCCGCCGTTCGTGATCACGCCGCAGGACCTGGACCTGCCGCAGATGGAGTACCGCGACGGCGGCCTGGGCGGCGACGTGCTGGTGGCCCAGCTCCTGGCGGGGCTGCCCGCCCACCTGGCCCCTGGCGGCGTGGCCCAGCTTCTGGCCAACTGGGAGCATCACGCTGGTCAGGACTGGAGCGAGCGCGTGGCGGGCTGGCTGCCGGAGGGCGTCAACGCCTGGGTGATCCAGCGTGAGGTGCTGGATCCGGCGGAGTACGTGGAGATGTGGCTGCGCGACGGCGGCCTGGACCCGCGCACCGACCGCGCGGCGTATGAGGCGGGTTACGAGCGCTGGCTGGCCGACTTCGACCGGCGCGGCGTGAGCGCCATCGGCTTTGGGCAGGTGATCCTGCACCGCCCCGCCGATACCGGGCAGCGCACCTGGCGGCGCCTCGAGGAGGCTGCGGGGCTAGGCGCCCCGGACCCGGCCGCCCACGTCCTGCTGACGCTGCGCACGCGGGAGCGACTGGCCCAGCTCTCCAACGAGGAGCTGGCTGAGCTGACGCTGCGTCGCTCGCCCGACGTGGTGGAGGAGCGCTACTACACCCCGGGCGCGGCCGACCCGCAGCTGGTGCGCCTGAGCCAGGGCGGCGGGCTGGCCCGCAAGGTGGTGCTGACCACCGCGCAGTCGGCCGTTGTGGGGGTCTGTGACGGGGAACTGGCGCTGGACACGATTATCGCGGCCGTCGCACACCTGCTGGAGGTGCCGGCTGAGGACGTGGCCGCCGAGGTGCTGGGCCAGGTGCGCACGCTGGTGGAGGACGGCCTGCTGCTCCTTCCCGCAGGCTAGGCGGGCCGGGCACGCCGGTTTCAGCCTCCAACAGCCCGACTGCCACTCCTCCCGCCTGCAGACGCCCCGGGGCCGCCGGTTGCAACCGTGTCTTTTCGCTCCGGCATGGGCCATGAGCTAGCTGTCCCGGGTCCGCGGGTTGCTCGCGCTGTCCTTTGCCTCCCGATGGTGGGGACCTGGGCGACAAGAACACAACCTGGGCGACGGGAGCGCAACTTGGGCGACAAGAACCCCACTATTCCTGTCGCCCAACTGATGGTCTTGTCGCCTGACATGCGCTCTTGTCGCCCAACATGCGGTCTCGTCGTCAAACAGAGGCTGTTAAAACCACATTGTTGCCTTGGCGACGCCGGTCGAAAAGGGAACCACTGGCTGGTGTTGTCTGTTGCCTGCCCACTGTCGCTAGGCAGTGTGGCCCACTGCCGGGCGTTTGAACCCATCCGCCTGCGGAGCTGCGCCCGCGCCCGGTCCGGCCGTCGGGCCGGGCGGTGCGCATATCGGTTGGGCGGGCGGGAGCGTCGGACCTCGAAGTAATATCGCGGCTCATACGTCGGGCGGCCGGTAGTGGCGTGTACGCTCAGAACGTCTGCCTCCGAGTCACGAATAGGTATAGGTATGAAGCTCGTCATCGTGGAGTCTCCCGCCAAGGCGAAGCGCATTGGCGCTTTCCTGGGTGAGGAGTACGTGGTCGAGGCCTCCATTGGTCACATCCGCGACCTCCCCCAGCCGCGCGACCTACCTGAGGAGCTGAAGAAGTCCGGCTACGCCAAGTTCGCGGTGGACGTGGACAACGACTTCGATCCGTACTACGTGGTGGATGCGGACAAGAAGAAGAAGGTTGCCGAGCTCAAGCGTTACCTGAAGGAGGCAGAGGCTCTCTACCTCGCCACCGATGAAGACCGCGAGGGAGAAGCGATCGCCTGGCACCTGCTGGAGGTCCTCAAGCCCAAGGTGCCGGTGCGCCGCATGGTGTTCCACGAGATCACCAAGGAGGCCATCACCAACGCGCTGGAGAACACGCGCGAGGTCAACCTGCACTTGGTGGACGCGCAGGAAACGCGCCGCATTCTAGACCGCCTGGTGGGCTTCGAGGTCTCCCCGTTGCTGTGGCGCAAGGTCCGCACTGGCCTGAGCGCTGGCCGTGTGCAGTCCGTGGCCACCCGCCTGGTGGTGGAGCGCGAGCGTGAGCGCATGGCTTTCGTGCCCGCCGGCTACCATTCGGTGAAGGCTGACCTGGCCGCTGGCGCGGGAGAGGTTTTCTCCGCCCGCCTGGTGAGCATTGACGGCGTGAACGTGGCTACCGGCCGCGATTTTGGGGACGACGGTCAGCTCCGTCCCGCCGCCAAGAAGGCCGGCGTGCTCACCCTGGGTGGGGACGACGCTGCCGCCCTGGCCGCCTCGCTCGGTGGGGCCAGGGCCGACGTGCGCGACGTTGCCTCCAAGCCCTACACGCGCCGCCCGGCCGCCCCCTTTACTACCTCCACGCTGCAGCAGGAGGCCTCCCGCAAGCTGCGGATGAGCTCGCGCGACGCTATGCGCACCGCCCAGTCCCTGTACGAAAACGGTTACATCACCTACATGCGTACGGACTCCACGGCCCTGTCTGGGGAGGCGCTGCGTGCCGCCCGTGCGCAGGCCGCTGAGCTCTATGGCGCCGACTCGGTGCCCTCGTCGCCGCGCGTCTACGCGACCAAGGCCAAGGGTGCGCAGGAGGCCCACGAGGCCATCCGTCCCGCCGGCAACAACTTCCGCAGCCCCTCGCAGGTGAGGTCCGCGCTGAACGCCAGCGAGTTCGCGCTCTATGAGCTGATCTGGAAGCGCACGATCGCCTCCCAGATGGTGGATGCCAAGGGATTCACCTCCACGGTGGAGCTAGCTGTCATGGGCACAGACGCTGCCGGATCGGCGCGCGCCCTGACCCTGTCCGCTGCGGGCACGGTCATCACGCAGCGCGGCTTCCTGGCGGCGTACGAGGAGGGCCGCGACGCCGAGCGCTACAAGGAGAGCGACGAGGAGCGGCTGCCGGAGTTGGAGTGCGGCCAGTCCCTGGGGGTGGAGGGTGCCGAGGCCAAGGGCCACGAGACCACTGCTCCGCCGCGTTACACCGAGGCCAGCCTGGTCAAGGCAATGGAGGCCAACGGCATTGGCCGTCCCTCCACCTATGCCGCCACCATTTCCGTCATCACCGACCGTGGTTACGTGGAGCGCCGGGGGCAGGCCCTGGTCCCCACCTGGCTAGCGTTCTCCGTGGTGCGCCTGCTGGAGGACAACCTCTCTGAGCTGGTGGACTACGACTTCACCGCGTCCATGGAGAGCGACCTGGACCGCATCGCCGCCGGCGACGCCGAGCGCGTGGCCTGGCTGCGCCGCTTCTTCTTTGGCTCTGGCGAGGGCGAGGGACTGCGCGCGGTGGGCTTGCGCACCACCGTTGAGTCCCTGGGGGACATCGACGCGCGTGCCGTGAACTCCATCGAGGTGGGCGGCGGCGTGAACGTGCGCGTGGGCCGCTACGGCCCCTACCTGGAGGACGCCGAGGGCCGCCGCGCCCAGCTCCCCAGCGACGTGGCCCCGGACGAGCTGAACGCTTCCAAGGTGGCCGAGCTCTTTGCGCGCGCCGCCGACGACGGCCGCGAGCTGGGCACCGACCCGGTCAGCGGCAACACGATCGTGGCCAAGGACGGCCGCTACGGCCCCTACGTCACTGAGATCCTGCCCGAGGCCCCGGAGGGTGAGGCCACCACCGGCCGCAAGAAGGCCGCTCCCAAGCCGCGCACCGCCTCCCTGTTCAAGACCATGGACCTGGCCACCGTGAGCTTGGAGGATGCCCTGCGCCTGCTCTCCCTGCCGCGCGTGGTTGGTGTGGACGCCGAGGGCGTTGAGATCACCGCCCAGAACGGCCGCTTTGGCCCCTACCTGAAGAAGGGCACCGACTCGCGCTCCCTGGGCAGCGAGGAAGAGCTGTTCACCGTCACCCTGGAAGAGGCCCTGGCGATCTACGCCCAACCCAAGACGCGCGGCGCGCGCGGTACTGCCAAGCCGCCGCTGCGCGAGTTCGGGGAGGACCCGGTCAGTGGCAAGAAGGTCACCGTCAAGGAGGGGCGCTTTGGCCCCTACGTGACCGACGGCGTCACCAACGTGACCGTGCCGCGCGGCGAGGACCCGGCCGAGCTCACCCAGGAGCGCGCCTTCGAGCTGCTGCAGATCAAGCGCGAGAAGGGCCCGGCCAAGAAGGCACCGGCCAAGAAGACGAGCACCGCCAAGAAGGTCGCCGAGTAAGGCGCACTGGGCGGCGCAACGTCGGCCAAGAAGGGCAGCCAGGGGATTGGCGTCCCAGGGGTCGAAGCGGGAGCGGCGCTAGGCTTGGGGCCATGCACACGCCTTTCGCGCCTCAGCCCACCGTGCCCGCAACGGGGCTCTTCGTAGCTTTCGAGGGGGGCGACGGCAGCGGCAAGACCACGCAGGTGCGGGTGCTCGCCGAGCGCCTGATTGAGCGCGGTCTGGAGGTCAGCACGTCTCGTGAGCCCGGCGGCACCCCGCTGGGCGAGGCCATCCGGGAGCTGCTCCTGCACGGCGAGGACATGGGGGCGCGGGCCGAGGCCCTGCTCTACGCGGCCTCGCGGGCCCAGCACGTGGACGAGCGCATCCGCCCTGCCATGGAGCGCGGCGCCGTGTTCATTACGGACCGCTACTGGGACTCCTCGATCGCCTACCAGGGGGCCGCGCGCGCCCTGGGCGGGGAGGAGATCGCGGCCCTGTCCCACTGGGCCACGGGCGGCCTGGCCCCGCACCTGACCGTCCTGCTGGACCTGCCGGTGGAGGAGGCCTCCGCGCGGCGCCGCAACGTCGGCCGTAGCGCCGAGGACCGCCTGGAGCGTGAAACGGTCGATTTTCACGAGCGGGTGCGTGCCAGCTACCTGGCGCTGGCCGCGCGGGCCCCCGAGCGCTACCTGGTGCTCGATGCGCGCCAGAGCCCGCAGGAGCTGGCCGCGCAAATCTGGGCGCGGGTGGAGGGGCTCCTTCGGTAGGTCATCCGATGGAGTGGAACTGTGCCGTGGGGAGCGGAGCGCCAGTTCTTTGCTCTCCGGTGACGCCGCGCAACTCGGCTTCCCGCTGAGGTCTTGGTAGTGCTGGGGCGGACCGGAAAACCGGCCCGCCCCAGCGGGGTGTTGTCACGTTGTGCGCGATGTCAACGCTCGCAGGCCACACCGTCCCCGTCGCGATCCAGCTTGCGGCGGTAGCCGGGCTCACCCTCGTAGAGCGGAGCCGCGCCGGCAGCCTTGGCTTCGCTGCAGTTTTGGTAGAAGACGTTCTCTTGCACCGGTTCGGGTTCCGGGGCGGGCTCCTCGTAAACCGGCTCGGGCTCTGCGGGCTGTTCGTGGCTGCCCCAATCGACGTTGCCGTCTTGCCCGGCAGGGGCCGCACCGTCACCTTCGCTCTGGGCAGCCGGCTCCTCGGGGGCCGGCACGGGGGCGGGCATCACGCTGGAATCCCAGGCCGGGTCAGTAGCCAGCGGAATGCGCTGCCCCGGGCAGTCCTGCAATATTCGCGCTATGGCATCCCGCTCCGGCTCTGTCACCCACAGGTCGTACTTGTACTTCACCGCCACCTGGCGGGCCACGTACTGGCAGCGGAAGGGCTTGTTCGGCGGCAGCCAGGTGGCGGCGTCGCCGTCTCCCTTCTGCTGGTTGGCGGGGCCGTCCACGGCCAGTAGGTTCAACGGGTCGTTAGCGAACTCGGCGCGTAGGGCGTCGTCCCACTGCCGTGCCCCCTTCTGCCATGCGTCGGACAGTGCGACCACGTGGTCAATCTGCACGGACTCGGAGGTCTCCTCGCCGCGCACGAACGCGATCCTTTGCCCGGTGAACGGGTCAAATAGCGTGCCGCTCTCCACGGCGCAGTCATTGCTGCCCGGCTTGATGACCAGGTCCAAGAGGTCGCGGCGCAGAATGTCATTGCGGGTATCACACCCGTTCCGGTTGGTGTCCAACCAACGTTGGCCAAACAAACTGCGGTCGTAGTCGTTTGCCTGCGCCCGTCCCTTTATCCGCAGCTTGGAGAGCACGTTTGCGGCTGTTTCCGGTTGGCCCGCCGTATCGATCAGCGCGGAGCGCGTAGTCGGCTTCGGGGTGGGAGTCGGGGAAGGCTTGCGGCTGAGCGTGGCACTCGGGGTGGGGGTAGGAGTGGGGGAAGGCGATGCTGACGCCTCACCAGAAGCGGCCTGCGGCGTTGCCGTTGGCAGCGTTGCCGTGCCAACCACCATGAGCAAGATTGCCGTGACCGCTATTGATAGGGCCGGACGTTTCGCACCTCCCACCACGGGGGAGAGGAAGGACTTTTTCGTTACTGCATGCCATCCGGCAGTGCCGAGCAAGACTAGGCCGACGCTTACTAGGCCGGCTCCGAATGCGTTTGAGAAGTTGATTAGTACGAAGAGGGCGATGACCGCGTATCCGGCAATCCTCAGCTTCGACATCGGTGCTGTGTTCCTTGCGCTAATTTAGGGACGCCGATAGGACGCCTGAAATTGTGCGCTCATTTACCACGTCCATGCAAATCTCGCACGTCCAAGTCTTCTTCTGTGGACAAGGTCGCTAGTGGGTGAGGCGATCGCTGCAAACGAGGAGGCCAAAGCGTGGCTTAGGGCGGGAGGGGCCCGCCCAAAAACGCAGGCCAGGGACCAATACCTCGTTCTGCCGGTTTGCCGCAGCGGGGGAACCGCGATCCGATGCTGCACACCCCTTGCTCTTGACCGGCGGAGAAGATGTGGGCGGCTCGGGATAGGGTGATTCCATGAGTGTTTGGGATTCCCTGGTCGGGCAGCAGCCGGCAGTCGAGGTGCTCTCGCGTGCCGTAGCTGACCAGCGCTCAATGACGCACGCGTGGCTCATTACCGGGCCGCCGGGATCCGGGCGCTCGGTGGCGGCGCGTGCCTTCGGGGCAGCCCTCCAGTGCGAGGAGGAGCCCTCCGGTTGCGGACGCTGCCACGCTTGCACCACTTCCATGCAGGGCAAGCATCCCGACGTGACCATCGTGGCCACGGAGAAGGTGACCATCTCTATCGCGGAGGTGCGCTCCCTGGTGGCGCTGGCGCAGCGTTCCCCGGCGGCGGGCAAGTGGCGCGTGATCATCGTCGAGGACGCGGATCGCATGATGGAGTCCACCTCCAACGTCTTGCTCAAGGCCATCGAGGAGCCACCCGCGCGAACTGTGTGGATCCTGTGTGCTCCCTCGCCGCTAGACGTGATTACCACCATCCGCTCCCGCTGCCGCGGCTTGTCGCTGCGCGTTCCTCCGGTGGACGACGTTGCCGCCCTGCTGGTGAGCCGGGATGGCGTGGACCCCGAGGTGGCCGCAGTGGCGGCCCGCGCTGCTCAGTGCCACGTGGGCATGGCCCGGCATCTGGCGCGAGACCCTGAGGCGCGCGCTCGGCGCCGTCGCCTGGTCACGGCGCCCGCGACGGTGCGCAACGTGGCCGACTGCGTGGCCGCCGCCAGCGAGCTGGTGGACATGGCCACCAACCAAGCCAAGGAGCGCGCCGAGGAGCGCAACCAGTTGGAGAAGGCGGAGCTGCTGCGCACCCTGGGCGCGGAGGAGGGCGGCCGGATGGCCCCCACCATCCGGGCGCAGGTGCGGCAACTGGAGGAGGAACAGAAGCGCCGCTATACGCGACTGCAGAGAGACACTCTGGACCGGGTGCTGGTGGACCTCCTCAGCCTCTACCGCGACGTCTACTGCGTGCAGGTCAACGCCCAGGTGGAGCTGGTCAACGCGGACCTGGCCGACCTGGTCAACGAGCTTGCCACTGAGTCCTCGCCCCAGCGCACCCTGTTCCGTATCGACGCCGTGAACCAGGCCCGCCAGCGCCTAGCCGCCAACGTGTCCCCCCAGCTTGCGGTGGAGGCCATGGTGGTCAACCTGCGGCCGCTGGCTGAGCTCGTATAGGCCGGATTGATTCGGCAGGTAGGAGGAGCGTCGGCCAACCGAATCATCCTTGCGATCCATGCCAATCGAAGGCAGGGCGCTCTACGCTTAACAGCGTGAATGCAAAGCGATCTCAACTCCTGCTGATTCTCGCCGTCATTGCGGCGCTGCTGGGAACGTCCGCGATCGGCGTTTCCGCCTACAAGTTGTACAAGGCGTTGCCGGGCCGTCCCCCGGCAAACCCCAGCGCCTCTGCCACCCTGAACCCGGACAACAGCTCCGACTCCGGTCAGGGGGCCGCTGGTCCGTTCAGCGCCAACGAGCGTCCGGAGCAGATGCCCGCCGCTCCGGCCGGCCTGGACAAGTTCTACGGCCAGTCAGTCGAGTGGGGCAAGTGCGAAGACGGCTCCGGCGGCAATTGGGCCTGCGGCACCGTCACGGTCCCGCTGGACTACGACAAGCCCGAGGGCAAGACCATTGAGATCGCGCTCAAGCGCCACAAGTCAGAGGATCCCCGCGGCACCCTGTTCGTGAACTTCGGTGGCCCGGGCGGATCCGGCACCCACAACATCGGCCCCTCGCTGGAGTACAGCTTCACCGCCGAATTGGTCGAGACCTTCGACATCGTGGGCTTCGACCCGCGCGGCGTGCACCTGTCCGCACCGATCAAGTGCCGCACCTTCGAGCAGATCGACGAGGACAACGCCGCCACCACCCCGTTCAAGCGGGGCAAGGAGGCCTGGGATGAGGTCGCAAAGAGTGGCAAGGAGTTCGCTGACCTGTGCCTGGCGAATACCGACCGTGCGCTACTTGAGAACGTAGACACCGTCTCCGTGGCGAGCGACCTGGACATTCTGCGCGACGCCGTCAACGACTCTGAGCTCCACTACCTGGGATACTCCTACGGCACCCACCTCGGCGCCCGCTACGCCGAGATGTTCCCTAAGAACGTGGGCCGCATGGTCCTGGACGCCGCCGTTGACCCCGCCCTGACCAGTTCCGAGCTGGCAGCCGGTCAGGCCGTCGGCTTCGAAAACACCATCCGCGAGTTCGTGCGCCAGTGCCAGGAGGAAAAGGGCTGCCCCTTCACCGGCAACGTCGACAACGGCATGAAGCAGCTCTCCCAGTTCTTCGAAAAGGCGACCGCCAACCCGATCCCGACCAGCGACAAGAACCGCCCGCTCACCGGCAGTCTGGCTGTTTCCGGCGTGCTCGGCTCCATGTACACCACCGAGGTATGGGACATGCTGGAAGAGGGCCTGGCCCAGGCGATGGAAGAGAACGACGGCTCTCAGCTCCTCAATCTGATCGACCTGCTCAACGAGCGCGGCCCGGATGGTAGCTACCCCACCAACAGTGACGACGCCTTCCCCGTCATCTCCGCCATGGACTACCCCGTGAAGACTATGGACACCTCCGAGTGGGAGAAGCAGGCCGACGCGATCTTGGCGGCCGCCCCGACCGTCGGTAAGTTCTTCCTCTACTCCGACGCCAACCGTGCCTCATGGCCGCTGGAGGCCACCTGCAAGATTGGTCCTGTAAAGGCTGCTGGGGCTAAGCCGATCGTGGTGGTGGGTGGCAAGGGAGACCCGGCCACCCCGTACGAGTGGTCCGTCTCCCTGGCCGGCCAGCTGGAGTCCGGCATCCTCGTTACCTATGAGGGCTGGGGACACGGCGCTTACGGTGGCAACAGTGTTTGCGTGGACGACGCCGTGGACAACTACTTCATCAACGGCGAGTTGCCGATGAAGAACAAGGTCTGCGAGTGACTTAGGTGTGGGCGGGGCCCGCCCCCGCGCGCCCGGCCCCCCCCCCGTGGTTCGCCCCCCCCGCGCGCCCCCCCCCCCCGGCGCCGGGGGGGGGGCGGGGCCCCCAGCCCC
>JAUMWR010000030.1:12032-25542 GCA_030529545.1 Buchananella hordeovulneris
CGCCGGGGACACCAACCACAACCCCGGCGAGTTGCCTATGACCAAATCGGTCGGCGTGTCACTTCGGGGGGGGGGGGCCCGGCGCCGTGGCGCGGGGCCCGCCCACTTTTGTCCGCCGCGCCTGCGGCCCTCAGCGCCAGGGCGCGGGCGGTGGCGCGGCTCACTCTGCCCCGGTTTGGCAGCGCGCGCGGATTTAGATAGCATTGCGGATGCTGCAAGCAGCACCGCCGCCTTAGCTCAGTCGGCAGAGCGATTCACTCGTAATGAATAGGTCAAGGGTTCGATTCCCTTAGGCGGCTCGGTTGGCCCCCCACACTTCGGTGTGGGGGCCGTTTTGCTTATGCCCCACCGGTCAGCAGGCGGGAGGGGGGTGCCGTTTCCCGCGAGTTTGCAAGGATTGGTGCAGATTGTGGCGACTCTAAGGAGCGGGCAAGCCGGCGCAAAGGCGCGTTACAAATGGGTGCGGTGTGCCGGGGGAGGAGCTTTTGCCAATTGGGCGAGCGTGGCCGTTTTGCTGCCGCCGAGCGGGAGCGAATTAACGTGTGGGAGATATGGGCAAGGCGCTTTTGGGGTGGGAGGGGCCTGGTTTGTGGGGGGTCGCTTGAATGTGAGCTAGGCCTCTTGGCAAATCCGTGACCATATCCAGAGCTGGCCCTTATTCAAACCGGTATCCAGGGCCAATCTATGCGGTTCCTGGGCAAAGCCTGTGCTAACGCTGATAAGCGTTCATCGGGTCGTCATCGCGATCCTTGCCGGTGTGGGGAGAATGCTGGCCGCCACTTGTCTAGACGGATTTGGGACCAGTGTGAGCTCGGCCCCGAGTTAACCTGATCTTCACCGCCCCGTAACCAAGAGTCCACTGATTGCAACGATTCGCGCATCGATAGCGTGCGGCGTAATTGTGTCGGGCCACTTGCACAAGCAGACCTTTATCGCCTCCGAATCGCCTGGATATCGTTGAACTTGCATTGCATAGGGGTATTTGCGTTAATGTTTCTGTTACAAGTGGATCTGGAGTTTTTTAGATAACCACGTCCCGCCGCACTAAGGAGATTCCATGGCTTGGAAGACCAAGACCGAGCGCTTCATGCTTGACGACATCGACGGCACCGCCGCCGTCGAGGAGATTACGTTTGGCATTGATGGAGTTGCTTACGAGATTCATTTGAACGAAGAGCACGCTGTTGAGCTGCGTGCCGCGCTGGAGAAGTTCGTTGCTGCCGCCCGCCGTTCCGGTGGCCGGCGCCGCCGCCGTGGCGGTGGCGCCGCGTCGCAGCGCACCTCCGATGCGGCTGCCATCCGCGTTTGGGCTCGTTCCCGCGGTATTGAGGTGCCGGACCGTGGGCGAATTCCCGCAGACGTGCGTGAGCAGTACTACGCTGAGGTAGGCGCCTGAGCGCCTTCCACCCCGGCAACCGAGGAAGCGAAGGAAAATGACCTACAAGCTAGTACTGCTCCGACACGGACAGAGCGACTGGAACGCTAAGAACCTGTTCACCGGTTGGGTTGATGTTCCGCTGTCTGACCTGGGACAGCAGGAGGCTCGTCGCGGTGGTGAGCTAATGAAGGCCGAGGGCATCGCCCCGGACGTCGTGCACACCTCCCTGCTGCGCCGCGCGATCATGACCGCCAACCTGGCCCTGGACGCCGCTGACTGCCACTGGATCCCGGTGAAGCGCAACTGGCGGCTGAACGAGCGTCACTACGGCGCTCTGCAGGGCAAGAACAAGACCCAGATCCGTGACGAGTACGGTGACGAGCTCTTCATGGAGTGGCGTCGTTCCTACGACGTTCCGCCGCCGCCGATCGAGCTTGGTAGCGAGTTCTCGCAGGACACCGACCCGCGCTACGCGGGTGAGCCGATTCCGGCTACCGAGTGCCTGAAGGACGTGCTCGAGCGCATGCTGCCCTACTGGGAGAACGAGATCGTTCCGGACCTGAAGGCCGGCAAGACGGTTATCGTGGCCGCGCACGGCAACTCCCTGCGGGCGATCGTGAAGCACCTTGACGGCATTTCCGACGACGAGATCGCGGGCCTGAACATCCCCACGGGCATTCCGCTGGTCTACGAGTTGGACGAGGACCTGAAGCCGGTAAAGGCCGGCGGCACCTACCTGGACCCGGAGGCTGCTGCCGCCGCCATCCAGGCAGTGGCCAACCAGGGTAAGGCCTGATCCTTCGCATAGTTTTGGGGCGGGATGCTGGAAAGCATCCCGCCCCAAACTCTTGCCTTTTCCCGCCCTGGAGGGGCGGGCCCGGCGGGACCGGTGGCGATTACTCCGCGCTGGATACCACTTCGGTCTCTGCGTGGGAGGAGAACTGGCCGGTGACCAGGTAGGAGACGCGGTGGGCCAGGGAGACTGCGTGGTCACCGAATCGCTCCAGGAAGCGACCCAGTAGTACGGTGTCCACGACCTCCTGGCGGGTCATCGCGTGGTTGTCGTCCAGGGCGTACTGGAAGGTCTGGCGGTGCAGCTGATCCAGCACGTCGTCCTCGCGCGCGATCTCCGCGGCGATGTCCAGGTCTTTGGTGTCCACCAGCTTGATGACGCGGCGCGCAACGGTACTGGCCTGGCGGCCCATCTTGACCAGCAGGTCCAGGACCTCGGCGTCCACGGCGGACTGTGGGTAGCGGCCGCGCGCGATGGAGGCGACGTGGCGGGCCAGGTCGCCCATGCGCTCCATCGTCTGGGACATGCGCATGGCAGCGACCACCAGGCGCAGGTCAGCAGCCACGGGCGCCTGCCGGGCCAGGAGGGAGATGCAGAACTCGTCGAGCGAGCGGTGCAAGTCGTTGATGCGCTCGTCGGAGTCGATTACCTGCTCCGCCAGCAAAAGGTCTCCGGTGGCTAGGGCCTCGGTGGCCTTTTCCATGGCGGTGGCTACGTACTCTGCCATCAGGCGGAGATCGGATCCCACCTGCTTGAGTTCCATGTGGAAAATCTCTCGCACGTCTTGTTCCTCCAAAGCGGCGGACTCAAAGGTCCGGTTAGGGGCCCAGTTGAGTGGCAGGGCAATTGGATGCCTGCCAGGGCTGACACTACTGCAACAGCTTGAGGTGAACGGGCGAGGCCCGCTTGGTTAACAAACGGCAAATTGACTGCACATTGCTGGGGGTCCGCGCCGGGGTGCCTATACGCTTGCCGACATGCCCCAGTCTCTTCTTGTCCTAGCCGGTTTCCTGGGCATTGTTGTGGGAGCGGCGGCCATCTTTTTCTTCACCCTGTCCGATCGCCAGATGCGGCCCGCCCGCGACGTGGGGGACGACGCTGAGCTGGACGCCCTTTCCCTGTTGGCCGCCCTGCGCTCCTCGGTGGTGGTTTTGGACGAGGACGACGACGTGCAGCGCGCTTCGGCCGGTGCTTACGCGATGGGCATCATCGAGTCGGACCGGGTGGCCAACCCGAAGGTGGCCGAGCTGGTGGCCAAGACTCGCCGCACGGGGCTGGCGGCCAGCGCCAAGCTGGAGCTGCAGCGCTCCCGCCTGGAGGGCAGCGGCACGATCTATGTGGACGTGCACGTGGCCCAGCTGACCCGCGGGCGCGTCCTGCTCCTGCTGGACGACCGCACGGAGGCCACGCGCCTAGAGCACACGCGCCGCGACTTCGTGGCGAACGTGTCCCACGAGCTGAAGACCCCGGTGGCGGCTATCGCCATGCTCGCCGAGACCGTGGAGAATAACGCGGAGGACCCGGAAGTGGTGTGCCGCTTCTCCGCCCAGATGAGTGTTGAGGCCCTACGCCTGGGCCAACTGGTGCAGGAGATCATCGACCTTTCGCGCCTTCAGGAACCCGACGCGCTGGTGGATCCGCAACTGGTGGAGCTGGACGCTGTGGTGGCGGAGGCCGTCGACCGCGTCAAGGTGGCGGCCAGCCAGGCCAAGGTGGAGATGGTGGTGGGTGGAGAAAAGGGCCTGCACGTTTACGGCGACGCCGGCCTCCTGGCCACCGCCGTGCGCAATCTGCTGGACAACGCCATCCGGTACTCCCCGCCGCGCACCCGCGTGGCCGTGGGCGTCTCTAGGGAGGGCCTGGAGGCGCGCATCGCCGTAGTGGATCAGGGCATTGGCATCGCCCCCGAGCACCGGGAACGGATCTTCGAACGCTTTTTCCGCGTGGACACCGCCCGCGCCCGGGATACTGGGGGGACGGGCCTGGGCCTGGCGATCGTCAAGCACGTGGCCAGCAACCACGGGGGGGCCATAAAGGTGTGGTCCGCCCCTGGCAAGGGCTCCACCTTCACTCTCGTGTTGCCGGTGGCTAACGTCCCGGCCCAGCAGCTAGAGGAGAACGCATGACAAGGATTTTGGTGGTGGAAGATGAGGCCGCCATCCGCGAGCCCCTCATGTTCTCCCTGCAGCGCGACGGCTTTGAGGTCACCGGGGCCGCCAGCGGGCTCGAAGCCCTGGATGCGTTCCATTCCAACCCCGTGGATTTGATCCTCCTGGACCTCATGCTTCCCGGCAAGTCTGGGACGGAGGTGTGCCGGGAGATCCGGCAGGTCTCCTCGGTACCAATCATCATGCTCACCGCCAAGAGCGCGGAGATTGACCGCGTGGTCGGGCTGGAGATCGGCGCGGACGATTACGTCACCAAGCCATTCAGCTACCGCGAGTTGGTGGCCCGTATCAAGGCGGTCATGCGGCGTGGGCGGCACCAACCCTCGGCCTCAGACTCTGCTGTACTCGCGGTTGGCCGGGTCCAGATGGACGTGGAGCGGCACGAAGTGCGGGTGGACGGCGAGCTCACCTCTTTGCCGCTGCGGGAGTTTGAGCTCCTGGAGTTGTTCCTGCGCAATCCTGACCGCGTGTTGACCCGCGGGCAGATCATTGACCGGGTCTGGGGGCCCTACCACGTTGGAGATTCCAAGACCCTAGACGTGCACGTCAAGCGGCTGCGCGCCCGGATCGAGGAGGTCCCCTCCAGTCCCAAGCTGTTGCAGACAGTGCGAGGCCTGGGCTACAAGTGCGTAACCCCTTGAGCGGGCCCAATCCCTGTTTTTCCTTGATATTCCGTGCTATTCTGTGGAAGCGCGAATTCTAGGAGCATGCAATTATGAGTTTCAGTGTCGGTGAAACGGTCGTCTACCCACACCACGGCGCGGCCACGGTGGAAGCGATCAACGAACGTGTGATCCGAGGAGAAAAGCGCACCTACCTGACGCTTCGCGTGAACCAGGGAGACCTCACCATCCAGGTCCCCGCTGACGCCGTTGACCTGGTGGGCGTGCGCGAGGTCGTTGACGAGGACGGTTTGGAGGCCGTGTTCGACGTCCTGCGCGCCGATTACGCTGAGGAACCCACCAACTGGTCTCGTCGCTTCAAGGCAAACACCGAGAAGCTGGCCAGTGGCGACGTGGTGAAGGTGGCGGAGGTTGTCCGCGATCTTTCCCGCCGCAAGGCCGGGCGCGGCCCCTCCACTGGCGAGAAGCGTATGTTGGCGCGCGCCCGCCAGATCCTAGTCTCCGAGCTCGCGCTGGCCGAGGGCGTTGACGAGGAAGCCGCCGAGGCCCGCCTCGATGAGATCCTGGACCTGCCGGCAGACGAGTAAAACTGCAAGCGATCGCCCGGACGGCTAGCCCGTTCGGGCGATTTCTTATCAGAAGGAGAAACAGTGTCCTCCGCGAAACCTACGGCCTGGGCCGTTCTTACCGCAGCCGGCTCCGGGACCCGCCTGGGCGCCAACTTGCCCAAGGCGCTCGTGGAGGTGGCCGGGGAACCGATGCTTGCTCACGCGTTGCGTGGCCTGCTTTCCTCCGAGGCGATCACCCGAGTGGTGGTCACCGCGCCCGCAGCGCACCTGGACCAGTTCGCGGCGGTGGCCAGCGCCGCTTGCGGCGAGGCAGTTGGCACTCCCGCGCAGGATCTGCCCCACAGTCGCGTGCGGGTTGTAGCTGGTGGCGCCACCCGCCAGGCCTCTGTCGAGGCTGGATTGAACGAGTTGGCGCGAGTGGCCGACGTTGCCGACCAGGCCGTCCAGAAGTGTGGGGCAGATGTCGGGGCGGCCGGTGAGAACGTCGGCCCCCACCAAATAGTGCTAGTGCATGACGCGGCCCGCTGCCTCACCCCGGCCGCGCTAATCCAGCGCGTAGTGGCGGCGGTCGCGGCAGGACACCCAGCTGTGGTGCCGGGACTGCCCGTCACCGACACCATCAAAGAGGTAGCCGGCGGCGGGGAGGTCCTCACAGTGGCCGGCACGCCTCAGCGCGCCTGCCTGCGCGCAGTGCAGACCCCGCAGGGCTTTAACTGGTGGCAGCTGCGTCGCGCCCACGCAGCCGGGCAAGACCGCTCAAACGATGAGGCGAACGCCGCCAGTGACGACGCCGCCTTGGTGGAGGCAACCGGCGAGCAGGTGGCCGTCGTGGAGGGCGATCCCTCCGCGCTGAAGATCACCACCCCCCTCGACTTGTACCTTGCCGAAAAGCTCGCCGCGCTAAAGGCACGAAACTGACAAAAACATCACCAAACGGGCGTCAAGGAGGAGAAATCCGCCCGTAAGCGCATAGGCTCGGGTGTCGTGAGCAAAACGAAGAGTGCCACCCGGACTGCACCAGTCGACAATCCCAAGCGGTTTGGTCGCAAGAACAAACCCCAAAAGGGCTCACCCGGGCACATCGCTAAGGTCGCTCAGCGCAAGCAAGACCGCAAAGAAGTCTGGAACTGGCCGGTACTCTCCTGGGCTTTGTGGGACTGGGGCTCATCGGCTATGGCGTCGATCGTCACCACCTTCGTGTTCTCGGTCTACCTGACCTCCAAAGCCTTTGGCGACACCGACGTCTCCACCTCGCAACTGAGTGCCGGTCTAGCCATCGCGGGCCTAATCATCGCTATCCTGGCCCCGATCAACGGCCAACAGGCCGACAAGGCGGGTAAAGGCATTTGGCTGCTTGGCTTCAATACGCTCGTGATGATCTCGATCATCGCCGGCATGTTCTTCGTGGACCCCGCCGGTAGCTACCTGCCCACCTGGCTCCTGGATGGCATGCGCTCCCTGCCGGACTCCATCGTGCCGGCGGACGCCAGCCCCACCCAGGTAATGCTGGTGCTCGGCATCATCCTGTTGGGCCTGGGCAACATCTTCTTCGAGTTCGCCACCGTCAACTACAACGCGATGCTCGCTTCCATCAGCAACGAGCGCACCATTGGGCGCGTCTCCGGGCTGGGCTGGGGCCTTGGGTACCTGGGTGGAATCGTGCTCCTGCTCATCGTCTTCGTCGGATTCATCAACCCTGAGGTGGGCTGGTTTGGGGTGACCAGCGACAACGGCCAGTCGGTGCGCGTCACGATGCTGTTCAGCGCGGCCTGGTTCTTCCTCTTTGCCCTGCCCGTGATGTTTACCCAGTCCAAGTTCGGTAAGCGTCGCGCAGCCAAGAAGCTGCTGGCCAAAGCTGACCTGAGCAAGGCCGACGTCTCCACCACCACGGGCCTGCTGCGCGCTGGCGCCGCAGAGACCAAGGGCAAGGGCCTGTTCAGTGCCTACCGCGCCGTGTGGGGCACTATCAAGATGCTCTATAAGAACAGCCCCTCTACGCTGCTGTTCTTGGGCGCCTCCGCGGTGTTCCGCGACGGCCTGGCTGGCGTGTTCGCGTTTGCGGGCATCATCGCCCTGGGTACCTTCCACTTCACCGACGGTGAGGTCATCATCTTCGGCATTGTCGCGAACGTGGTCGCCGGCGTCGCCACCATCGTCTTCGGGTCTTTGGACGACAAGCTTGGCCCCAAGCGCGTCATCATGATCTCCCTGATCTCGATGATCATGGCCGGGTTGGGCGTGTTCTTCCTGGCCAGCGGCGGCAAGATCGTCTACTGGGTGCTGGGCCTGACCCTCTCCATCTTCATCGGCCCCGCGCAGTCCGCTTCCCGCACCTACCTGGCCCGCCTCATCCCCAAGGGGCGCGAGGGTGAGATCTTCGGCCTGTACGCCACCACCGGGCGGGCGGTTTCCTTCCTCTCGCCGGCCATCTTCTTCGGGGCGATCAAGCTGGCGGAGAACTTCTTGGGTCCCGAGACACGCACGCAGCTCTACGGGCTGCTGGGCCTAGCCTTCGTGTTGTTCGTGGGCCTGATGCTCCTGATCCCTGTACACGCGGTTGCCTCCCCCAAGGCGGCTCAGAATGGCCGGGCCGCTAACGTCAACGTCTTCGAGGGCGAGTAATGCTGCTTCCCCGCACCGGAATCGGCACTGACGTTCACGCCTTCTCCGCCGACCCGCAGCGGTCGCTAATGGTTGCACTGCTGGAGTGGCCCGACGGGCCCGGCCTGGAGGGCCACTCGGATGCTGACGTGGTGGCTCACGCCCTGTGCGATGCGCTGCTGAGCGCGGCGGGCCTGGGGGATCTGGGCTCTAACTTTGGCACCAGCGAGCCGGAGTGGGCCGGGGCGCCTGGCCGTGCTCTCCTGGCGGAGAGCTGCCGGCGGGTACGCGCGGCGGGCTTCGAGATCGGCAACGCCGCAGTGCAGTTGATCGGGCAGCGCCCGCGCATCGGCGCCCGCCGCAGCGAGGCGGAGGCGGCGCTCACCGAGTGCATCGGCGCCCCGGTCTCCTTCAGTGCCACCACCACCGACGCCCTGGGCTTCACCGGGCGCGCCGAGGGCGCGGCCGCCGTGGCCACCGCGCTGGTTTACCCGGCCGGCTGATCCTGTGCGCGGCGTGGTTCCTTGAATCCCGTGCAGTCCTTTGTCCCCTCCTCATCGCGCTCGGACTTGCTCTTAGGCGTTCGGCCTTGTGGTTGCAGGGGGTCGGAGGGCAAAGTTTGTGCGGCTACGAGCATGTTCGTGTGGGGGAGTCGGCTTCGAGATACCGCTTCCGCCCTCTTGGGGCCCTTGTGGCCCTTGGCCGGTAGGCTGGGGGCGTGAGCCTGCAACTGTTTGATTCCGCCACCCGTAGCGTGCGCCCGTTTACCCCTATCCGTCCGGGAGAAGCGGGCATCTACCTGTGTGGGGCGACTGTGCAGGGCAGCCCGCACATCGGCCACCTGCGCTCCGGCCTGGCGTTCGACGTGCTGCGCCGCTGGCTCATGGCCTCGGGCTACGAGGTGACGCTGATCCGCAACGTCACGGATATTGACGACAAGATCCTGGCCAAGTCCGCTGAGGCCGGCAAGCGCTGGTGGGAGTGGGCCTACCGCTTCGAGCGCGAGTTCGCCGCCGCCTACGACGCCCTGGGCGTCCTGCCGCCCACCTACGAGCCGCGCGCTACCGCCTACGTAGGCGAGATGATCGCCTTGATCGGGGAGCTAATCGAGGCCGGGCACGCCTACGTGGGCAAGCCGGGCAACGTGTACTTCGACGTGTCCTCTTTCCAGCAGTATGGCGCGCTGACCAACCAGGGTGGAGAGGACTCCACGCAGGCCAGCGAGGACGGCGAGGGCGACAAGCGCGACCCGCGCGACTTCGCCCTGTGGAAGGCCCCGCGCCCCGGCGAGCCCGCCGACGCCGCCTGGGACACCCCGTGGGGGCGCGGCCGCCCGGGCTGGCACCTGGAGTGCTCCGCAATGAGCCGGCGTTTCCTGGGCCGCGACTTCGACATCCACGGCGGCGGCATTGACCTGCGCTTCCCGCACCACGAGAACGAGATGGCGCAGTCCCGCGCCGCCGGCGACGGCTCCGCCAACTACTGGCTTCACAACGCCTGGGTGACGATCGCGGGGGAGAAGATGAGCAAGTCGCTCGGCAATTCCCTGATCGTCGCGGAGATCCTGCGCCACCACAGCGCTGCGGTCGTGCGCCTGGCCCTGGTGAGCGTCCACTACCGCTCCACCGTCGAGTACTCCGAGGAGACGCTCGAGCGCACTGCCACCGTGTGGGAGCGCCTGCGTGGATTCGTCACGCGCGCCGCCGAGCAGGCTGAGAGCGTGGCCGCCCCGCTCGTTACCGGGGTGGACGACGTTCCCGCCGCTGCCCCCACGCTGCCGCCCGCGTTCGTGGCGGCCATGGATGACGACCTGAACGTCTCCGCCGCGCTCGCGGTGGTCCACGAGCGGGTCAAGGAGGGCAACTCGGCGCTGGCCGCCGAGGACGTGGCTAAGGCGGCGCAGGCCGCGCGTGAGGTGCGCGCGATGCTGGACGTCTTTGGCCTGGATCCGCTCAGCGAGCAGTGGAGCGTCGAGGGCGCGGGTGCCGGCGAAGCGGAGGCTCAGCCGCGCGAGCGCGCCCTGGTGGCCCTGGTCAAGAGTGCCCTGGAGGAGCGCCTGGAGGCGCGCCGGGAGAAGAACTGGGCGTTGGCGGACGCTGTCAGGGATCGTCTAGCTGCCGCCGGTATCGTGGTGGAGGATTCGCCGCAGGGTGCCCGCTGGCACTTGGGCGACAAGTGAGCATTTCCGGCCCGGGGCCGGACAGAATCTAGCTAAGTAATGTGGGCGGCACGCGGGAGCGTCGGCCAACAGTCAAGGAGAAATCATGGCGGGTAACTCCCAGCGGCGCGGCGCCGTTCGGAAGGAGGGCTCCAAGAAGGGCGCCCACAAGGGCACCGGCGGGCACGCACGCAAGAAGCTGCAGGGCCGCGGTCCCACCCCGAAGGCGGAGGATCGCGCCTACCACCCGGCCGCGCGCGCCAAGGCGCGGGCGGAGAAGCGGGCGCGTGACGCCAAGGCCGTGGAGGGCATGCGCAGCCCGCGCCTGCGCCCGGGCCTAAAGCCGCAGGCCGGCAACGAGCTGATCAGCGGCCGCAACCCGGTCAGCGAGGCCGTGCGCGCTGGCATTCCGATCAAGCGCGTCCTCATGGCCCCCGGTGGAGTGAGCGACGACCGCGTTGCCGAGGTGGTGCGGGAGGCCGCCGCGCAGGGCGCGCCGGTCATCGAGGTGACCCGCGGCGAGCTGGACAAACTCACCGACGGCGCGGTGCACCAGGGAGTTGCGGTTGAGATCCCGGGCTACGAATACAAGGACACCCTGGACCTGCTGGAGGCGGCCGACGCTGCCGGGCACGCCCCCCTGATCGTGGCGCTGGACGGCGTGACCGACCCGCACAACCTGGGCGCCGTGCTGCGTTCGGCTGGCGCTTTCGGGGCGGACGGCGTGCTGATCCCCTCGCGTCGCAGCGCGTCCATGAACGCCACCGCCTGGAAGGTCAGTGCCGGCGCGGCCGCGCGCGTGCCCGTTGCGATGGCCACCAACCTCACGCAGGAGCTGGAGCGCCTGAAGATGGAGGGCTGCTTTGTGGTCGGCCTGGACGGCGGCGGCGAGGTGATGGTGCGCGAGCTGGAGCTGGCCACCTCCCCGCTGGTGCTCGTCACCGGCAGCGAGGGCAAGGGCCTGTCCCGCCTGGTGCGCCAGGCGTGCGACGCGATCGTGTCCATCCCGATCGCCGCAAAGGTGGAGTCCCTCAACGCTGCGGTCGCCACGGGCATCGCGCTCTACGAGGTGGCCCAGGCCCGCGCGGCAGAGTAGGCGCTTTCAGTGCCGCCTGAGGTGTCCCAGAATTGCCGTTGGGGAGAACTGTTGAACCAGTCTCCCCAACGGCTTTATTGACTCCGGGTGGGAGGTAGCGCGATGCGCCGGACGATTCGGAGGCTACTTGAGAGGTTGCTTGCGCTGCTGGGACAGAAACAACACGAACGCAGCTATCCCAAACAGAGTGCCCGGGAGCGCTATCGCCAACAACACCATGTCCATTGGCGGAGCGTATGGCGTGACTGCATTAGTCAGCGGCTCTATCGAGCTCTTTGACGCAAGTGCAGCGATAGTCGCTAAAGAAACGCCGTACAGGGCGAAGCTAAAGATGCGCGTGCTAGAAGTGGACCTGGCAGAGAAAAAGAAGTAATTGGCAAACGTGAATGGCAGGAGCAGGCCCGAGGAAGCAATAGCAATCAGTAAGAAATCGCTCTGTTCAGGCGAAGGCTGAGGGGCAAGCGTGAATGCGGCTACCAGGGAGGCAACTCCGGCAACGGACGTGACTGCCCCCAGAATCGTCAGCGGCAACGAAACGTGTCGAGAGGGCGCGCTATGCTGCTCCTCCTGGGTGTCGGATTTCTTGGAAACAAACCAAAGTGCAATGCTGCCGGTGACTCCGAACGTGCACAGTAGCAGCGTTGCCGACAGTAAGTCGGGCATGCCCAACTGGTAGTCGAGGTATTGCAGCCTGCTGGTCAGGAGGAAGACCGCAGCGTAGGAAGCCGCGATGGCTGCAATCACCAGGATTGTGGAGGTCTTCAAAGCGAGGATGCCAGTCCGAAACGCCGGGATAGCTAGGCAAGCGGCTGGGAGAAGAACGCAGAAGAGCAAAACGAGGGCCTGGAAAACGCTGGAAGACATGAGTTATAACCTTCGCGTGAAATCGTTGGAGGTATTTAGCGGCGGATGCGATAATAGGTGCCAACGCCGCTAGAGTTTGCCCATCCGTGTTGCCACGAAATGTAATCAGACGAATGTTGTGCTATGCGGAGTGATCCCTGGCTCTTCGTGTGAACAAAGCCAATGTGATCTACCTCTCCATCTGGCCCAAAGTCCAATCCGATGAAGTCGCCATTGCGAACATTGCTAACGAGGGAAGACCAGTACTTTGTAGAGTAGCCGGATCCCATGTAGTTTTTGAATGTGTTTGTATTTATCCAAGATACTGAGCGATTCCATTGAGATTTGAACCACCAGCCGGAGTACTTGGAGCTAGAGTGCACCATCTTAACTCCGCCAGCGTGCAGAATTTGCGAAGCAAAGTTAGTGCAATCGGCTCCCGAACCGTTCCACAGGCGTTCATAACCGTAGTTTCGGTTAAAGGTTGTGGGCTTGGCGTGTCGTTCTGCATATCTCTGGGCAGCAAACAGGTTTATGCCAGAATTCATTGGAGCGACTGCTCGATTTGAGTGGGAGGGTGAAACGATCTCGGTGACCACTCGAAGGTCTGGAAGACTATCTTCCTCCGTAGCTTCGAGTATGGACACTATTTCCTGGTTTTCATGTTCGTTTTCTAGTCGGTCAAGAAAAACCATTGCTGCATTGAATTCAGCTTGGGACCTTGCGAGCGAATCGTTTTCAAATAGGATTTGCATGTAAAGGCTAGCAGTGCCTTCGTCCAGTGCAGGAAGCACGTATTGTTGACGCATTTTCTCAAGCAATTCCTGATTGCTTGCTTTAAACTCCTTAGTTGCCGTGCTTGGATCAATAAAGACGTCAAGTAGTGCAACTTCTTGCGTGTCGCTTCGCCATCTTTCCTCGATCACATCGTCAGCTGTGGTAGGCGCAAAGAGACCAAAGGCTGTTGCGGCGGCAAGCAAGATGGGGCCGAACGTTGCCATTTGAGGACTCCTCACGGTAGTGGAAGTGGAGAGGGGGTTGCTATAATTCGAATTGCAAGGCGAATGCAGAAATTTTATTTGCTACTGGCTGCGATCGCTTCTATTATCCGGGGATTTCGTATGTAATGTCGATAGGGGTGAGTTATTTGCACTGGGGGCTATGCTAGCGAATTTATCGTAGAAATATACAGTTCCTTAATGCAGTATTTGCACAGAAAAAGCATTTTGTATTTGTGGGAATCAACCAAATCTGATCTGACTTGGGCCTCTTGTGGTGTTT
>JAUMWR010000031.1 GCA_030529545.1 Buchananella hordeovulneris
AACGAAAACTCGACCCAAACCACCCACCCCAACACCAAGTGTCAAAAGTCAGGTTGAAGCGTGCAGCAGGCGAGCCGGGTTGGGCACAAGCATCGTCCTCTCCCCGCACGCGCACGGAGGGCGGGCCAGCGCCCTGGGTAGGAATTGAACCTGCGTACCCCTCCCGGCTCGCGTGCAGAGGGCGGCTTCTTTGCCCCGGCGGCCTTTGCCGGGCGTTGGCCCTCCCGTCTCGCGCGCGGAGGGCGGCCGCGCTGCTAGCTGGCCGCGCAAGGCAAGAGCGGGCGTTCGCGCTGACCGCAGAAGAGGGAGGCGGGCCGGAACGTCGTCCCCTGCCTTCTCCGCGCGGGACAAGGTGGGGACGTGTGCCAAGCCGCCCGGGCTATTTCTTGGTCGCTCCCGATTCAGGTGGGTCGGGCGACCAGCGAAGATACGCCCCGGGGGCCCGCCTCTTTCGATTGAGACGAGCCCCCGGGGTATTCGAATGCGCTTGGCGCGGCGGTTACCGCACCAGGGCCTTCAGCGTCTTCTCCACATTGGTGGACACCGAATTGGGGCCACCGACGATCGCGACGCTACGCGCGTTCACCTTCCGCAGGTAAGACTCGACCGAGACCGGCAGCGTTCCCTGCGGGGTAAGCAGCAGCGCGCCTCCACGGTTGGCGGCCACGCCGGCGGCAGCCAATGCGTCAGAGAAGTTCGCACCGGTGGCAACCACAAAGTCACGCGCCTGCGGAGCGAAAGTCTTGGCAAGCTCCACAGCGGTGGCATAGCGGTCGGTACCCACGATGGCCGTAGAGCGGACGCCGTTGGTCCAACCGGAACTGTTCAGCGCAGATGCTGCCTTGCCGCCAACGCCGTAAACCTTGTTCTTGGCGTGCATGCTGAGGTAGATGCGCGACTCGGCGGGCAACACCTTGCTGTTGGAGTAGATGACTACCGCCTTGGCGGGCTTAGCAACCGCGCCGGCAGTCAAACCATCGGCAAAGTTCATGCCGTCGGCCACCATCACGGCCTCTACCTCAGCTGCCTTTGCAGTAGCACCAGCCAGGGCCACTGCGGTAGCAAACCGGTTACGACCAGCCACACGCTCCACCTCGATGCCCGCCGCACGCAGGCTGCCAGCCAACTTCTCAGAGAGCACGTTCTCTCCACCGGCCAGCACGACCTTGTTGATACCAGCGGACTTCAGGGCAGCCAGTGTGTCAGCCTCCAGCACCTTGCCGGCAGACAAGACCACCGGGGCGTCCAATGCACCAGCCAACGGACCGGCAGCAACCGCATCGGCAAAGCTAAACGCATTGGCCAGAATCACCGTCTTGGAAGAGAAGGAGCCTCCCTTCCAGGCAGCCAGCGACGTAGCCACACGATCCGCGCCAGCAAACCGCTCTACCCCAGCAGGCGGGGTGACCACCGGGGTGCTGGGCTGCGGCGTAACAGTCGGCGTCACCACCGGAGCACTGGGCTGCGGCGTAACAGTCGGCGTCACCACCGGAGCACTGGGCTGCGGCGACGCCGTTGCCGTTGGTGCGACAGCCGGGGTCAGGTCGACAGTCACCTTTTTATGGGTAAGCATGTTGAACTGGTCCGTCGCCAAGATCGAGATCTCTATCTTGGATCCGGTAGTGGGAGCCCTACCCGTGATCGACGTACCGGCTGCGTTCAACTTCAACCCGTGAGTCTCACCCACAAGTACTACCGTGAAGGTGTGCCGGTCCGCATCGGTCACACGAACAGGAATGTTGATCGCTTCACCGTGCTGAACACTCACATCTGTAGCCTCAACCACCGGAGCGTGGTTCTTTTTCACCAAAACCGTGAGCTCTGCCCTGCCAACGGAACCATCATTATCGGTTGCGACAATAGGTATCTTTACCTCACCAGGGGACTGCGTCTGAGGTGCAACACCTATCAGTTGGCTATTGACAATATTTGCCCATCGGGGGGCGCCGACGTCCTTCTTAGGCCCATCAACAATATTACCGTCGCCGTCACGAGCCTCAATTGCCACAGTGAATGGTTCACCCTGGAAAACCTCCACTCGTGGTGGAGTCAACGCAACAACCGGAGCCTCGTTAGGCGTGACCGTAAGTGCAATGCGCTTGGCGGTAGCCTTACCCAATTCGTCAGTGGCGGTGATCGTCAGTTCCAATTCACCGGCCTCAACGGGCGCAGTACCATTAATGGCACCATCAGCGAAGGTAAAGCCATTAGCGCCAGAAACCACAATACGCACAGTGTGCCCATCGGAATCACTAGCAGAAATTGGGATTCTAACAACGCCACCGACACGCACCGACGCACTCTGCGCGGTAATCACCGGCGCCCTGTTCTCCTTCACCTTAACTGTGAACAGCGCCAAACTTTGGGCGCCTTTGTCATCAGTAACTCTTACTGTCGCAGTTACATCGCCCGCACCTTGGTCCTTATCAACCGTGCCAACAAGCTTGCCTTCAACAATCCGCAACCAGGCAGGTGCCCCAGCTTCCAGTACTGTGGAGACTATTTCGCCATCGTCATTCGAAGTAATGACACTCTCGATATCCTGACCTTGGAACGCCTCCACAATGGCAGGAGAAAGAGATACTGACGGAGATTGGTTGGGAGACACTACGTTTAGGACGATCTTCTGCTCTACCGCCTCACCTACGTAGTCAGTGGCGGTTAGCGTGAGCTCGTAGCGTCCTGGCACTGCCGGGGCAACGCCAACGATCGCGTCACGCCGCATATTAATCTCATCAATTCCCTTCACTGCAAAGGTAACGACATGCCCATTCCCATCCGTAGCAGAAACTGGAATGTTAATCTCTCCATTTGGCTGGACGGTAACTTCCGCTGGAGCAGAAATAACCGGGGGGTGGTTCTGAATGACTCTAATCGTTAGTTCCGCAGTGCCCTTTGCGCCCGAATCGTCGGTTACGGCCACAGTAACGGTCACTTCGCCAAGTTCATGCCCCAATGGGATACGGCCGCTGATTCGATCAAACTGCAGAGTTGCCCAACTCGGTCCCTTCTTCTCCCTGTCAACAATATTTCCGTCTTCATCCTCTGCCTCGAAGAACGCTACAAAGGTAGCCCCCTGTGGGAGTTCCAAGAACGGGCGCTCGAAGCGAACCTTCGGGGGCTTGTTCTCAGCAGGCGGCGGAGGCGGCGGGATTTCAGTAAGAGTAATCGTCACCGTATAGGTAGCGCTTTTGCCGTGCCCGTCGGTTGCCCTGATAACCACCTCGAGCTGGTCAGGGCCATCAGTCGGCGCAATACCAACAATGTGGTTTTGGTCGTTAAGAGTAAGTCCCGCAGGAGGCTGAACTAGGGTCACACTAACCGTGTCACTCACATCATCTGAAGTAAGAACAGGGATGTCTATTTGAGAACCGCGTTGCACAGAGGCATCCTCAGCTTGCACAGATGGGGCATTGTGAGTTCGGACGATCACCATCAATGTTGCCTCACCACGCAGGTTACCCGAATCACTAACAGAAATAGTTACCGGGTGTTCACCACCTGCCCCATGTTCCGGTATACGTACCGTTACTGTTTCTCCAACGATACTTGCCCAGTTACCTTCGTCCGCAACTGTTGGATCATTGGCATTTCCCTCGGCATCAGTCACCTTAACGGTGGACGTTACAGTTTGTCCTTGGAAGGCGATGATGAATCCTGGTTCGAGGACAACACGTGGAGCACTGTTGGGCGCGGGCCTTGGCATAACCGTCAATTGAATCTCCTTGACAGTTTCCTTTTGCAACGCATCGCGGGCGGTGATCCTAAGCGTGTAGGTGCGAGCCTCATCCGGAGCCGGACCGATGATTGCGTTATTTAGCCATGTCAGTCCAGGCACACCACTGATTTCTACGTGGACCGCATGCTGGTCTGCGTCGGTCACCACAGCAGGAATATTGATCTCTTCCCCGGCAAGAACGCTTGCCTCGGATGCAACAATACTAGGCGCGTGGTTCTCCTTGACCTTAAGCGTGAAGAGGGCAGAACTATGTAGCCCCTCGTCGTCAGTTACCTTCACCGTTACGGTCACGTCACCCGGAGCCTGATCGGTGTCAATTGTTCCGACGATTTTACCGCCTTCAATCCGCAACCAGGCAGGGCTCCCTGTCTCCAAGACAGTAGAAACCACTCGCACGTCATCAGCAGTGGCAATAACACTCTCGACGTTTTGACCTTGATAAGCCTCCATGGAATCAGGAGCCAAGGAAATTGTAGGCGCCTGGTTTGCTATTACGGTAAGCTCGACCTCCTGGGTAGCAATCTTGCCATCAGCGTCTTGTGCGCTAACCGTGAACTGGAAAACGCCCCCAACATCAGGCGCTTGACCAGAAACACGCCCAGCCTCCGCTATCAACCAATCCGGCTGCCCCGAGATAGAGACACTAACTTCAGTGCCTTCTGGGTCCACGGCAGTAAACAGGTTGTCAATAACAGAGCCAGCTCGAACCTGGAAATCCTCTGCATTGATCTGCGGCAGTTGGTTGGCACTCACCATTATAGACAACTGTTTAGTTGCCTGACCGCCGTGTCCATCATCAGCCTTCAAAGTCACCACAACTGGCAACTGACTAGGCACCTCCGTAGGTGCAATAACGATCGTGTTCTCAGAAATCATCACCCAATTTGGGTGGCCAGATTCGAGCGAGACGCGCACTGCGTCTCCATCACTATCCTCAGCTGTGACATCAACACTGACCTGCCTGCCTTCCAAAACTGAGACACTTTCTTGGCTAACTGACAAAACTGGCGCGGAGTTAGCTGCGATCGTGAATTGAATTTCTTTACTGGTCTCTAAGTTCGCGGCGTCAACTGCACGGATGGTTAGGGTGTGGCTACCCACCATCGCTTCTGTAACCTCGCCAACAATGTTACGCTCTTCCACGCGCAGACCGACGGGAAGCCCCTCAACACTGACGGTAACCGTGGTCTGCTCAGGATCAGCTATCACCAGGTCTTGATTCAGAGTCTCGCCCGCACGGGCAGAGAAGCTTTCGAGCCCAATGGTAGGTGGCAGGTTTCGCTTGTAAAACTCTAACTCGTTAATGCTCACAAAGCCCGTGTTCCTATAAGCACCAGTAATGTAGAGCGCCACGTATCGATCAGTTAAGTCCTCAGTCAGATTAATCGTCGCCGTGGCCGGGGCCGGAGTGTCGATCAAACTGGGCAGGGTGTAGCAGCCCCGGCTAGTGAAATTCAGACCGTCGTTTGAAGAAAGCACTTCAACATTACGAATCGATCCAGCAAACCCGTCACTCCCAGCCGGTTTGCCCCGGTGGAAGTATTTCAACGCACCAATTGGCTCATGGTCGGCACCTAGGTCAATCTCCAGATGGTGTGGCATCCTCCTCTCAACCTGCAAAACGCCGCCAGTGTTGTCCCAGGGAGTATGCCAAAGAGTGGCAGGGTCGCCATCAACAGCATTGCTAGCATTGCCACGCTGCTCACCTCCACGCCCATTGACAGACTCGGTATCAAAACCAGCCACCTGTGCGTTCAAGGATAGTTTGTCTCCCACTGGGTTATTAATCTGCCCAACCGTGCAGTCTGCGGTGTTGGGAAACTCTCCAGATTGCCATTCTTTTTGGGCATGGTCCGGTAAGAAGAAGTTCTGCGTGGCTTCCGCAGTAACTGTCACCTGACCGTCCACGTCGTGGTAACCAGGTTCCTTGACTTCGCCAGCAATCCGGTACTGAACGCCACGGACATAAGGAATGTGCACGCGATTGACACTACCTAAATCAATGAAAGTAGGCTCTTTAAGCGCATCGGACTCGGCAGGAAGGTTGTTGCCAAACCGAATCTCTCCGGCGTTCACGTACGAAATACCATTGATCGCGTTATGCACATAGAAAGCTACGTACCTAGCCTGCTGTACACCGATTGGAATAGTGGCCTTATGGGGCGCACTCGCCAGGTTAGCCAGCTCCCCGAAAGCCACTACTTCAAATTCCTCGCCATTCTGCGAAGTTAGGACAGTAAAGAAGCGCGCCTGCCCATTAGCCGCAGCACGTCTTGTGTACTCTACGAACTCTACCTGCTTCACTTCGCCCAAGTCAGCAGTCACCCAGTGAGGCATGCGTCGGGCACGCGCTGAAGCGCCACCTTGACCACTCCAGGGCGAATGCCAGAAGCTAGCTGGATTTCCATCAAACGCGTTGCGCGCATAACCATTGTCTGGGCCACCCACATGTGGAGTGGCTTCAAAGCTGAAGTCGTATACCGTACCGGAGAAGATGCTGGCCGCGACGCTGTCCATTGGAATATTCTGAACATTAGCCCTCGTCGGGCACGCCACGTTATCGTTAGTGAATGTCCAGGTTCTATCTCCTTCCTGCACATTCACGGTGACTTCACTGGCCACTTCTCGTATCCCAGCCTCTGCCGGTGCTCCATCGACCATGAAGCTCCCTTCCGCAGGGATCACAAGCTGTGCAGGGCCGTCACAAGAATCATAAAATATCGGTTTGGGGAACTCTCCACCGTCATCCCCCGCAGCGAACGCCGCTCCAGACCCAGCTATTGCCGGGCCGAGAACTAGCGCTGCTGTTGCCGCCATTGCCGAGAATGACTTAGCAATCAGTGTCCTCATTGACTCAATCTCCCACCTAGATGCAGAGTAAGAGCTGGCCAAGCCAGCGGAGCAAAATTTAACGGCTAACGTCCCGCAGTTCTAGCGCCTGAGCTTGCCAAGATCGTCACGTTCCCTGCCAACCAGCTAGGAGCTCCTTGAATTCCAGGCAAAGCCAAACTAGATTCAAGCTGTACGAGCACCGCTCCCCCGCCCACTACCTGGACATCCACCACTCGAACATTGGATTGCCCCACCAAAGATCTTGCGTTTGCGCTTACGTATTCCTCTGCAGCCGTCTTTGCTCTCTCGAGATCGACGCTCAATTCCTCATTAGCCTTGCCCGCCTCTGCCAGGCCTGGCCTATGCAGCGCGCTCAACACCGCGTGACTAGCTGCTTGATCGGCCAGCGTGTAGAGCCGCTTTCTCTCCAGGTGCACATTCGCCACCACGGACACCCCCAGCACAAACACCAGCACGACCGCCACCAGTGCCAACGTAAGCACCGCGATGCGGCCATCTTCTTGGCAGCTACTGCTGGGCGACGTTCCCACCCGCCACCGTTGCCTTCTTGGGACCATCCTGATCATGGGGAGAGTGCCTCCCCAAGCTCCACCACATAGTGAGCCCGCATCGGGATGGCGCTGCGCTCCGGCAATAACATCCCGATACCGGGAATGCGCAAACGATAGGTGACTTCCACGCTCACCTTCTCCCCCGGCTGTCCGCACCTGGTAACGCAGGTGAGGGTGTAATTCGCTTTGCTCGGGTCTAGGCCCTGGTCGGTGAATGCAAGCTCAACTGCGAACGGAGCGGCCGCTGCGGCAGCGTCGGCCCCCTGAGAGGACAACCTGGCCAGCTCCCTCGCGGCGGCCTCGGTAGCGAACGCGCCGGCCTCCACGCGAGCCAGCGCCACAATCAACTGCGCCACCAAGACGACCATCAGCACGGTCAGCGTCGCGAACTCAACTATCGCCTCCCCGCGCTCGCCCTCTCGCCGCCAGCGCTCTTCGAAGCTCACGGTTGTTCCCGCACCGCTCGCCCCGTCACCGTCAACCCTCGCGGAGGCCCCCATGGGCCGAGCACCGGCAACGCAGTTGTAACCGTCATGACCACCACTTCCCTCCCCGCGTACCACCCCCGGCTAGGGGTGACGTGGGCAGCAATCCCCGCCCCGGCCAGCATCACTCTGGTGCGCTCAGCCCCCTCGGCGTCCGTCGCCCCCACCAGAGCAGCGCGGCGCGCTCCCTCTCCCGCCGCATCAGTAGAAAGTGCCCTCACGTGCAACGCATATCCCAGTTGCAGGAGCGCTAGCACCGCGAACACCACGATCACCGACACGAATGAGTAACCAGCCGGCGCGCTTCCCTCTTCGCATTCCAACGGGGTGGCCTGGCCCTGCACGCTACATCCCCGGACCGGTGACAGAGTTAATAGCGCGTTCGAACATCTGCACCAAAGCGGGCCCAGCCGTCGCCCAAATGACCACCACCAAGCCAGCCGTCATGAGCGTGATCAGCACCCAACCAGGTACATCCCCGTCTTCCGCCAGGCAGGAGGTAAACAGCCGCTCCTGCCACAGACGCACGCGGGAGCGGAAATTAGTTAGTGCGCGCATAGTCACTTCCTTTCTACGGGCCCAGCTGCAACACCGCGATGCCGGGATAGAGCGCAAAGAGAATGGTCACGGGCAGAATCAGGAAGATCACGGGAACCATCATGGCGATCTCCCTTTTCCCGCCGCTTTCAATGAGTTCGCGCCGCGATTCCTCACGAGCGTCCTGGGCTTGTGCCCGCAGCACTTCCGCCAGTGGAGAGCCCCGCTCCAGTGCCGCGAGCGCTGTCTCCACAAACCTGGTCAACGCCGGTAACCGCAGGCGCTCGATTAACTGCCGCAAGGCTTGCGCCAGGGGAGTCCCGGCCCGTACCTGGGCCGCCACCGACCCCAGTTCCTGGGCCAACGGCCCGCTACCGGTTTGCGCCACTCTGGCCAGCGCTGCCGAGAGGGATTCCCCGGCGGCCACCGCCAGGGCCACCAGCTCAGAGAGGTCAGGGATCTCTGCCTGCAACTGGGTAACTCTGCGCCGCGCGGCCCGGGTCAAAGCGGCGTCCCTGGCCAGCGCCCCCAGCAACGTCGTCACCACCACCCCGGCCATCCCCAGAGGCCAGGGCAGCGCCAACCACACCACCGCCGCGAGCGCCCCCGCGCTCCCAAGCAGCAAGGCCAGAGCGGCCCAGGCCAGTTGCTCCACCCTGAACTGCTCGCAGGAACGCTGGTCACCTAGCTGCCCCAACCGGAACTCCACAGAAGATCTGGTAGAGCCCAGCTTCTCCAGCAGGCGCGCCCCTCGTGCCACAAGCGGACCATTTGCCCCGCCCAGCGCCGCCTCCCACCGGCTTCTGCGGGTTGTCACCAGGCCGGCGCCAATGTGCGGGGCGACGCGCGCTTCCAAGGAAGGACGCCGGGCGCGCACGTAAGCCGTCACCAGGGCGATTCCGCCACCGAAGGCCAAACCAAGCAGCGCCCCGGTCCACGACCATCCCACCGACGCGCCCCACTGTCCGCTCGCCGGGGCGAACGTCGGCCATCTCACCAGCGCTGGCGTAAACAGTCTCAGGAGGAAGAGGCCGCTCATCGCAGCACCCGCTTTTCTTCTGGGAGGCGCCCCAGCCGAATCATCGCTACATACGCAAAGGCGGTGGCCAGCGCCCCGACCAGCAACACCAGGGCACCTTGGGAGGAGCGGAAGGCGGAGATCGCCTCCGGACGGGTGGCAAGCAGCAACAGCACCAGCCAGGGCGCCACCGCCGCCACACGCGCCCCGTTGACGGTCCAGGACTGGCGGGCCTGCAACTCCCCGCGCGTGCGCAGGTCTGCGCGCAGCATCTCTGAGAGGGCCCGCAGGAGTTTTCCCAAGTCCGCCCCGCCAACGCTGCGGGCCAGGCGTAGCGCCTCCACTAGCCGGTCGGCCACCGGGTCCGCCACTGATGCCTTCAAGACGTCGAGCGCGGAGTCGAACCTCCCCGTGGCCCGCAGGTAGGCGGCGTACTCCTGGAAGGCAGGGCGCAGGAGCTCCGGGCCACGCTCCGCCTGGGACACAAGCGTCTCCGGCAGGGAGGCACCAGCCCGCACCGAGCTGAGGATGTCATCCACCACGTCCGGCCAGAGCGAGCGCAGCTCCTCCCGGCGCCGCCTGGCCCGCCCGCCCACCACCGCCAGGGGTATCAGGCTGGCCAGCACCCCCAGGCTGGCCCCCACCGGCAGCGCGGTGGTCAACACCCACCCGGCCAGGGTGACGGTCACCCCGACGCCAGCGCAGACCGCCAGCAGTTGCCCCGCAGTAGCGCGCTTAAAGCCGGCCTGAATCAGCAAGTCCTTCACGCGGGCACCCCAAGCGCTCTGGCGGCGACTGCGCTGCGGGGTGGGCTCTACAACCGCCCACCAGATGAGCAGTAGCCCGCTCCCGCCCAACAGTCCAACTATCACGCCCACGGCCCGCTCCCCTCCCACCCGGAGCGCGGCCCGAGCGCCTGCGCATAGGCGGCATCCGCGAATCTATCTGCGTCCGTCCTGGGGGCAACCGCAGGGACAGAAGCCCCGCCCGTGACCGTGCCAGCACTGCCCCCGACCGGCGCCGCCTCTGAGGCACACGGGCCCGCCGGGCTGAGGGCCTGCACCACACTGGAGACAAAGCTCTTGCCGGCCTGTCCTCTCCATGACCCACCCGCCCTGTGGGGCGTCCCGTCGCCGTTGAGGATCAATGCCGGGTCCAAGCCCACACGCTCGAACTTCTCCCGCGCCGGCGGGAAACCGCTGCCTCGCACCAGCGCCCCGTCTTGCCGCACGAATATCTCCGCTGTCTCAATCACCCCAGCCTCGGTGCGCCCGGAGACACCCAGGATCTCGCGCACCTCCCGGGTGCCGTCTGGGTTCATTCCCAGGTGAACCACGATGTCTATCGCATTGGCTACCGTGGGCACCACGAATGAGGAGGAGACGTTTTCGCCCGCCAACAGCGGCAGCGTGCACATCTTGGTGATGGCTTCCCGGGCACTGTTGGCGTGGATTGTGCACGCACCAGGCACCCCGGCATTGAGCCCGATGAGCATGTCGAAGGACTCGGCCTCTCGCACCTCCCCAATGATTAGGCGGTCGGGGCGCATCCGCAGCGCCTCTTTGACCAATCGACGCAGGTCTACCTTCCCTGCGCCTTCGTAGTTGGCTTGGCGCGATTGCATTGCCACCACGTCTCGGTTGGTCAGGGCTAGCTCAAATACCTCTTCTACCGTGATGACCCGCGCCGACCCGGGAATCGCCCCCGCTAGGGCCCGCACCAGGGTGGTCTTGCCGGCCTGTGTCGCCCCGGAAACCAGGATGTTGAGCCCGGCAACCACGCAGGCGTCCAGGAAATGGGCGGCCACCGGCGTGAGTGCCCCCAGCGCCACCAGGTCCGCAGTACGCCACGCCTTTGCCACGTATTTGCGGATGTTGATCGACCAATGCCGCTGCGTAATGGGTGGGATTACTACGTGCAGACGCTCCCCGCCTGCCAAAGTTGCGTCCACGAACGGACTGGACAGGTCTAGCCTGCGCCCAGAGACCCGCAACATCCGCTCCGCCAGATCTCTTACTTCCTGGTCGGTAAGCGCCACATTGGTTAACTCCGGACGCCCCGCCCGCGCCACAAAAACGCGCGAGGGGGTGTTTATCCAGATTTCCTCGATTGAGGGGTCATCCATGAATCGCTGCAACGGCCCCAGCCCCGCAGTCTTATCCGTCAGGTTTCGGGCGGTTTCAGCGCGGTCGGGCAGTGGCGGCTGAATTCCCTGGTCTACTTCGCGGCAGTATTCATCAATCACCTCACGAACCACAGCTTCCAGCTCCTGGGGTTGGCAGAGTGGATCTATTCCGCGCCGTCTGATTTCCTCCCGCACGCGCGTCTCTAGAAGTGCGTTTGAGTCCACATCCACCTCCCCAGGACCGTGCGCTACCCCACATCCATGTTTCAACCTAGCCCGTTTTTCCCCCTCGGCGGGAGCCCCTGTGGAAAAGCGATTGGCTTTTCAGGGCACCAAATCGGTTTAGCAGTATGGTTTGCCGCCGGAGTTTCCACCTTGGTGGCCGACGCTCCGCCGCCCCTCCTCAACTCGCACCGCTCCACACCTCGGCCTGGCCTGGCCCTGTTCTTGTCGGCACGGCCCGCGTCGACACGGGTGGGAGTGTCCGCGCCGTCTTACACGCCACCTCTCCCAACGGATTCCTCCCCGCCCCGGTGGGGTCGCCGCAACCAGCCCCACCCGCCTTAGCGTGCCCCGTCTTACCGCGCTTGCTGGCAGCAAAGTGGACCAGCCTCGGCGCGTAACACTGCCCGCCACGTCCGCTGGCGTTTAACGTGGAGGGGTGAGCACCCCGCAGCTTTTGTCAATTGCGGCGCGCGCCGTTGCGGCGGTGCCGGGCCTGAACCTGCGTGCCCTGACGGGCCCCCAGGAGGTCGGCAGGGACGTTTCTTTCACCGGCATCGAGACGATCAGCGGTGAGCTGCTGGTGGCCTACACCTCGTGGACCGGCGCCGGCGCCACCAACTTGGCGCGGCGCTGCAGCGAGGTAGACCTCCTCTCTAGCCTGCCCAGCTCGGCGCTCCCGTACGCAGTGCCCACGCTCCTGGGAACTCACACGGGCTATGAGAACCTCACTGCGGTCTTCACGCAGTCCCCCGGGGAGCCTTTCTCCCCCGAGCTCGCCGACTCCGTTGGGGGCGCGGCCCGCCTGGGCGAAGCGGTGGCGGCGATCCACTGCCTGGACCCGGCCTGGGTGGCGTCCAACGTACCCGTCTATACGGCGGCACAGTCCCGAGAACGTCGCCTAACGGCCCTGGATACTGCTGCGGCGACTGGCCGGATTCCGGCGGTGCTGCTGCAGCGCTGGGAGGCTGCCCTGGAGAACGTCTCTCTCTGGCAGTTCAGTCCCACCGTGGTGCACGGCAACCTGAGTGCGGCGGCCTTCAAGGAACGAGACGGCCGCATTGTGGCTCTGGAGGACTTTGGCGGACTCCACATTGGCGACCCCGCCCAGGACGTCTGCCAGTTCACCTCTTCCGTTTCCAACTACGCCGAGGACGCCTTCCTGGTGGCCTACGGCGCCGGTCTGCCGGGCGGTTTGCCGTCCAACCTGGCGGAGCGGGCCACCCTGCTAGGCGAGCTGGAGCTAATGAACTGGCTGATGCACGGCCTTAACAACAACGACGCGGACATCGTGGCCGACGCCGAGGAGATGCTGGCGGAGTTTGCCGCCCAATTTGCGCCACCCAGCCCGGTTTTGCCCGCCGATTTGGCCGACGCTGCCGCCCACCTGCCCGCAGAGGAAGCCGACTCCACCGACGCCGATCTGCCCGACCGGCAGTGGCCCGCGCCCGCAGACGAGTGGGAGCAGGACGCCGCTGACGAGGATTACGTCCGCGCGGGGGCAGCCGAGGAAGCGCAAGCCAGCCACGCCGCATTTGAGGACTCTCCCGCCGAGGAGCACTATACCGAGAGGCGCTACGGTGACGAGTCCTATGACGCGGCCCATTACAACGAGGCCCAGGACAGCGAGGACCCGTTCGATGCGGCCCCGGACAGCGAGAGTCCGTACGGCGAGGACTATTACGCCGGGGATGAGGTGGAAGACCTCGACCCGGAGGCGCCCACCCAGCAGATGAGCCAGGTGGAGGCCCAGGCCATCGCAGAGACGGCGGTCGCAGCAGCCGAAGCAGAGGCCGAGTCCGGGGCAGACGCCTAGGCCGGGGCCGGCGAACAGAGCGAAGCCTGATAAGTCGGCCGCCCGCCAAAGCGTGTAAGCGCCCAGGTCGACTAGGCAAGCACCTCCTCGATTTGCTCTATGAGGTGGGCAGTGCTCGCCTGGGGAGCCAGGTCCTCCACGCGCACCACCTGCTGGGCTGACACGTACACGAACAGCGCCTCTACCTGGGCGGGGGCGATCCCGCGCTCGGCGGCGAAGGCGTCCCGGTAGACGACCAACTGGTATGCCTTGCGCAGCTTGTCCTGCTGCTGGGTGGGCACCCGGCCCGTCTTCCAGTCGACCACCAGGTACTTCTCTCTCGCAGCAGTGGTCTGCTTGAAGACGGCGTCGATCCGGCCGGCCAGTTGGAGCTTGCCTGCCGGGAGCTGCACCTCTTCTTCCACGCACACCACCTGGGAGTCACGCACCAGGGGCTGGGCCATGGCCCACTCCAACCATCCCTCTACCTTCTCCTGCGCCTGCGGGGTCAGGGCCACCGGCACGGATTCCTCCTCCAGGTCCAGGAGGTTGGCCTGCTTCAGCTCGTGCTCGATGAGCTGGTGGAAGGCGGTGCCCAGGTTCGCCGCGCTGTGCGGCGCGCGCGGGAGAGGCCGGCGCAGCTGCTTGGCGAATTCCTGTGGCTCCTCCAGGAGGGCGGCGGTGGCGGTGGTGGCCAGCCGCGAGGGCAGCCGCACCTGGGTGCGGTAGGGCGAGTGAAGCTGCTCCACCAGCACCATGACGTCCTGCGCGGCGTTTCCAACTTGCTGGCCGGCAAGCAGGTCGCGAAGCAAAGCAGTGGGGGTTTGCCCCTTCTGCGCCTCGCTGACGGCCCGCGCCAGCGCCTGGTTGGCCTCTAGCTCGGTGTCCACGAACAGTCCCTGCGGCCACTGCAGACTGGAGTCCGACTGCCTGGGCTGCGACGGCTCGAGCCACAGCTCCGCCTCGGGCCCGCTCTCGGTCGCCTTCCCCGCCTTGGCCACGCCAGCTGTCTTGCCCGCAGGCTGCACGGGTGCGGTCTCGGCTGCGACCGCCTCCGGGGTGGGGGAGGCGGGGGCGGCAGCGTCGTCCACCGGATCCGGCGCGCACAGCGGCACGAATCGGGGGGCGTCCTGCGCGCAAGCGATGCTCCCCACCGCCTCGCCCGGTATATCGGCGAGCGGCACGATTCCCTCCAGGAAGGAGGAGGGCTCCATGTCCTTGCCGGAGTCGGCGCGCGCGTAGGTGGTCAGGAGTAGCACATGCTTGGCGCGGGTGAAGGACACGTAGGCCAGGCGGCGCTCCTCCGCCCGCACGGCGCTAACTTCAGCCTGAGAGTAGGAGTTGAAGCACTCCTCGGCAGCCTCCGGATCCATATCTGGGCCGATGACCAACTTGGGCAGGTATTCGCTGTCGGGACGCAGCGGGTAGGGCAGGTTGTCCGCGCGCGAGGTCCACCGGTCCGTAAGGCAATTGCGCTCGGAGGAGGGGAAGCGTCCCTCCGCCAGGCCACACACCGCCACCACGTCCCACTCCAGGCCCTTGGAGGCGTGCATGGTCAGGATTTGCACCACCCCGGGCTCGGCGGCCGGCGCCTCGATTCGCAGGCCCTGGTCAGACTCCTCCAGCTGCTCCAGCCAGGTGAGGAATCCTCCCAGGCTGGGGCGCTGCATCGCCACCGCGTAGTCCTGCGCGGTGGAAACGAAGGAGCGCTGGATCTGCTCGGCGCGCTGGCGCATCGCCGCCGGCCTGGCCGCGATGTCCGTGTCCAGTCCTAGCACCCCGAAGGTGGCGCGCACCAGCTCCGGCAGCGCCAGGTGGGTCAGTTCCCGCAGCCGGGCCAGCTGCTCCCCCAACTGGGCAACGCGCGGCAGCGCAGGCTTGCTCAGGCGGGACAGCGGGCCGCTCGGCTCGCGGTTGGCCGCGCTGGCCTGGCGCACGTGCTCGATGGCCTCGGCCAGGGAGGGCTCAGCGTCAGGCTGCCCCTGCTGGGCTTCGCCCTCCCCTGGCCCGCCGCTGCGGGCTAGGAACTTGGCCAGCCGTTGGAGGGCGTCCATGTCGATGGCGCTCAGTCCGGCCGCCCCGAGCAGGCGGATGGCCGCCGGCCCGTTGCCGGGGTCTGCCACCAGGGCCAGCGCGGCGCGCACGTCCGCGACGTCCTGGGTGTTGATCAGGCCGGTCTCTCCCACGATCTGGCTGGGGATTCCCAGCTTCGCCAACTCCTCCTGCAGCAGCGGGAACGGGGCGCGGGTCCGGCTGAGCACCGCCAGCGTCTTTTCCTCGCTCCACTGCTGGGCCACCAACGCTGCCACCAGGGCGGGCTCGTCGTCCTGGTGGCCCGCGCGGGCCAGCAGCACCTCGCCCGCGCCCGCCACTGCGCTGGGCGTCAGGGCGCTGAGCGTGACCGCCCGCTGCGCGGGGGTGAAGTCTCCCTCCACGCCCGCCGCGGCGTTGAGAGGCGCGGCCACCTGGTTGGCGGCGGCGAGGATCGCCAGATCGTTACGCCAGGCCGTGGAAAGGGTGCGCACGCCGCGCGGGCACCCACCCTCCTGCGTCAGGTCGACACCGAACTGGACCACGAACTGCTCCAGCGTGCCGGAGGAAGCCCCGCGCCAGCCGTAGATGGCCTGGTTGGGGTCGCCCACGGCGGTAACTCCGCCGTGGGCAAAGAGCTTGGCGAAGGTGGAGACCTGGGTGGCGGAGGTGTCCTGGAACTCGTCCAACAGGACCAGGTCGTAACGGGACTGGAGCTGGGTGCGGGCGAACTCCAGTCGGGTGACGATCTTCAGCGCGCCGGCGCTGAGCTTGGCGAAGTCCACGAAGCCAGCCTCCGCCTTGGCGGCCCGGTAGGCGGCCACCAGGTCCAGCAGCTTCAGGCGCTGCTCGAGCTTGGCCGGCACCTTGGTGAAGTTGAACTTGGCCGGGATCTTCTTGCCCTTGTGCTCCGTGGGGAAGTCGCCCAGCAGGTCGATTAGCTCCTCCCGGACCGTCTCCAGCTCCAGGCCGTTGGCCTCGATCTCGTCGGACAGGGACATGACGTTTTGCACGCGGGTGCTAAGCGCGGAGTCATCGACGTCCTCCGGCCAGTGGTTGACCACCTCGTGGGCGATCTCCACTGCGGTTGCCCCGGAGATGAGCGTGGAGTCGGCCGCGATGCCCAGGCTGAGCCCGTACTCGCGCACGATCCGCTGGGCAAAGGAGTCGTAGGTGGAGACATCCACCGCCGGGAGCGGCAGGGCGGCCTCCACCGCCTCGGCCTGGGGCTCGCCCTCCTTCGTCTCCGCTTGGGCAGTCTCCTGCCCCGCCGCCTCCGCTAGCTCGCCGGCAGGGGCCGGGAGGGCGCCCGTGAGGGTGGCCTGGGTGGCGAGGTCCAGCAGCCCGGAAGCGGCCAGCTGCTCCACGCGCTTGGCCAGGCGCTCGCGCAGTTCCCCGGCGGCCTTGCGGGTGAAGGTCAGGCCGAGCACGCGCTCGGGGCGCACCAGCCCGTTGGCGATCATGTAGAGCACCCGGAACGCCATGGTCTCGGTTTTGCCGGAGCCGGCGCCGGCCACCACCAGGAGTGGCTTGTCCAGGGGGGCCACGATCACCGCTTCTTGCTCGGGCGTGGGCCGGTGGGTGCCGATCGCGTCGGCAATCTGGGCTGGGGTAATCATTGCTTTCATCGGATTCGCTTGCCCTTTCGCTGGGCCGGGCAGGAGGTTTGGACCGGGCAGGAGCGGCAGTGGTCGCCGGTGAGCGCCACGAAGGACTTGCCGCGCTGGAGCTGCTCGGCCTGGTCAAGGAGTGCCTCCACCCAGGCGGTCTCGGCCCCTAGCTGGCCCTGTTCCTGCTTGGTGGCGCCCGTTTTGCACTTGTTGCGCACGTTGACCAGCCGCCCAGCTAGCGCTCCGGCGACGCCCTCTGCTTGCATCTCGCCGGTGTCCAGCAGGTACTGGTAGATCCCGAGCTGCGGGTGGCCGGCCAGGTGGGCCGACTGTCGCCTGCCCTTCTGGTCGAGCACGCAGTGATCCTTGTCCAGACCGCCGGTTTTGAAGTCGACGATTCGCACCATCTGCCCCTCCGGTGCGGCCTCGGCCAGTTCAATGCGGTCGATGCGGCCGCTGATGACCCTGGTGTCCTGCTCCACGCGCAGCGTGTGTTCCACCATCACGTCGCAGGTGACGGACTCGTTGTACTGGGCCAGGAGCTCCACCATCGCCTCAACCTCGGCTACATACCGCCGCTGCTCGATGGTCTCCTTGGGGTAGGTGAGCGCCCAGTCCTGGCAGGCCTGTCGCATGTCGTCAGCCTGGTCGGCCAGCGGGTAGGCCTCCGCGAAGGCATGCACCAGCGTGCCCTGCTCCTGCTTGTCGGAGCTGGAGCTGGCGCCGCCCATCTGCTGCAGTGCCCACCTTGCCGGGCACTTGAGCGCGTACTCCACCCCGGAGGGAGAGATGCGCGCCTTTTGCCCGGGGGCTACCAGGGGCCCGGCGGGGGTGAACTCTCCGAGCGCCCGCCACTCTTGGGGGGAGGCGCCCGCTACCCCCAGCAGGGCCAGCGCCGCCAGGAGCCTGACGCGCGGGTCTGCGGGGCTGGGCACTTGGCCGGAGCCGGCCTCGTCCAGGAGCTGGCGGCGCAGACTTGCCGCGTAGCCGGCCAGGGTGGACTGGCGGGCTACTTCCCCGGCTGCCGGGGTGTCCTGCCCAGCCCGCTCCGCGCTTCCCGCCACCTCTGCGGCCCCTGCCGCCTCCGCAGCCTCTGCACACTCAGCGGCCTGCTCGGTTTCCTCGGCATCCTGTGCCTTCGCACTGCCAAGTGCTAGCGCGGGCAGGAAGCGGGAGGACCCCATGCCCGCCTGGGGGCAGTGGAAGGCGTGAATCTTCTCCTGGGCGCGCCCGGCGGCGCTCACCAGCATGCGGGCCTCGTCCACCACCACTTCTGCGGCCTGGGTGAGCAGGTCGTCGTCGTATTCCACGCCGCGCATCTGGGCCCGGGCCACCGCCCTCACCACGCTCGCCCCTAGGAAGGAGTCGCGCAGCATCGGGTTGGGCCAGTTGCCCTCCTCCAGACCAGCCAGGACGACGGTGCGCCACTGGCGCCCGGCCGCTGCGGCGGGGGTGAGGATTTGCACCAGCGGCGGACGCTGGGCGGCGGCCGCGATCGAGTCGCTGCGCACCACGCCGCTTTCGATGGTGTGCACAAAGGTCTCAAAGGAGCCGGTCGGGTTGGCCTGCTCCCAGAGGTCAGCGCGCCTGGCGAGCTCCACCACGGCGTCGAGGTCGCGTTCGAGCGCGGCGATGCTCAACCGCTCGGGCACGTCGCGCCCCACGGTGGCGATGACGCGCTCCTGCCAGGCCGGCCCGCGCCCGCTGGCCTCCCACGCGGCCCACAGGAGTGCGCCCGGGCGTACCCCGGGGCGCGCTGTCCTGCGCGCGGCGGAAAGGATCGCCCTGGCGCCGGCCACCGGGCCGTCCAACTTCCCCTCGCCCAGCAACAACGCGGCCAGTCCCGCGCTTTCCTCCTGCTGCGCGGTCACAACGGCAGCCACCGGGTCGGCGGGCCCCGCCTCCGCCCGGGCCTCCCCCTGCGCCGGCGCGGCCACTTGGCCGCGCCGCTCCAGGAGCAGCTGCCGCCTGAGCTTGCGCTCCCCCAGGCTGTCCAGCCCCACCAGGGCAGAGCGCACCAGCTGCCAGGCCAGGTGCTCGGGCAACTCCTGGCCGCTGGCAGCCCACTTAGCCACGTCCAGCAGGACTCGCACCACCGGGTTGTCGCTGAGCGGTAGTCGCTCGCGCGGCGGGGCCACCGGCACGCCCAGCGCCGCCAGTTCCTCGCTCAAGGCACGCTCCAGCGCCCCCGAGCGTACGATCACGGCCATCTGGTCCCATTCCAGACCCCGGCGCACATGCTCCGAGCGCAGCAGGTCAGCGATCCGCGCCGCCAGCTCGGTCTCCTGCGTTACCTCCGTCAGGCAGACCTCCCCCCACTCGGCCTGGGCGGGTTGGGCGGCCGCGCGCCTGCTTATCTCCCCCAGCGGCGGCACGTGCTGGCACACCGCCTGCACCGCAGTGCGCACCGCCCCGCCGGAGCGGTAGCAGCCTGGCAGCACCGCAAAGAGCGCGCCCGGCGCCCCGGCCGCAGCGCCTGCGCCCTGCTGCCCGCGCGCCAGGGCAGCGCGCCTGGCCAGCCAGGTGGGCTCGGCGCCTCTGAAGGTCTCCACGGCGGTGTCCGGGTCACCGAACAACACCACCTGGCTGCCGGCCCGCTCCATGGCCTCCACCAGGCCGGCGGCGGCGAGGGTGAGGTCCTGAGCGTCGTCCACCAGCACCGCAGAAGCGATGGGAGGCGCCCCCACCACGCCGTGGGCGCTGGCCTCCTCCTCCCAGCCCTCGATCAGCTGCCCGGCCAGCAGGCACACGCGCAGGTGGTCGATCTCGGTGGGTGCCTCCCCGCCCTGCCCCAGCTCCTGCGCGGCCTCGTAGCCGGCCAAAATCCGGGCGCACGGGCCCCACGCGAGGTTCAGGTGCTCCTGGCCCAGTTCCCGCAGCCGCTGCGAGTCCCAGCCGGCGCTCCCCACGGCATCAAAGAGGCTGCGCAGTTCCGCCCTGAACTGGCGCATCCGGCGCGTCTCGGCAGGCACGTGCTCCGGCCACTCGCCCCCGGCGGCCTCGTCCGCCGCGAGAAGGGCGGCCAGGCGCGCGTCGGCAGCAGCGCCGGTAAGCAGCACGGGGGGCGCGAGCGGAACGTCGCGCTGCACCGCCCACGTCCGCACGATCGATAGCGCCAGGGCGGGGGGCGTGCGCACCGAGATCCGGCTGACCAGCTCCGGGGCCCACCCCTGTTCCGCCACCATGTCCCGCAGCAGCGAGGAGCGCTGCCGGGAGGCCGCCAGGATCACCACCTGACCGCCACCGGCCGCCAGCTCCCGCGCGCACTGCAATGCCAGCGTGGACTTACCGGTTCCCGGGGCACCGAGCACCACTCCGGACCTGCCCGCGGCCACCTCAACGATCACGCCGTGCTGCGCTTGATCCGGGGCGGGAAGCGCGCACCGACGTGCCGGCAACAATTGCAGTTCAAAACTGGACATGCACCTATGCAATCACTAGGCACCAACATTTGAAGACCGCGGCCGGGATAACATCTGCCATAGATCCCTTTTCTGGCTAGGAGCACAAATGGAAATCACCATCGGCATTAAGCACGTCCCCACCCCGGTCACCGTCCGCACCGACGCCTCCCGCGAGGACGTCCAGGCCCAGGTTGAGCACGCGATGAGCAATGGCGCGATTCTCCAGCTGGACGACGTTCGCGGCGGCGCCGTCGTGGTCGATGGCGGCTCTATCGCCTACGTGGAGATCGCCGCCACCGCCTCCCGCCCGGTCGGGTTCGGCATCGCCTGAGCCCCACCATTGCCCTGACTCGGGTGCCCTCCCGCCCCCAGGCCCAGCGAGGCGCCGGGTGCCGGCCCGGCTCCCAGCTCCGCCCCGCTTCAACCGCCGGGCCTGTTCCTCTGCCGGCCCGATTCCTGAGTTCCCACCGCGCCGCTGGAGCCACCCGGGCTAGCGCCCAGAAGTCGCACCGCACGCCGCCGCGCCCTCCATCGGCGCGGCGGCGTGCGTTAAGCTAGGTGAAATCTGTGGATGCCCGGTCGCATCTTGACTTGGATGATTCTGATGCCCGCCCATGCGGCATATACTTGCGCGATCGGCTTTCCCACGCCCGCTTGAGAGCGAATTGAGGAACCGTGACTGATAAGTCTGGAATCGTTGACCTGTCCAAGGTGGAGGGCCCGGCCCCCGTACTGGAAGTAAAGGCTGACATCGAATCCGCCGCAGAAGAGGCCGTGAACAAGTCCTTCGCGGACTACGGCGTGAGCGCCCCGATCGTCGAGGCCCTGGCCGGCGTGGGCATCACCCACCCCTTCCCCATCCAGGCGCTGACCCTGCCGGTGGCGCTGGGCCGCCGCGACATCATCGGCCAGGCCAAGACCGGTACCGGTAAGACCCTGGGCTTTGGCATCCCGCTGCTGCAGAACGCGATCGGCCCGGGCGAGGAAGGCTGGGACGAGTACTCCCACCAAGGCGCCCCGCAGGCCGCGGTGATCGTGCCCACCCGCGAGCTGGCCAAGCAGGTTGCTGACGACCTGACCACCGCCGCCCGCAAGCGCAGCCTGCGCATCTCCTGCATCTACGGTGGTCGCGCCTTCGAGCCGCAGATCGCTGACCTGGAGCGCGGCGTCGAGGTGATCGTGGGTACCCCGGGCCGCCTGATCGACCTGCACCAGCGCCGCCACCTGGACCTGTCCCAGATCAAGACGGTCGTGCTGGACGAGGCCGACGAGATGCTGGACCTGGGCTTCCTGCCGGACGTGGAGAAGCTGCTGGCCACCATGCCCGCCACCAAGCACATGATGTTGTTCAGCGCCACGATGCCTGGCGCTGTGGTGGCCCTGGCCCGCCGCTACATGACCCGCCCAACCCACATTCGCGCCCAGGACCCCACCGACCAGGGCGCCACCGTCAAGACCGTCACGCAGGTGGTCTACCGCGCCCACGCCCTTAACAAGGTGGAGGTGCTCTCCCGCATCCTGCAGGCCAAGGACCGCGGCCTGGCCATCATCTTTGCGCGCACCAAGCGCACCGCCGCCCGCGTGACCGACGAGCTCATGGAGCGGGGCTTTGCCGCCGCCGCTCTGCACGGCGACCTGGGCCAGGGCGCCCGCGAGCAGGCCCTGCGCGCCTTCCGCTCTGGCAAGGTGGACGTGCTGGTCGCTACCGACGTGGCCGCCCGCGGAATCGACGTTGACGACGTCACCCACGTCATCAACTACCAGTGCCCCGAGGACGAGAAGACCTACCTGCACCGCATTGGCCGCACCGGCCGCGCGGGCAACGACGGCACCGCCGTGACGTTCGTGGACTGGGACGACGTTCCGCGCTGGCGCCTAATCGACAAGGCCCTCAACCTTGGTTTCCCGGAGCCCGTGGAGACCTACCACACGAGCGCCCACCTCTACGCGGACCTGATCATCCCGGAGGGCACCACCGGCCGTCTGCCGCGCACGCAGCGCACCCGCGCCGGCCTGGCTGCCGAGGAGATCGAGGACCTAGGCGAGACCGGCAAGCGGGGCGGCCGTTCCGCCTCTTCGCGCGGTGGGGGCCGCTCTGGCGGCGCCAATTCTCGCGGTAATGGGGGCCGACGTTCCCCCGGCGCCTCCTCCGCAGGTGGCGATGGCGGTGCGGCCGGGCGGCAACGTCGTCCACGCCGACGCACCAACCGCCGGGCGCAGGACTGAAAAACGCGTAGGTAGTGTCTCTCGTGGGCGGGGAAAAGGGGAACGAGCCCCTTTTGCCCTGCCACGGCCCACTAGTACCCTTCTGCCGGTAGTCTCGCCCCAGGTCTGCTCCTGCTTTCAAGAAAACGAATGACTGAGGCGCGCTACCACGAAACCTCCACCCGCCGCTTTTACATGCTCGCGACGGCATTGGTGTGCATGCAGACGGGAATGCTGGACTCGGCCCGATTGGAGATACCCAAGCCTGGCGAATCCGCCCTGGCGGGGATCATGTGGTTGCTCGGCGTCATCACGCTGTTCCTGCCGCTAGCCGCCGGAGTACTGGCCTTAATCTCCGCCGTGGCGCGCAGGGCCGACCGCATGGCCCTCACCGCGCGACTGGACTCGATCTGGCGTGCAATCGGCATTACCGCCATCGTCTGCTGGATTGGGCTAGGCACCTGGGTTAGCGCAGAGATCCTGCTGGGAGTGGGCCCGCAGGTAGCGCGCCTGACGGTCTTCTTTGCCAACAGCATGCCCGGGTTTGCGCTTCTGGCCGCCAGCACCCTGAGCCCGCGAGCGCCGTACATGGTGCCGTGGGCCAGCCCCATCGTGCTCGTGGCGACCTCCACCCGCACCGGAGCGGGCCTTGCTAGTGGCTGGCAGCCCACCCTCTTCTTCCTCGTGTTCTCCTTCTTCCTCGCCTATTTCATGGGCTGGGCGCTGGAGCGTTCCATCCGCCTGGACCGCAGCGCAGCAAGGCTCTACCAGAAGACCACCCAGTACGCGGCGATGCGCACCGGCACGGTGGCCAAACGGCGCAGCGAGGACTTTGTGCACGACGACGTGCTCTCCACCCTCAACCTGGTGGGCAAGGGGCACCTCTCAGAATCGCAAGCAGCCGAGCTCGCCCATGCCCTCTCCACCCGCCTGAGGGCCACGGACGACACCAATCAGATCAAAAGCGCCTCCCTACTGGCCGCCCGGTTAACGGAGGCGCTGGCGGAGCACGCCAACCAGGTGACTTTCAAGGCCACGGTGGTGGTAGACCGCGAGCTTCCGGTGGTGGTAGCGCAGGCGCTGCAGGCAGCCGTGCTGCAGGCCGTACAGAACTCCCTGGAGCACGCCGCCCCCGCCGGGCAGGAGGTCAACCGCACGGTGGAGCTGGTCTGTGACAAGCACAGCCTGCGCCTGCGAGTGTCCGACGACGGCGTGGGCTTCGATCCCACCACCACTCACAACCGGCATGGCCTGGCCAACTCCATCCTGCGCCGAGCCCACGACGCGGGCGTGGACGTCACCCTGCGCACAGCGCCAGGCGTGGGCACGCAGGTGCGCTTTGAGCTGCTGCCTGTGGACGGCGCCCTCACCAACCCGCTGGAGCAGTCCCTAGGGCTGCGCCCTGCGGTCTATGGCGGTATCTCCCTGCTGCTCTATAACGTCTTCTGCCTCGGGCTCTACTGGGATACCTTCTCTATTCCCGGCATCTCCCTGGCCAGCTTCTTGCTGCTGGTGGGAGCGATCACCCTGTTCATGCGAGCCGGGTTCGTCAAGCTCGATACCAAATCGGCCCTCACCCTGACCGCTCTGGCCGTGGCGGCGGACGTGTTGCAAAGCCTGTTCATGGTAGCCGCCCCCAAGACCCCCAACTGGGACCACTGGGCCACCGGCACCGTCACCCTGCTCTTTTGCATGCTGGTGCTGCTCAGGTACGCCAAGGTCGCCTGGATCGGCATGGCGATTATCAGCACCGCCACTGTGCTGGGGGTAATCATTAACAGCACCGCCTGGCGCGCGCTGGTGGACTTTGAGGCCGGCCACTTTGCACTCATGACCATTTGGACGCTGACCGTGCTGGGCGTGGAACGCACCACCCGCAAGATCGATGCCCAACACCGCCAAGCGCGCGAGATCCAGATGTGGATGCAGATCGAGGAGAGCACCAGCGCCGCCCTCCAGGCCACCCGTCGGGAAGTGGAGGCCCGGATTCGTCCCCTCATTGAGGAGGTCATGGCCGGGGGCGCCGCAAAGAAGTGGGTACGCCTGGAGGCCGTGTTGCTGGAGGCAGAGCTGCGCGACGAGATCCGCGCCGCCTGCTTCACCGGCACCGCCGTCCCCGCCACCACCCGCTCCCTGCGCGCTACCGGCGCGGAAGTGGTGCTCCTGGACGACTCCTCCGGACGCCTCTCCCCCACGGAACTAGAGGAGATCGAGACCGCAGTGCTGCCCGTCCTCATCGAGCTGATCGACGCCGCCAATGCGGCCAACGAGGGCGTCGGGAGCGCCAGCAGCGCGGGCAACCTGGACCCAGCACCCGAGGATCACTCGGTGCCGTCTGGAGCCGTCAAGGTGGTGGTTCGCGTACCGCCGGTGACGCGGCGAGAAATGGTGCAGGTGACAGCCGACGGCCAACTCCTGATCGCCCTCACGCGCCCCCGGCCCACCGTTCCGGTGGGCGCGCCCGCGCCCGCGCCGCAGCAGCCGCAAGCGCGGCAGGGCTAGGCAGAGGGCGGCCACGGACCCTGGACAGCACACCGCAGACCGCTCGCTGGGTGCCTACAGGTCACTGCGCCCACCCAACCCGGGCGACGAGAACACAACCTCGGCGACGAGAACCCCACC
>JAUMWR010000032.1 GCA_030529545.1 Buchananella hordeovulneris
CCTAGAACAACAGGTACCCTTTAACCCGTCCAACTAACAGGGAGCAGTGCACAACGGCCCGCCCCACCACTACTTTGCAGCGCGCTTAGACGTCGATGCGGCGCTCACCTGCCTGCCAGGCGGACCAGGCGGAGGCCACGATCTCGGCCAGGCCGTGTTCGGCCTTCCAGCCCAGGTCCTCGCCGATGCGGGTGGCGTCGCCGATGAGCTGCGGCGGGTCGCCGGCGCGGCGCTCGCAGATCTCCGGGGTAACGTCCAGGCCGGAGACCTCGCCGATGGCGTCGATGACCTCGCGGACGGAGGAGCCGGCACCGGTGCCCACGTTGAAGACGTGGTGCTCCAGCGGCTTGTCCCCGCTCAGCGCGTCCAGGGCAGCGATGTGGGCCTTGGCCAGGTCCAACACGTGGATGTAGTCGCGGATGCAGGTGCCGTCCGGCGTCGGGTAGTCCGTGCCAAAGATCTTGGGCCTCTGGCCCTGCGCCAGGCGGTCAAGCACCATCGGGATCAGGTTCAGCGTGGCGGGGTCACCCAGCTCATCCCAGCCGGATCCGGCCACGTTGAAGTAGCGCAAGCCGGCCCAGTTCAGGCCCCAGGCGCGCTCGGAGTTGGCCATCATCCACTCGCCGATCAGCTTGGTCTCGCCGTAGGGGTTGATGGGGCTCTTGACGATGTCCTCGCTGACCACCTCAACGGGGGGCATGCCGTAGACGGCAGCGGAGGAGGAGAAGATCATCTGCTTGACGTCAGCAGCCTCCATGGCGGCCAGCAGGTTAGCCATGCCGCCGATGTTCTGCTGGTAGTACCAGGTGGGCTTGGCAACGGACTCGCCCACCTGCTTGCGGGCGGCAAAGTGGATCACTGCGGTGACGTTACCCTCGCGCATCACGCCCTCCAGGACGCCGGGCGTCTCAGGGGTGGCCAGGTCCAGCTCCACGAGCTTGGCGGAGCCAATTCGGGATGCCTTGCCGTAGCTGAGGTCATCGACAACGATCACCTCCTCGCCGCGCTCCAGCAACAGACGAACGACGTGGGCGCCAATGTATCCGGCGCCGCCAGTGACGAGGATGCTCATGTTCTCCAGCCTAGTTCCTAGCCTCGCAGGGCGGCTACTTCCGCCCGCAGGGATTCGCCCTTCTTGTGCGCCACCTGGCGCAGTTCGTCCTGGAACTGGGCCATCCGTCCCGCAATCTCCGGGTCAAAGGCGCCCAGCATGCGCGCGGCGAGCAGGCCGGCGTTGCGGGCCCCGCCGATCGACACGGTGGCCACCGGCACGCCGGCGGGCATCTGCACGATCGAGAGCAGGGAGTCCATGCCATCCAGGGTCTTGAGCGGCACTGGCACGCCGATCACCGGCAGGGTGGTGACGGAGGCCAGCATGCCGGGCAGGTGGGCGGCGCCGCCGGCCCCAGCGATGATTACCTTCAGCCCGCGCTCGGCGGCCTGCTTGCCGTACTCGATCATCTCGGTGGGCATGCGGTGAGCGCTCACCACGTCCGCTTCGAACCCGATCCCGAACTCCTGCAGGGCCAGCGCGGCCTCCCGCATCACGCCCCAGTCGGAGTCGGATCCCATCACGATGCCAACCTGCACCATCGCTACTTCCTTCCCATGATCAAATCCGCCGCGCCGCGCGCGGCAGCGAGAGCCTGCTCTACGTCCTGGCCGGTGGCGTTCACGTGCCCCAGCTTGCGCCCGGGCCGCACCTCCTTGCCGTACAGGTGGACCTTGGCTTGCGGGTAGCGCTCGAACACCTCACCCAGCCGCGCGGCCGGGTCCGCCACGTCGCTGCCCAGGATGTTGACCATCACGCTAACCGGGGCGGTGAGGCTGGTGGGCCCGAGCGGCAGGTCCAGGGTGGCCCGCACGTGCTGCTCAAACTGGGAGGTGGCGCAGCCGTCGATGCTCCAGTGGCCAGAGTTGTGCGGGCGCATGGCCAGCTCGTTGACCAGCAGGCGGTCGCCGGCCTGGAACATCTCCACGGCCAGCACGCCGGTGACGTCCAGCTCGGTGGCGATGAGGCGGGCGATCTCCTCGCCGCGCTCCGCCAGCGCCGCGCTGAGCGCGGGGGCGGGCGCGATCACGGTGTCGCAGACCCCGTCCACCTGGCGGGTCTCCGCCACCGGCCACGCCACGCACTGTCCAGAGGGGCGGCGGGCCACCAGGGCGGCGAGCTCGCGCTCAAAGCTGACCTTTTCTTCCAGGAGGACACCGCCGCAAGCCGGGTCGTCTACCCACGGCGCGATCTGGGTGTAGTCGCTCACCACGGCAACTCCCTTGCCGTCGTAGCCGCCCACGGCGGTCTTGGCGACCACCTCGGTGGCTCCCACGCCGGCCACGAAGTCGGCGAACTCCTGCGCGTTTGCCACCTGCGTCCACCGGGGGCAGGGCACCCCGATTTCGGTGAGCCGGCGGCGCATCTCCAGCTTGTTGCGGGCGTACAGCAGCGCCCCCTGGGCGGGGCGGGCCTCCACACCGGCCGCCGCGAACAGCGAAGGCGGGATGTGCTCGTGCTCAAAGGTGACGGCGTCGGCGCCAGCACAGACGGCGCGCACCTGAGCGTCATCCGCCGGCATCCCCACGACGGCGCCGGGAATTGCCCTGCCCGCGCTACCGTCGGCGGCTTCCACAAGTACCTGCAACTTCACGCCCAACGCGGTGGCCGGTGCGTGCATCATGCGGGCGAGCTGCCCGCCTCCGATCACGGCAAGAGTTGGCATGAAATCAAGCCTACCTGCCCCGCCCGGGGCGTCATACCGTGCGCCCGGCCACCCCGGCTGCCCCGCTCGCGACGCAATAGCCCTCACATCCGCACCCGGGTCAGTTATCGGGCAATTGGGTGGTGTCCTAGACTTGCGCGGGTGAGCAGCTTCGGACAGACGCCCAGCCCTTCCCACCGGCGTGAAAAGTGGACTCGCCGCCTCTTCGAGGTTGGCAAGTTCGGCATCGTCGGCGGCATAGCTTTCGTGGTGGACGTCGGCCTGTTCAACCTGCTCTCGCAGTTCAGCTTCTCGCCGTTCATTGGTCAGTCCGTGCGCGCCAAGATTCTCTCCGCCGCCGTGGCCACGGTGGTTTCTTGGATCCTCAACGCGGCCTGGACGTTCTCCGCGCAGAAGAGCAGCAAGAACAAGGTGCGCGAGTTCGTGGAGTTCGCGGTCATCAATGTGATCGGCATCGGTATCGCGGCCGCTTGTCTCTACATCAGCCGCTACGTCCTGCACTTCACCTCGACGCTGGCGGACAACATCTCCGGTAACGGCGTTGGCCTGGTGCTGGGCATGATCTTCCGCTACTTGGCGTACAAGTTCATCGTGTTTGCCCCGGCCAAGTCCACCAAGGAGCGCCAGGAGGCGTTGGCCGGCAAGTAGCCGCCGCTCTGTGCCGGGTTGTTCCTGCCCGACGTCCAGCTTGCGTCCCTCTTTAACGCCCCGCTTCGTTGCGCCTCTTTTGGCCGACGTTCTGCCGGCGCGCCGCTGGAGCACGCCCCTTTTCCGTGGTGTTTTGGCCGGCGCTCCCCCGGCGTCCCTCATTCAACGCGCCGCTTCTTCGCGTGTCTTTGCCCGACGTTTCGCCCACGCCTGCCCATCGGCGTGCCCGGCGCACCTGTCCAAGCAGCCACCCCACCCATCCACGGAGGGCAGCGGCGCACGCCTGCGTGCGCGGCGCGCCGAGGGGTCTTAGCGGCGGCGGCGGCGAGCCACCGAGACGAGCGGACCGCGCGGCATCACGAGGTCCGGGTCCAGGGTCTTTGGCACGGCGTTGAGGTAGACGGAGAAGACTGGTGGGCGGCGCTGGCTCAGCTCCAGGCGACCGCCGTCGGCGGCGATGAGATCGCGGGCCAGGGCTAGGCCCAGGCCGGTGCCGCCACGGAAGGAGACGTGCTTCTCGAAGATCCGGTCGGCTTCCTCGTCGGCCACGCCCTCGCCTTCGTCGGTGACGTCGACGTAGACGCCGCGCTTGGAGGCGGCGCGCCGCGTGGAAACGGTGGTGGTGCCAGCCCCGTACTTGAGCGAGTTCTCCACCAAGGTGGCGATGGCCTGGCCGATCGCACCCGGGGAGGCCAGCACCGGCAGGCCTACCTCGTCTACGAAGCGCAGCTCGCGCCCGGCGGCGGCGAAGGGACCGTCCCACTCGCGGGACTGCTGCTCAAAGATGTCTGCCAGGTGGATCGCTTCCGTGGTGCCGCCGGCCTTTTGGCGGGAGCTGGCCAGCAGTTCACTGACCACGCCGGTGAGGCGCTCCACCTGCTCCAGGCAGAGGCGGGCTTCCTCCCGCACTTCTTCCTCTGCGGAGATCAGCTCGATCTCCTCCAGCCGCATGGACAGGGCGGTCAGGGGCGTGCGCAGTTGGTGGGAGGCGTCGGCGGCGAACTGGCGCTCGGCCGCGATGCGCCCGGCCACGCGCTCGGCGGAGCGCACCAGCTCGGCCTGCACCAGGTCGATTTCCTCGATCCCGGAGGTGCGGATCTGGGGCCGCACCTGCCCGGAACCGATCTGCTCTGCCTCAGCGGCCAGGTAGATCAGCGGGGCGGAGATCTTGCGCGCTTGGCGCAGGGCAACGCCGAGCCCCACCAGGAAGGCCGCGGCGATTCCCAGGCCCACCAGGGCCACCGCGCTGAGCGCCCCGGGGAGCGGGGCGTAGGCGGAGATGGACATGACCACGCTCGCCCCGTTGGCGGTGTGGTGGGTGCGGGTGATCAGCGGCCCTTCGATGCGCACCTTGGACTCGATAACCTCGCCCGAGGGCAGGGATACGTATGACTGCGCCAGGCTGGTAGTGTCACCGCCGGCGCGCAGGTCCAGCATCTCTGGCTCCACCTCGCGCCCCGCGTCCAAGGTGCGGGAGACCACGAGGGCAAGGTTTTCCACCCGCACGTCCAGCTCGGCGATCTCGGCGCGCCACGACTGCATGACGCCCATGACGCCGGCGGGAATGCCCAGAATGAGGACCGCCACCAAGACCGCGGTGACGGTCATTCGGATGGCCCGGCGGCGCACCTCAGTTCACGCGACCGGCGGTCTCAAACCGGAAGCCCAAACCGCGCACGGTGGTGATGTAGTGCGGGTTGGTGGCGTCATCGCCCAGCTTGCGACGCAGCCAGGAGACGTGCATGTCCAGGGTCTTGGTGGAGCCGGTCGGGTCGGAGCCCCAGACCTCTCGCATGATGTCGTCGCGCTCAATCACGGCACCGGCGTCGCGCACCAGCACGCGCAGCAGTTCGAACTCCTTGGCGGTCAGGTGCAGCTCGCGGTTGCCCTGGAAGGCGCGGTGAGCGGCCACGTCCACGCGGACGTCCTGCGCACGCAGCTCATCCTCGTCCGTGATGTCACCACCGGCCCGGCGCAGCAGCGCCCGGACGCGCGCCAAGAGCTCCGCCAGGCGGAATGGCTTGGTCACGTAGTCGTCAGCGCCGGCGTCCAAGCCGACCACCATGTCCACCTCGTCGGTGCGGGCGGTCAGGATCAGGATCGGCACGGTGGAACCCTGGGAGCGCAGGTGGCGGGCTACGTCCAGTCCGTCCATGTCCGGGAGACCGAGGTCGAGCACCACGAGGTCAACTCCGGCGGAGTTTTCGATGGCGCCGTGTCCAGTTCCGTGCGGGCGAACTTCATACCCCTCACGGCCCAGCGCACGGGCAAGGGGCTCGGCAATTGCGGGGTCGTCTTCGACAAGGAGTACCGTAGTCACGGGGTCAGCTTACGCCAAAGGCACTCAAAGCGCGCGCAAAAGCGGCGATTCCTCTCCGCCGCGATGGCGTTTTACTCCGGCCGGCTCACTGCAACCAGCAGGGTCTCCCCTATCCCGCGTAGCTCTGTGTTCTCCAGCTTTTCCAGCTTGTAGCGGTCCTTGCCAATGCTCCGTTCGATCGCTGCTGCCGTCGTCCCGTCGGTGAGCAACTGTCCAGGCTGGGCCTCATTGACCAGGCGGGAGGCCAGGTTGACTGTGGGCCCGAAAACGTCGCCAAAGCGGGAGACAACGCTGCCTTCCACCACGGAGGCGCGCACCGGCAGCAGCCCCTCGGTCTGGGTGAGTCGCTCCACCAGGGCGACGGCCACCTCGGTGCCGGTGGGGAGGTCGTCGGCGATGTAGAGGACGGCGTCGCCGATCGTCTTCACGATGCGCGCTCCGTGTGCCGCGATCAGGTCCCGCACGATCGCCTCGAACTTCCCGATCAGCTCCGCGAGCGCGGTGGCCCCGATGCGGGCGGAGTGGCGGGAGAAGCCCGCCATGTCCACGAAGCCGAGCGTGCGTTGCAGCGGGTAGGTGCGCCCATCGGTCTCCGAGAGCCCGGCGCGGGCGTAGTCGGAGTCCATCCGGGTGAGTAGGGAGAGCATCTGGCGCCGCCACGTGTAATGGAGCTGCTCCTCGAAGTCCGCCAGGAATTCCTCCATGCGGTCTAGGGCGACGATCCGGGCGGTGGTGTCGTCCAAGTTCTGGCTGCGGATCACGTAGTCGACGTAGGCCTCCACCTGCCACAGTGCTAGCCGGTCGGTGGTTTGGGAGGCGCGTAGGAGGGTGCGGGCGGTTTCTTGGTCTACCCGCCCGGACTGGGCCAGGGAGAGGTAGGTGCGCAGCGCGTGGACGTCCATTTCCCCGAATTGGGGGGTTTCGGTTTGGGAGACCACCTGGCCGATTCCGCGCCAGAAGTCCTCCGCCTGTTCGCGGGTGGCGCCGGCGGCGGCGGCGAATTCGGACATGGTTAACGGGGTCTCTCCCATTAGCTTTCGCGCGTACCGCTCGAGGGTGTTGGCCGGGGAGTCCTCCTCGGGCCGGGGAGCGAGGAGCGGGCGCTTGGGTCCGCTGACGCAGTTGCACTGGCAGGCGGAGAGGGATTCTGCGGTGACGGGGGCTGGCCGCACCGACTTCTTGTTGCCTGGCTCACTATTCACTAGCCCTACGCTACCTCCTTGGAGTGCGGCGCGTCACCTCAGCGCCCCTTCCTTACCTCCCTGCGGCCGCTTCTGCCCTGCTCGCGCGCCCGGTTCCCGCTCACGGGCACCATTTGGCCGACGCTCCTCCCGCCGCAGCGAGAAAGCAGCCGCCCGGATACGCGAGCACGCTTAGCTATTGGCCAGTTCGCAGGGTGACGTCGCCAGCGCTGACCTCTCTGACCTCTCCCCCGGTTTCGACCAGGAGGGCGCCGGTGGGGGCGATGCCCACCGCTGTGCCGCTCAGGTCGCCGGCGCTGGCGCTGCCGTCCGGGCAGAGCTGGACGCGCACGGGCTGCCCCAGGGTGACGCAGTGCTGGGCGTACTCGCGCACCAGTTCCTGCGCTGTCGTGCCCGCGCTCTGCTCCAGGTGGGCCACTATCCGCGCCGCTAGCTCCGCGCGCGGGGTCGCGGCCAGGCGGGCCAGGTCCTGGCTGCCGGTGAGGGCAGCGGCGTGCGCCGCGCTAATGGCCCAGGGGGCGGGCGCCCCCGGCTCCACCGCGCCAGCGCCGACGGCAGTAGCGCCCGCACCGTCACCGCCCGCATCACCCTCTTCTCCCCCGCGCCCTGCCGGGCAGGCCCCCGCAGGCAAGAGAGGACCGGCGGCCGGGGAGTCACCGGCAGCCACGGAGGCCCCGCCCGCCAAGGAGGCAGCGAGGGTGAGAACGTTTGCCGGGCGGGCGGGGGGAGCGTCGGCCACTGACTGCACCTCGGTGGCACCACCAAATGCGCCCAGATTCATACCAATCCCGGCGGCCACCACCCACTGCGGGGCGGCGCCCGGGCGGTCCGCCTGGGACAGCTCGCAAAGGATGCCGCCGAGTTTGCGCCAGTTCCCCCAGCCGCAGGGGCCGGGGGAGCCGACGCCGGGCAGCCCAAGCACCACGTCGTTGGGCCACTTCAGGCGCAGCTCGGGGCACTGGCAGGCGGACAGGACGGCCAACCCCACCCGCAGCGGCTCCAACCCCCACTGCGTTTGACGAGCGGGGGCGGGCAAAACAACAGTGAGCGCCAGGGCGGAATCTGCGGTGGTCCACTGGCGACCGCGTCGGCCGCGCCCGGCGCTTTGACGCCTGGCCAGCACGGCGCTGCCCAACTCCAGCTCCCCGCTGGAATAGAGGGAAACGGCCATCTCCTGGGTGGAGTTGCACTCCTCGACCTGCACCAGTTTTGCCCCGCTCATGCCCTCACTCTAGGGCCCGGCGGCACGCCGCCACAGTTGCGCCCCTACCCCCAGTTTTAGAGGAAAGCTCCAAAGCCGGGCGGTGAGGCGGTCATGCTGTCATGACTGAAATCGATCCCCGCTGCGGTTACGGTGGAACAGTGAGCGAAGGAATGCACCCCACCCCTGCCCAGCAACTGGAGGCCCGCGCCGCTGCGATTGAGGCGCATGAACACACCGCCAGCACCAAGCAGCGCGCCAAGGGCCGCCGCAGCGCCCGCGAGCGCATAGAGGCCCTGCTGGACGAGGGCAGCTTTGTAGAACTGGATGCCTTTGTGGAGCACAACTGCCACGACTTTGGCATGGCGTCCAAGGCCCTCCCGGGCGATGGTGTCATCACCGGCTACGGCACGATCGACGGTCGCCGGGTCTGCGTCTACTCCCAGGACTTCACTGCGTTTGGTGGCTCGCTGGGCGAGGCCCACGGGCAGAAGATCACCAAGGTGATGGACCTGGCGGTGCGCACGGGCGTGCCGATGATCGGCCTGAACGACGGTGGCGGCGCCCGCATCCAGGAAGGCATCGGGGCGCTGACGCAGTTCGCGGAGATCTTCCGCCGCAACGTGGCTGCCTCCGGCGTGATCCCGCAGATCTCGGTGATCCTGGGCCCGTGCGCGGGCGGCGCGGTCTACTCCCCCGCCCTGACCGACTTCACCGTGATGGTGGAGGGCACCTCGCAGATGTTCATCACCGGCCCGGAGGTGATCCGCGCGGTCACCGGCGAGGACGTGGGACTGGAGGAGCTGGGCGGGGCCCGCGCGCACGCCCAGCGTTCCGGCGTGGCCCACTACGCCGCCCACGACGAGGACGACGCCTTTGAGTACGTGCGCGAGCTGCTCTCCTACCTGCCGGAGAACACGCTCTCCGAGCCGCCGCTGACGGAGCCGGACGAGCCGGGCGAGGTGGACCTGGACACCCTGGTGCCGGCATCGGCGAGCCAGCCCTACGACATGACGCAGGTCTTGGAGGCCATCGCCGACGGCGGCTCCTTCCTGGAGGTCATGCCCGCCTACGCCGGCAACGTCATCACCGCGTTCGCGCGCGTGGACGGCCGCAGCGTCGGGATCGCGGCCAACCAGCCGATGGTGATGGCCGGCGCGCTGGACATCGCGGCCTCGGAGAAGGCGGCGCGGTTTGTGCGCCTGTGCGACGCGTTCAACCTGCCGGTGCTGACCTTCGTGGACGTGCCCGGCTTCTTGCCCGGGACCTCCCAGGAGTGGGACGGCATCATTCGGCGCGGCGCCAAGCTGATCTATGCCTACGCGGAGGCCACGGTCCCGCTGATCACCACGATCACCCGCAAGGCCTACGGCGGCGCCTACATCGTGATGGGCTCCAAGAAGCTGGGCGCGGACATCAACCTGGCCTGGCCCACCGCCCAGGTGGCGGTGATGGGGGCGGCTGGCGCGGTGAACATCTTGCACCGCCGCGAGCTGGCCACCCTTTCTGCGGACGACGCTGCCGCCCGCCGCACCGAGTTGATCGAAGCCTACGAGGAGAAGCTGGTTTCCCCCTGGGAGGCCGCCCGCCGGGGTTTCGTGGACGCGGTCATCAAGCCCAGCCAGACGCGCGCCCAGTTGGTGGCGGCCCTGCGGGCGCTGGAGACCAAGCGCGTGGCCTCGCCTGTGCGCCGGCACGGGAACATCCCGCTGTGAACGCGCTGCGAGTGGTGCGCGGGGCACCGAGCGAGGCGGAGCTGGCGGCCGTGGTGGCCTCCATTACGGCGTTGCAGTCCGCAGCCGAGGCCCACCAGGACACCTCCCACCGCCAGGCGGGCAGGCCCAGCGCCTGGAGCAACCGGGCGCGGCTGACGCGCGGTGCCGTGGGGCCGCGCTACGCCGGCGGCTGGCACCTGGCCGGCCGCTAGCCCCGCGTGGCGGGCGCTGTTCCTCCCCCACCTCCTCGACGAGCGCCGCGCAGGCGCTAGCCCCGCGCGCCAGGGACCGGCGCCACGCGGCGCTTCGAGGGCAGGGCGTATTGTTGCGCCATGAGTGCAAAGCGTCAGCCCACCCCTATCGATGCCATCGCTGAGGACTACCTCAGCGCGCTGCTCCCCGTTTCCCCTACCTTCGCCACGATGGTGGGGCTGCCGGGCCACGACCGCGACTGGGACGACTTCTCCCCCGCCGGCCAGCAGGCGATTCGGGATCTCAACGCCGCCACGCTGGCCAAGCTGGACGGCGTGGAGCCAGTGGACGACGTGGACCGGGTCACGGTGGCCGCCATGCGCGAGCGCCTGGGAGTCGAGCTCGACCGGCACGAGGCCGGCTGGGGCTTTGGCGATCTCAACGTGCTGGACAGCCCTCTACAGAGCATTCGGGACGTCTTTGACCTGATGCCGCAGCAGAGCGCCGCAGACGCGGAGGTGATCGCGCAGCGACTGCACGGTGTGCAGGGCGCGTTGGCCAGCTACACCGAGGCGCTGCGCGAGCGCGCTGCTCGCGGCACCCTGGCCGCCAAGCGCCAGGTGGAAAAGTGCATCGGTCAGGCCCAGGAGGCCGCCGGGCAGGCCTCGTCCTTCGGGGCCCTGGCACCGCTGGCCGCCAGCCTGGAGGGCGCGGCCAAGGAGCACCTGCTGGCGGGCATTGAGGCAGCGCGCGCGGGCTACTCCCAGTTGGCGCAGGACCTGCAGGAGTTGCTGCCCGCCGGGGCGGAGCGCGACGGCGTGGGCGAGGAGGCCTACGCCCTGGCCCTGCGCACCTTCCTCGGGGCCAAGGTGGACGCCCGCGAGGCCCACGCCTGGGGCATCGAGGAGCTGGCCCGAATTGACGCTGAGCAACAGCGGGTGGCCGCCCAGCTCTCCCCCGGCTCCACGGTGGCCCAGACCATCGAGGCGCTGAACACTGACCCGGCACGGCAGTTGCACGGCACCAAGTCGCTGCAGGAGTGGATGCAGCAGACCTCCGACGCCGCTATCGCGGCGCTGGCCGGCGAGCACTTCGATATCCCCGCAGAGCTGCACCGTCTGGACTGCAAGATCGCCAATTCCGGCACGGGCGGCATCTACTACACGCCGCCGTCGGCGGACTTCTCCCGCGCCGGGGCGATGTGGTGGTCCGTGCCCCCGGGCGAGAACACCTTCGCCACCTGGCAGGAAAAGACCACCGTCTACCACGAGGGCGTTCCCGGCCACCACCTGCAGCTCGGCACAGCCGTGGCCATGGGCGACACCCTCAACAGCTGGCGCCGCCTGGCCTGCTGGGTTTCTGGCCACGGCGAGGGCTGGGCCCTGTACGCCGAGCGCCTGATGGAGGAGCTGGGCTTCCTCTCCGACCCGGCCGACTACTTCGGCATGTTGGACGGCCAGCGCCTGCGCGCCGCCCGCGTGGTGCTGGACACCGGCGTTCACCTGGGCCTGGAGGTAGACCCGGTCCTCGAGCGCGCCGGGCTGATGCCCACCGGCGTGGGCAAGGTGTGGGACGCCGACGTCGCGTGGGCCTTCCTGCGGCACAACGTGGCCATGGCCGATTCCTTCCTGCGCTTCGAGCTCGACCGCTACCTGGGCTACCCGGGCCAGGCACCCTCCTACAAGCTGGGCGAGAAGCTGTGGCTCGAGCTGCGCGCCGCCCACGAGCAGCGCGAGGGGGCTGCCTTCAACCTGAAGGAGTTCCACACCCGCGCCCTACGCCTGGGCGGGGTGGGCCTCGACGTGCTGCGCGAGGCCCTGCAGTGACGCCACGCGGCGCCGCCGGGGCGGGCGGGCCGGTCACGCGCGTTCAGCTCGTGCTGGCCTCCGCCTCCCCGGCGCGCCTGACCACCCTGCGCAACGCGGGGCTGCACCCGCTGGTGCGCGTGAGCAAGGTGGACGAGGACGCCGTGCTGGACGCTCTGCTGGCCGCCACCCCGGGCGCCGGCCCCGCCCAGCAGGTGCAGGCGCTGGCCGAGGCCAAGGCCGCCGACGTCGTTGCCGCCCTGTCCGTGGCTGCGGCCGGTTCTCCGATAACGCCGGCTGGGCAGGCCGGTCCGGCCGACGCCCCGCTGGCTGGGCTCGACCCGCACCGGCCCACGGTGCTGGTCGGCTGCGACTCGATGCTCGAGTTCGGCGGCCAGGTGGTGGGCAAACCCGCCGACGCCGCCGAGGCCCGCGAGCGCCTGCGTCAGCTCTCCGGCCACAGCGCCGTTCTCTACACGGGCCACAGCGTCCACTACCTCCCCGCCGGCCTGGCCTCCCCCGCCGCCTGCGGGCCGGCTCCCGCCCCGGGGACAGGCGCAGTGGACGTGCAGGCGGGCGGAACGTCGGCCACCAAGATCAACTTCGCGCGCCTGGCGGACGCGGAGATCGACGCCTACGTGGCAACCGGCGAGCCGCTCCACGTGGCTGGCTCTTTCACCATCGATGGGCTGGGCGGCGCGTTCGTCGAGGGCGTCGAGGGCGACCACCACGGAGTTGTAGGAATCTCACTGCCCCTCCTGCGCCGTCTCCTCATAGAGGTGGGCGTCGCGTGGCCCGCTTTGTGGGAGTCCTCCCGATAGCTCCGGGGATTGTTGTAGTCGCACGAGAATCAACCCGCGCCATCCCCAAATGGTTGTGACTAGTCCACAACGCCCGGCTAGGTTGAACCCATGACTGTGCTGCCCACCTCCGTCCTCATCGCCAACCGAGGCGAGATCGCGGTGCGCGTTGCCCGCGCCTGCAAGGACTCTGGTATCCGCTCGATCGGCGTCTACGCCTCCGGCGACCGCGACGCCCTCCACACGCGCAGCGTGGACGAGGCCTACGCCTTGCCGGGCGCGCGGGCAGCAGACACCTACCTGAACATTCCCGCCCTGCTGGAGGTGGCCGAGCGCTCCGGGGCGCAGGCAGTGCACCCTGGCTACGGCTTCCTCGCCGAGAACGCTGACTTTGCGCGCGCCGTCATCGCCGCCGGACTGACCTGGATCGGTCCGCCGCCGGCGGCCATCGAGGCCCTGGGAGATAAGGTCACGGCCCGCAAGATCGCCGCCGAGGTGGGCGCGCCGCTCGCCCCCGGCACCCCCGGGCCAGTCGCCGACGGACAGGAAGTGCTGGACTTCGTGGACCAGTACGGGCTGCCCGTGGCCATCAAGGCCGCCTTCGGTGGCGGCGGGCGCGGCCTGCGCGTGGCCCGCAAGCGCGAGGAGGTAGTGGAGGCCTTCGAGTCCGCCTCCCGCGAGGCGATCGGCGCGTTTGGGCGCGGCGAGTGCTTCGTGGAGCGTTACCTGGAGCGCCCCCGCCACGTGGAGACGCAGTGCTTGGCCGACGTTCATGGCAACGTGGCCGTGGTCTCCACCCGCGACTGCTCGCTGCAGCGGCGCCACCAGAAGCTACTGGAGGAGGCGCCCGCCCCGTTCCTCACGCCGGAACAGGAGCGCGTGATCTACGAGTCCTCGCGGGCCATCCTGCGCCGCGCCGGCTATGTGGGCGCCGGGACCTGCGAGTTCCTGGTGGCCGCCGATGGACTGGTCAGCTTCCTCGAGGTCAACACGCGTTTGCAGGTGGAGCACCCCGTTTCCGAGGAGATCACCGGCATCGACCTGGTGCGCGAGCAGATCCGCCTGGCCGCCGGCGAGGAGCTGGGCTACGATCGCGCCGAGATCAGGGGCCACTCGATCGAGATGCGCATCAACGCCGAGGACCCTTCTCGTGGCTTCCTGCCCACCCCCGGGCGGGCGACCGAGATCGTGTGGCCCGGCGGCCCCGGCGTGCGGGTGGATGCGGGCATTGCGCAGGGAGACGAGCTCTCCGGCATGTTCGACTCCCTCGTGGCCAAGGTGATCGTCTGGGGCCACGACCGCCAGGCCTGCCTGGCCCGCGCCCGCCGCGCCGTGGGAGAGATGAGCGTGACCGGCCTGGCCACCACCCTCTCCTTCCACCGCGCCATCCTGGAGCACCCCGAGTTCGTGGGCACCGACCGGTTGGGAGTGGACACCACCTGGATTGACGCCGGGAACTTGAACCTCATGGACTCTCTCGCCAACGCCGAGCCCGCCGTGGGACCGGAGGAGGAGAACCCCACCGAGCGCGTGGTGGTCGAGGTGGGCGGCAAGCGCCTGGAGGTCATCCTCCCCGCCGCGCTGCTCACCCCCCGCCCGGCTGCGGGTGGCCCGGTCAAGACGCGCACCGCCCGCCCCAGTCGCGCGCCGCGCCGCGGCCCGGCCTCCCCCGGTGCCGTCACCTGCCCCATGCAGGCCACCGTGATTGGCGTGGAGGTGGAGAACGGGGCCGCCGTGGAGGAGGGCCAGGTGCTGGTCGTCATCGAGGCGATGAAGATGGAGCAGCCCATCAAGGCCCCTCGCGCGGGCGTGGTCAGCGGCCTCACCGCGAAGGTGGGAGACCAGCTTTCCGTCGGCGCGGCCATCTGCGAAATCGACAACTAACCCGCTTGGGCGCCTCAAGCTGGCTAGGCTGGAACCGTGGTTAGACACGCAGCGGATGGCTGGCTCGATTGCGCCTGCGGAAAGAGGCATTGGGGGCTCCTAGGAGCCGCCGGCCTCTACCTGTGGCGCGAGCAGGCAAAGCCCGCAGTCAAGCAGCCGCCCACGCCGGCGATGCTGGTCAAGCCCAAGCCGCACTCCGCGCAGCTGCCCCACCAGTATTTGGGGCAGCTGCGCGCGCCCGGCACGCACCTGGGCAGCATGTGGGGGCTGCCGGGAGGCGCCCGGGACGCCGGAGAGAGCGCGGTGAGCGCTGCGCTGCGGGAGACCGGGGAGGAGACCGGGCTGCCGGCGGGCTCTACGCGCGTGTGGGGCTGGCGCAAGCTGGTTCACCCGGGCCCGGCCAACCAGACGTGGTCCTACACGACCGTCGTGGCTGAGCTCGCCAAGCCGGAGGTGGCCGACTTGCTGGCGCCGCAGGATTGGGAGTCCCTGGCCATCGAGTTCGTCTGGCCCGGGGAGGAAGACGGGGAGGTGCTCCCTGCGCTGCGCTCGGTGGCGGCGGAGCTGGCGAGCATGGTGCGCCGCCCGCTAGTAGTGGTGGACGCCGCCAACGTGGTGGGTTCCCGCCCGGATGGGTGGTGGAAGGACCGCGCGGGGGCGGCCGAGCGCCTGCTGGAGGACTGCGCCCGGGCGCTGGCGGCCGGCTTTGCCGCAGAGGCGCTGAGGTTGCCGGGCGACCATTGGTACCCCGACGTGCTGGTGGTGTTGGAGGGCAAAGCCAAGCCGGCCGGCTTCCCAGGTGAGATCTTCTCCCCCTTTGGCGCGCGCCTGTGGGTGGTGGAGGCCGCAGGCGAGGGGGACGACGTTATCGCCGCCCACGTCGCCACCGAGGCCGCCATTCCGGGCCGCCACGTGGTGGTCCTGACGGCGGATAAGGGGCTGGCCCTGCGGTGCCGCAACGCCGGGGCCGTGGTAGCTTCGCCCCGCACGATTCCCCGCCAGGGCAGCTGAGGGCTGCCGCCCGCGTCGCCGGGAGCGGCCTTGTCCAGGTATTGCTATGCCAAGCGTGCCGGCTGGGGGTGCCAATAGACTGGCTGCATGACTTCACGACTCGCTTGGGGCTATGGCCTCGCCACGATCTCCCAGTCTGGCCAGACCTTGGATGTTTGGTACCCGGCGCCGAAGCTGGGCGCGCAGCCGCAGGAAGCCGGCAGCGAATTGCTGGCGAGCCTGACCTCAATGGAGACCAAGGATGAAGCCCGCGGGGTCTACACCTCCGTGGTGCGCACCCAGGTGGACCTGGACGACGCCCCGCAGTCCACGGCGGACGCCTACCTGCGCCTCCACCTGCTGTCCCACCGCATGGTCAAGCCCAACACGTTGAACCTGGATGGGATCTTCTCCCGGCTGGCCAACGTGGTGTGGACGTCTGTTGGACCGTGCCCGGTGGACGGTTTTGAGGAGACCCGCCTGCGCCTGCGCCGCAAGTACGGGGCGGTGGACGTCCGCAGCATCGACAAGTTCCCGCGCATGGTGGACTACGTGGTCCCCTCTGGCGTGCGGATCGGTGACGGCGATCGCGTGCGCCTGGGCGCCTACCTCTCCGAGGGCACCACGGTCATGCACGCGGGCTTTGTCAACTACAACGCCGGCACGCTCGGTGTCTCGATGGTTGAGGGCCGCATCTCGCAAGGCGTCGTCATCGGCGATGGCTCCGACATCGGTGGTGGTGCCTCCACCATGGGCATGCTCTCGGGCGGCGGGGGACAACGCGTGAGTGTCGGCGAGCGCTGTCTGCTGGGCGCTAACTCCGGTTTGGGCATCGCGCTCGGCGACGACTGCGTAGTGGAGGCAGGTCTCTACCTGACCGCCGGCCACAAGGTCTCTCTCCTGCCCACCGGCGGCGTGGTTCCCGGTCAGCACGGCCTGTTCCGGGATCCGAAGATCGTCTCCGCCCGTGAGCTGAGCGGTGCCTCTAACGTGCTCTTCCGCCGTAACTCCGTCACCGGTGCCGTGGAAGCACTGGCGCGCGGCGGCCGCGGTATCGAGATGCCCGGCGAAAACAGCTGATCTGGGCATTTCCAGGGGTTGGGGCCAGTTGTTTTGCACTGGCCCCAACCCTTTTCTCTGCTGCTGCCCGACGTTACAGCGTTACCCCAAAACATGCAGCCCCGGCCAACGCCACACGCTTCCCCTGCACACCGCGCGCCAGAGCCCGTTGCCCAAGCGTGAACCTGGATCTGCAAAGGGGAAGGGAGGGAGCCGGCTAGCTTCGCTCCCCCGGGGCCGCTTTGGCTCAGGTCTGCCCCGAAGGGCCGGCCGGCTAGGGAGCTAAGCGTTGGGCCCCGGGACCATTCGAAATGGTCCCGGGGCCCAACGCTTAGCTGGAGAGCGCTCAGTCCTTGGCTACGCGCTCACGCAGCGGAACGTAGTCGCGCTTGGCGTAGCCGGTGTAGACCTGACGCGGACGACCGATGCGGGTGGTCGGGTCGTTGATCAGCTCGCGATACTGGGCGATCCAGCCCGGCAGGCGGCCGAGCGCGAACAGCGGGGTGAACATCTTGGTGGGGAAGCCCATGGCCTTGTAGATCAGGCCTGTGTAGAAGTCCACGTTCGGGTAGAGCTTGCGCTCGATGAAGTAGTCGTCGTTGAGCGCGATCTCCTCGAGCTCCATCGCGATGTCCAGTAGGTTGTCGCGCGCCCCCAGGCGGGAGAGGACGTCGTGCGCGGTCTCCTTGACCAAGGCCGCACGCGGGTCGTAGTTCTTGTAGACGCGGTGCCCAAAGCCCATGAGGCGAACGCCGTCTTCCTTGTTCTTCACCTTCTTCATGAAGTCCGCCACCGTCATGTCGGACTCGTTGATCTGACGCAGCATGCGCAGCACGGCCTCGTTGGCACCACCGTGCAGCGGGCCGGAGAGCGCGCCCACACCGGCGGCCACGGAGGCGTACATGTTGGCGTTAGAAGAACCGACCAGGCGCACCGTCGAGGTGGAGCAGTTCTGCTCGTGGTCCGCGTGCAGGATCAGCAGCATGTCCAGGGCCTTCACCAGAGCCGGGTCGATGTCGTAGCTCTGGTAGGGCAGGCCGAACGTCATCCGGATGAAGTCCTCGACGTAGGAGCGCTGGTTGTCCGGGTAGAGCAGCGGCAGGCCCGCCGCGCGCTTGGCAATGTAGCTGATCATGGTGGGCACCTTGGCCAAAAGCAGCACGGTGGCCAGCTCGACCTGCTGGGGGTCCTTGGGGTCCAGGGTCTGCTGGTAGTAGGTGGCCAGGCCCGCGATACCGGCCTGCAGAATCGCCATCGGGTGGCCGTTGGCCGGGAAGGCGGTGAAGAAAGCCTTGAAGTCCTCGTGCAGCAGCCGGTGGCGCTTGATGCGACGGATCACGGCCTCCAGGGTGGCGGCGTCCGGCAGCTCACCGAAGATCAGCAGGTAAGCCACCTCCAGGAAGGAGGATTGCTTGGCCAACTGCTCGATCGGGTAGCCGCGGTAGCGCAGGATGCCCGCATCGCCGTCGATGTAGGTGATCGAGGACGCGGCCGGGGCCGTGTTCATGAAACCCGGGTCCAGCGTGATAAGCCCCGTCTCCTTCAGCAGCGGCGCGATCTGCAAGCCATCGCTGCCCTCAGTGGCAGTAACACGAGGCAGGTGGAGCACTGTTTCGCCCACCGTGAGCTGGCCGTCGGGGCGGGTGGTCTGGGGGGTCTCTTCGATCTCAGACATGCTTCCTCTTTGCTGTCGCCGCCCAGTGGGCGAACTCTCTTCTCTGGGCACAAGGTCCCAGTGGCTTCAATCACTGTAGCGGCAAGGCGAGCCCGCTGCATAGAGTTGCAGAATCTGGGCGCCTCTTCGCCCAGCCTTTGGGGCGATAGGCGGCAGCTCTGCCACCCGCTGCCCTGCGCGGGCAGGCTCCGGCCTAGCCGGAGAATCGCACCCCGGCCAACCGCTCGACGGCCGCGTCAATCCGCTCGTCACTGGCGGTGAGTGCAATCCGCACGTAATCCACGGCCTTGTCGCCGTAGAAATCGCCCGGCGCCACCAAGATGCCCAGCTCCGCAAAGCGGTCAACCAGCTCGCGCCCGTTCAGGCCGGGCACGCGGCCCCATAGGTAAAGGCCGGCCCGGCTTGCCGGGTCCACCTCGACGCCAGCAGCCTCCACCGCAGGCTTCAGCACGTCGCGGCGGCGGCGGTAGACCTCCCGCTGAACATCGACGTGCTCGTCATCGTTCAGCGCGGCGACCAGCGCCGCCTGGACCGGCGCAGGCACCAGCATTCCCAAGTGCTTGCGACCCTCCACCACGGCGGCCAGCACTGCGGCGTCGCCCGCCATCATCGCGGCGCGATAACCGGCCAGGCTCGACTGCTTGGACAGCGAGTAGAGGGCAACCAGGCCCGTCAGGTCGCCGTCGGTCACCCGGGGATCCAGCAGGGAAGGAACGTCGTCCACCTCCCAAGCCAACTCGGCGTAGCACTCATCGCTCACCACCACGGCGCCGTACTCCCGCGCCCACGCCACGATCGCGCGCAACTGGGCAACATCCAGCACATGTCCGTGCGGATTGCCCGGGCTGTTGAGCCAAACCATCTCGGCAGCGGGCCACTCGACCGGGTCATCGCCCACCGGCACCGGGCGGGCGCCCGCCAAACGCGCCCCCACGTCATAAGTCGGATAAGCCATCTCCGGGTGCAGCACCGTATCCCCGGCACCCGCCCCCAGCAGCAGCGGCAACAGAGCCACCGCCTCCTTGGAGCCGATCGTAGGGATCACCTGGGCCGGGGTCAGCTCCACTCCGCGCCTACGGGAAAACCAACCGCAAATGGCCGCTCGCACCGCGGTAGTCCCCACCGTCAGCGGGTAGCCCGGCGCGTCGGCGGCGGCGCAAAGCGCCTCCCGCGCCACCCGCGGGCTGGAATCGACCGGCGTCCCCACAGAGAGGTCCACCAACCCACCCGGGTGGCTCTTAGCCCGCTCCTGGGCGGGCACCAACGTGTTCCAGGGAAACTCCGGCAGCGGCAGCGGACGGGGCAGCACAGTCATCAGCTGATACCGTGCTCAGCCTTGTACTGCTCGTTCTGCGGCGGCAGCGCCGCAATCATCGCGTCATCGTGGTCGTACTTACCCACCGTGGCCGCACCGCCGGGAGAACCGATCTCCGAGAAGAAGTCCGTGTTGGCCCGGTAGTAGTCGCTCCACTCCTCCGGCAAATCGTCCTCGTAGAAGATCGCCAGCGTGGGGCACACCGGCTCACAGGCGCCGCAGTCCACACACTCGTCCGGGTGAATATAGAGGGAACGCTCGCCCTCGTAGATGCAGTCCACCGGACACTCGTCAACGCACGCGCGGTCCTTGACGTCCACACATGGCTGGGCGATGACGTAGGTCATGAGGTGTTTCCTCTCCGGTTTCGTTCCACTAGCTCTTATTATCCCCCACCATGAACTTCTCGCAGCAGTCAGCTACGCCACCCCGGCTGCCTTGGTTGGAATGGCGCGCCGGAGACCGCGTAACCCTCCTCTACCGGGAGAACGGAAATCTGCAAGAGGTGGCGGGTGAATTAATTGAAACGAGCCTCCACGGCGTGGTGGTGCGCTCCCGCCGCGGCGACGTGCGCGTCCACGCCAGCCAGATGATCGTGGGGCGCAAAGTGGAGGCCCCCAAGTAGCTACTTGCAGACCAGCTCGTTCACCGCGTGGTAGTGGGTCTCCCACTCCTGGGTCTCGGAGACCGAGCCGTGGCTGCGCGTGCGCGTCACCGTCACTGAGAAGCCCGGCGCGCCAGCCTCGTGCGGCTCGCACGGCTTGGTGAACACCTCCACCCGGGTGGGCGCCCGGTAGCTATAGCGCTCCGAGGTGGTGAAATCCACCTTCCAATACTTAGTGGACCAAATGCGGATCCAGGCCTCCCCGTCCGTCACGCCTGCTTCGATAAGCGCCGCGTACGGGGTGTCGTTCTTCCACTTCACGTCCAGGTGGCCCGTCCACAGGGTCGCCTCGCGTCCCTCCGGGTAGCGAGATAGGTACTCGGTGTGCGGTCGGTGCTCCACGTCCACAAAACCGGACAGGAAGCCGGCGTTGAAGACGTTAGTGGCAAGTTGGGACAGCCCGCCACCCATGGAGTCCACGTGAGAGCCGTTCAAGATCACCCCGGCGTCCACAAAGCCCGTGTGGGAATCCACCTCACCCAACGCCTGCTCCAGGGAGAATGTCTCCCCCGCCGGCACGATCACGCCGTTGATGAGCTCCGAGCCCCTAGCGATGTTCTGCGTGCGCCGCGTCTCCCAGGTGAGCGGGGTGGAGAAGTCTGCGATCTTCTCCTTGATTCCCAAAGCCTCCGCGTCGGCCGTGGAGAACTTGGCGGAAACCACCGTGGGCGTCACCGGCGCATTGCGGTCCTGGTTGGACACCACGGCCTTGGCCACTACTGCGGCGATGTCTGCGGCCTCCACCTTCTTGCCGTCCTGGGCCGGGACAATCCGCGGCGCCCCGTTCTCGATCTGCACTTTGGCGTCCACCGGCTGCACGGTCAGCGGCGCCAGCTGCGCCGCAAAATGGGTGGAGATCGCTTCCCCATCCACCTGGACAACCAGCTTGTCCTCCGCAGGGACGTAGCTGACCACTTCCGCCAGCTTCTCCGGTGGCAACTGCAGAGCCTGGCCCTCCACCTGGAGCGTGACCGCAGCGCCCAGCACCACCTTCGCCTCCGCCGCCGCCCGGTCAATCTCCTCCTGCGCTACCTGCGGTGCTACCGCCACGCCAGGCAGCTCCTGGCGCGTGGAGAGCATCCAATTGGCCCCCAGCGCCTCCACGCTGGCCGGCACGTCCGGTGCCAGCCCGGCCTTCACCGGGCTCACCTCGACCTCGGCGGCAGCCAGAGAAATAGCGCCCTCTGTGGGGGCAGTGGTGAGAGCGTCGGCCACCTGCTCAACCGCGCTAGTCAGGGCGGCGGCATCGACCGTCGTCTCCACGTCAATGGCGCTCCCGCCGGTCACGCGGTGCCACATCACCACCGGGGAGAAAGACAGACCGTCGTAGGGGGCCAGCGTGGCGGGAACGTCGAAACCCAAACCCGCCTCCGCGGGCACCAGCTGCGCCTCGCGGGAGCCGACCACCAGCGCCAGCGGCTCCTGCAGCCGGCCCGCCAGCGCCGCCTCCACCTTCTGGGAGGCAGCCGCAAAGTCCAGGCCGCCCACCGGCACCCCGCTCACGGTCAAATTGGTCGGCATAGTGCCGGCCAGAGCGTAAGCCAAGCCCACGTAGCCCGCCCCCAGCGCCGCGACGGTAGCGCCCGCCGCGATCCAGGGCCAGCGCGCCCGCGGCTTAGCCTCCAGGGCCTGCGCTGCAGCAACCTGCTCTATCTGCCCGACTCCGGTCATGCCAGCTTCACCCACGCCGCTTGCGCGCAGCGATCTTCGCCCTCTCGGTGGCGTCCAGGACCACCTTGCGGATGCGCACATCCTCCGGCGTGACCTCCACGCACTCGTCCTCGGCAGCGAACTCCAGGCACTCCTCGAGGGTCAGGGTGCGCGGCGGGATCAGGTTCTCGAACGAATCCGCCGTGGAGGAGCGCATGTTGGTCAGCTTCTTCTCCTTGGTGATATTGACGTCCATGTCTTCGTTGCGGGAGTTCTCCCCCACCACCTGGCCCTCGTAGACCAGGGAGGTCGGCTTCACAAAGAAGGAGCCGCGCTCCTGCAGGTTGATCATCGCGTACGGGGTGACCGCGCCGGCACGGTCCGCCACCAGGGAACCCGTGTTGCGGTGCTCGATGGTGCCGGCCCACGGCTCGTAGCCCTCCGCGATTGAAGAAGCGATGCCGGTGCCGCGCGTCTCCGTCAGGAAGCGCGTGCGGAAGCCGATCAGGCCCCGCGCGGGCACCAGGAACTCCATGCGGATCCAGCCAGTGCCGTGATTGGTCATCGTCTCCATGCGGCCCTTACGGGCAGCCATGAGCTGGGTGACCGCGCCCAGGTGCTCCTCCGGCACGTCGATGGTCATGCGCTCCACCGGCTCTAGGACCTGACCGTTCACGGTCTTGGTCACCACCTGGGGCTTGCCCACGGTGAGCTCGAATCCCTCCCGGCGCATCTGCTCCACCAGGATCGCCAACGCCAGCTCGCCACGGCCCTGGACTTCCCAGGCGTCGGGACGCTCGGTGGGCAGCACACGCAGAGAGACGTTGCCCACCAGCTCGCGGTCCAGGCGGTCCTTCACCTGGCGCGCAGTGACCTTCGCGCCCTTGACGCGACCGGCCAGCGGGGAGGTGTTGATACCGATGGTCATGGAGATCGCCGGGTCGTCCACGGTGATGAGCGGCAGCGGGCGCGGGTCCTCGGTGTCCACCAGGGACTCGCCGATCATGATGTCCTCAATGCCCGCCACTGCCACGATGTCGCCAGCATGGGCCTCGAGGGCGGGCACGCGTTCCAGCGCCACCGTGCGCAGCAGCTCGGAGATCCGCACGGTCTGGGAGGTGCCGTCCTGGCGGTACCAGGAGACGTTCTGCCCCTTCTTCAGGGTGCCGTTGTGGATGCGCAGCAGCGCCAGGCGCCCCAAGAACGGGGAGGCGTCCAGGTTGGTGACGTGGGCCTGCAGCGGCGCCCCCTCTTCGAAGGTGGGGCCGGGGATGCGGTCCAGGATGGTGGCGAACAATGGCTCCAGGTCCTCGTTGGCAGGCAGGGCACCGTCAGCGGGCTGGACGGTGTCTGCCCGCTGGGACTTGGCGGAGGCGTAGATGACCGGCACGTCCAGGAGGGCGTCCAGGTCTACCTCGACCTCGTCCGCCAGGTCGCTGGCCAGGCCCAGCAGGAGGTCAGTGGCCTCACCCACCACCTCGGTAATGCGAGAGTCGGGGCGGTCCACCTTGTTCACGACGATGATGACGGGCAGGCGGGCGGCCAGCGCCTTGCGCAGCACGAAACGGGTTTGCGGCAGCGGCCCCTCGGAGGCGTCCACCAGCAGCACCACGCCGTCCACCATCGACAGGCCGCGTTCTACCTCGCCACCGAAGTCGGCGTGCCCGGGCGTGTCGATCACGTTGATGGTGACGCCCTCGCTCAAGCCACGCGCCTGGGCGGCCGGGCCGGTGTAGTGGATGGCCGTGTTCTTGGCCAAAATGGTGATGCCCTTTTCGCGCTCAAGGTCACCGGAGTCCATGACGCGTTCGCCTGCTTTCTCCGCGTCGTGGGCCTTGAATGCGCCCGCTTGCCAGAGCATCGCGTCCACGAGGGTGGTTTTGCCGTGGTCCACGTGGGCGACGATTGCTACGTTGCGCAGGTTTTCGCGTTGGGGCATTGGTTTCCTTGCTCGTTTGGGCGGTACTGCGCCCACTTTTTGGTCTTTTTTCTCTTCCCACCATTCTGGGCGCGCACCGGTTGGCGTGCCCGCTGAGGCGGGGCGTTTTGGCCGGTTTGTGGCCGATATTTCTTTTTGGCCGACGTTCCCGCTCACTCCGTCCTCCTTGCCGGCGGGGTGCGGTCGGCTAGAGGCTGTAAATGCGGAAGGCGATGGCTGCCAGGGCAGCGGCAAGCACGGCGAGGGCTGCCCAGTTCCAGGATGAGCACACCTCGGTGTTCTGGGAGTTGGTGGCGTTGGTCTTCACGCGAGGCCCGGGGCCGTCTTCCTGCCAGCGCGGCGAGCGACGGTCGATCAGCAGGCCGGCGGCGCGGGAGTCCGCGCCAAAGCGCAGCTCAGGCAGCTCACTGTAGAAGTAGATGTCCGGGATTTCCGGCACCACGTGGTCGCGGCGGGTGATGCCGCCGGTCGCGGCGCACGCCGCAGCGGTGATGGGACGGCGGCCCTTGACCAGGATCTTCAGGGCCCAGCGGGTTTCGACGCCCTCGTAGGCGCCCCACGGGATGATGTGCGTGCGCAGGAGGTTGCGCACGAGCAGACCACCGGAGTCCAGGACCACCACGGGCCATAGCCACCAGATGGTCAGAGCCACGAGGATGCCCAGGGGTACCACGCCGTCCGTGGCAAGCTCAGTCAGCCCGCCGTGGCGGAGCTGGATGTACCAGACCACGACGCACGCGAGCGCAACCACCACCGGCCCGGCGAGGGCGTAGCGAGAGCGCATGATGACGCGGGGGGCCTTGGACACGCCCGCAATTCTCCCACGCCTACTAGCGGCTTTGCGGGTGAGCCTGCCCACGCGCCCAGGCTGGCCACGCCGGCCTGGAAGCGATGTGGCGAGCGGCAGTAGAGACGAACACGCGCCCGACCTGGCCACGCCGAGCTGCCCAGCTCTGCGTCCCTGCCGGAGGATGGCCGAGCTCGGCAATCCGCCACTCAGCCACTCCTACTGACTCCAGCTGGGGGACAACACCACAACCTCGGCGACAAGAAGCCCACCTGGGCGACAAGAACCCCCGACTTCTTGTCGCCCAACAT